>JBJERX010000094.1:0-2640 GCA_051882495.1 Huintestinicola sp. | reverse complement strand
CGTTCCAGTCAATGTCCGAGGGGTGATCTCTGTCTGCCTTTGTATGAAAAATATCACCGTGGCACACCCATTTTGTAAGATCGGACAAAGGTGCACTCCAACATTTCAAAACAAAATCGCAGAAGCTGTCCGAGCCTGATCTGTCATGTGAACCATATACATATATTCTGTCACCAAATACTCTCGGTTCCCCATCGGGGATATATTCATAGTTTGGAAGATATGGATTCATTGTTATTTACCGTCCTTTCTTTTTTTCCCAAAAAGGCCGCTCTCAGAGCAGCCTTTTCGGGAAAATATATGAAGAATATGAAGAGAGAAGAATCAGAACCTGTCTTAACAAGCATATGCACACATCTTTTCGGCAAATTATGCAGCTTACTGCGTTAAAAAGCCCTTGCCGGGCGGCAAGCCAGTCTGCGGATTTTTTCCTTGTAATCTGCAAAATTATGCTTGAAAATCCCCACACATATTTTGTGAAGACAGGTGCTTATTGCTGTTGTGCTATCTGGTCGTTTGCATCATTTATGCCCATGTCGATAGCGTCAAATGAGGTATCACGGACTGAGTACCAGTCGTTGCCCTGCAAAGGCTGATTGATCGCATCGCTTACAAGATTGGCTGTATCGCTGGGAAGTCCGCCGTAGATATCCCTGACAGGATTCTCAACGGTGAGACGCTTGACCTCGTCCTTCATCTCAAGCATTTCATCTGTCCAGCCGTAGTCGGACTTATGCTTTTCGTTGCTTATCTGACGTGAATTCTCGTCATCATAAGAAGCTATGATACATTCCATTAATCTTGCAACACCCTCGGGATTGCCTGCTCCCTTGCAGAGGTTATAGCAGTCTATCTCAGCATTGTAATAATACTTATCAGCCTGCTCATCTCTGGGGATAGGTACGAAGAACACGTCTTCAGCAGAACCGAAATTCTTTGTCCAGATATCGGGAGACTGCTCTATTTCATAGAGACCGCCTATGTAGAAAAGCTCCTTACCCTCTCCCATAAACTGTATCTGAGGTGACCAGTTGAACAGACTCTTATCAAGTACAAGTCCGTTTTTGTTCAGGTCATACTGGAACTGCATTGCTCTTTCAAAGGAAGGATCTTTCATATTGTTGATAAGCTTTCCGTCGGAAATTGATACCGCAGGAACGCCGCTTGCCAGATAAAGAGGAGTTGCATTGAACCAGCCGTCAAGTCCGTACTGTTCGGAATCGGTGTCCACAAATTCAAGCAGCATTTCCTTAAATTTTTCAAGAGTCCATTCACCATTTTCGTAAAGCACTTTGGGATCCTCAAAGCCAAGCTCTTCAATGGTCTTGCGATTGTAATACACAACATAGCCTTCAGTCGCCTGACAAGCCATAAGGTAATGCTGTCCGCCGATGGCAAACATTTCGTTAAGATCCTTTACGCTTTCCCAGAGAGGACTGCTCCAATCCACATAGGAGTCATAGGATTGAGTCATTCCCGAAATAACGCATTTCGGAACTGCTTCGGTGGCAGGGAAAAAGTCGATCCCCTCGCCGCCTAAAATGAATGTGGAAAGATCACTGTACTGATTAGCCCAGGTTGTAGGATAATACTCTATATTTCCGCCATATTTCTTTTCAAAAAGCTCAACGGAAACCGGCTTTGTATTTCCGAATCCTGTGGGATGCCAGGGATCATAGAATGAAAGCCACTTGATCGTCTTGTTTTCAAGCTCGCCATCAAGAGAATCCGCAAGTGCATTCACCTGCTCTTCCTGCTCGGGTGCAAGAGTCTCGGTATTGATCTCTACTGTGAATGCTGTAGTTGTTTCCTGCTCAAGGAGATAGCCGTGTTCCTCTGTATCTCCGCAGGCGGTCATTGAAGCAGTTAAGCTCAATGCTGCACATATAGCTGCAGTTTTTTTCATAGTCATTGCGATCATATCCTTTCGTAATCTGTATTATAGCTTGATTAATCCTTTACTGCCATAAGTCCGTTAAGTAACTCGGGATCTTTAAAGCTGCAATCGGTACGGCTGTAGAAAGCATCTGTAATATCCCACAGAACAGGGCACATATCTCTGTCATATGCCGCTTCACAAACGCTTGTAAGATACAGGCGGATCGAATCCTCTTCCTTGTTTTTAACGGGACAGCCATATTCACCGATAATAACAGGAATACCCTTGTCCACAAAATGCTCCTTCATCATGTTCATATTGTTTTCAAGCTCGGCAATATCTGCTTCTGTTCCCCAATCCTTTCTGCACTTGCCCCATGATGCGTCCTTTTCAAGTATAGCAAAGGTTGAAGGAGTATAATAATGAACCGAAACAGCACAGCGGTTTGCCGGGTCATCAGGCATTTTGTAAAGCTCATCGCAGGTAAGTGCCACATCCGTTGCATATCCCGCAATCAGCAGATGACGCTTTTTATTATTTCCGCCGGACGCTCTTACAATATCAACAAATTTCTGGTTGATCTCATTCAGGAGACCGAATGCCTCTGCTTTGCCTTCCTCTTTGCCGCTGTAGCGGTTCCAGATATCGTCCCAGCAGCCTTCTTCATTCAGGGACTCAAACATCAGCTTGTCACTGTAGCTTTTGAATTCCTTTGTAAGCTGCTCCCAGATACGCTGGTATTTGTACATACATTCGTCCTT
>JBJERX010000093.1:0-10936 GCA_051882495.1 Huintestinicola sp. | reverse complement strand
CAAATATCGGAAACGGCGGTTCTGTCAGAAACGGCGGCGGTGTTCGTCAGTCGGGACGTGATCCCAGAGAGCTTCCTCTTGTAATGTATGCTATAAAAAATATCTGGCCGAATCTTTCCGAGATGCTGGATACGAATGTTGAGTATCATCAGCAGGGCAATCTCCGTCTCGGATGTACAGAAAAGCATAAGCAGATACTTGAAGGGCTTACAGACAGAGGCGTGAAAAACGGTCTTGACGTAAGAATGATCGATGGTAAGGAAGCTCGTGAGATCAATCCTTATCTTTCGGATGCGGTGACCTGTGCAAGCTGGTGTCCTACGGACGGACACGCAAATCCTCTGACAGCAACAATGGGCTACTACAAAATGGCAAGACGTCTGGGAGCACATTTCATCTCCGATGAAAAGATAGTTGAGCTGAGAAAGATCAAGGGTGCCGTCAGACAGGCAGTTGCAGCCTCGGGTAATATTTACGAAGCTGATAAGATAATCCTTGCTGCGGGCTTTGAGAGCAGAGCAATTGCCAATACAGTTGGCGTGGATATCCCCATGCAGCCTGTTCTCCTCGAAACTCTTGTAACCGAAGCAGTTTCTCCTATGTTCTGGCAGATGCTGGGAACTGCGGATGCTGATTTCTACGGACATCAGACAGATCACGGTTCATTTGTATTCGGTCTTAACTCGGGACTTGAACCTTATGCAAAGCCCGGCAAGCCCGTATCCTCAAGCATAGCGGCATCGGCTGCCTGCAGAGGCATCATGAACTATTTCCCCTCACTTGCCGATATCAAGGTAGTACGTACCTGGGCAGGCTGGATGGATTCCTGTGCAGATCATGTTCCCTGCATAAGCAAGGTAGATGAATGTCCGGGACTTATCCTTGCATGCGGCTTCACAGGACATGGCTTCGGAATTTCGCCTGCAGTTGGACTTGTTCTTTCACAGCTTGCTTGTGATGAAGAACCCGCAGTTGAAATTGCTCCCCTGAGATACGGCAGATGGACAAAATCAGATATTAACTATAAATAAGACAATGAAGTCGGTGTGGGAAGCATTCTGTTTCCCATGCCTGATTTTTTGATAGGAGTGTTGTATATGAAACTTTTAAGAGTAGAAATTGTTACAGGTATGTCAAAGATCGAACCCCTTAAGGAAGCACTCAGCCATTTCCATATCAGCGGAATGACAGTTCATCAGGTGCTTGGATGCGGTGTTCAGCATGGTACACCCGAGTATGAGCCTGAGGGTAAGAAGCGTGAGATCAGTCTGCTTCCCAAGGAAGTTGTAATGATGGTTATTCCCGAGAATGAGCTTGAGCCTCTCCTTGAATTCGTTAAGAAGGAGCTGTACACAGGTCATATCGGTGACGGTAAAATATTTGTTTCCGAAGTTACCAACGCTATTCGTATCAGAACAGGTGAAGAAGGCGTTGAAGCAGTAGTTGAGGGTGAATTATAATTTTTATGATTTGAATATGCCCTCCTGAAAGGTGGACTTTTTATGGAAAAGAAACTCGGTCTTGCCAGTGCAGTTGCCACAGGCGTAGGACTTATCGTTGCGACCAGCTGTCTTATGTCTCTGGGACAGGGCAGTGCCGCACTTGGAACTCCCTTTATCATTACAATGGTTATCGCTTGTCTGTTCAATATCCTGACGGCATTATCCATATGTGAGCTTAATGCCCTTATGCCAAATCTCTCAGGAGGCATGGCTCAGTATACACTTGCAAGCTTTGGACCCTTTGTTTCTATCGTTGTAAACGTAGGCGGATATATCACCTGTCAGACTATAATGGGAAGCTCTGAGGTCGCAATGTTCGGCAACACGGTTTCCAGTGTTCTTGAAGGAGTTCCTATCTCCGCAACAATGTATTCTATACTCCTTATTGTGATATTAACGATCACCAATATGTTCGGCGTTGATATGTTTGCGAAGATACAGAATTTCGTAGCTTACGGTCTTATCGGATCCCTTACTATTATGGGACTCATTGGTGTATTCCGTATAGGCTCGGGTGAGGTCGTTGAGCAGCCTGCCGTGCTTTCCTCTGCTCCCGGCGATGTTCTTTCACTTCTGGGACTTGCCTTCTTCCTGTTCATCGGTGCGGAATTTGTGGTTCCCATATCCTCTCAGGTAAAGAATGCAAGAAGAAATGTTCCTCTTGGAATGGTAATAAGCCTGCTTGCGATACTGCTTATGCAGGCACTTGTAACTATCGGCTTTTCAAATTACACACCCTGGGATGAGCTTGGAGTAAGCACAGTTCCTCACATTCTTTACGGCAACATGCTTCTGGGAAATGTTGGTACAGTGTGGATGACTATTGTATCTCTCCTTGCAGTTATCAGTACAGTTAATACTGCAATGTTTTCTATGTCACAGATATGCTGCGGTATGGCAAAGATCAACCTTATGCCCAGAGTATTCCTTAAAAAGAATAAGAGAGGCACACCCTATGTTGGTCTCCTTGGAGTTTCTGCAGCAATGATAATCATCAATGCAACAGGTCTTTCCACAAGCGATCAGCTGGTATTCCTTATCCTCACAGGATGTACATTCTGGATATTCTCTTACATTATTCTGCATCTGGATGTTATGGTGCTGAGAAAGCGTATGCCAAAGGCACCCAGAACCTTCAAGCTTCCTTTCGGAATGGTTATCCCTGTTGTCGGAGTTATCGGCAATGCATTCATGATCTATAACATCGACCCTTCATGGGAAGTTAAGTCACAGATCTATGCGATTTTCCTCATTGTATTTGCGGTGCTTTCGGTTTATGCTATCGTCTGGACAAAGGTAAAGATCAAGAGACCTCTTTTCAAGCCTTATGCCGTTAAGGAAGTAATGGCAATGGAAAATGATCTCTATCTTGCAGCCCATGATGCAGCAATGGAAAAGGAGACTGAAGCAGCTGCAGCCGGAAACCTCTAAATGATCATCACTATGATCTGAAATACCACCCTCAATGGCACACTCCGCTTACTGAATTCAGTAAAAGCGGAGTTGCTGTTTTGCGGGAAATGTGATATACTATTGAGAAGAAAGGGGAGAAGTGCATGGAAGAACTGACATATATCACAGTAAGACAGCCATTTTTTGCAGCTGTATCCGACACGTACAAAAAGCTTGACATGATGAATTACGGCATAGTACACTTCTTTGAATTTGTGACATCCAGGGAAGCTATCACCGCAGTCCCCGATGGTGCAGTTGATATGGTTTTCTGCTGCTGTGATGAACCCTATGCTTATGTAAACGGTACAGTTCTTACGGCTTCGGAGGTGAAATTCGAGCCGGGAAAGCTTTACTTCGGAGTGCGTTTTCTTCCCGGGTATAATCCCATTCTGGGTGAGAATGCAATGGGCAGCCTGATAAACAACAGGATAGCCTTTGAGGAGCTTGTAGACGATGAAAAAATGCTTCGGAATATCTACTCCGCAGATTCATTCAGAGACAGGATACAATACTTCTTCCGTTCGTATATGAGTATATACAGCCGTATACATCCTATGGATAAAAGCAACCTGATAGTGCGGCACTCCATAAACGTGATATTCCGTTCCAAGGGCAATGTTACTGTGGAGCGGCTTGCAGAGGAAACGGGATACAGCACACGATATATCAATCAGTGCTTCCGAAGTGAGATATCAATGAGTCCGAAGCAGTTTATCAAGATGATACGATTTCAGTCTGCCCTTGATATGATGCATTCATCGGCAAGGATCCCTATGATCGAGGTCGCAGAGGCATTGGGATATTTCGATCAGGCACATTTTATAAGGGAATTCAAGGAATGTACAGGGATGACGCCTAAGAAATACCGGATGTATCTTGACAGTATAGGCTATGAAGATAAGATAGAAAAATACAAATGACGCTGCATAAGCAGCGTCAGACTGTCAGTGCTCGTATTTTTCAAGTAATTCTTCAAGTGTTCCTGTTCTGCCGTGTCCCGGGAAAACAATTTTTATATGTTCTTTAAGACTTCTCAGAAATGGCAGAGTTTCTTCGGAAAAGCTCCGCCTGCTTCCTCCGGGAAGTCTTGTTATTGTGGGGGTGTCCAACAGAGTGTCACCGCTGAAAAGGTATCTGTCGTTCAGGATGATGCAAATACTGCCCGCTGTGTGTCCGGGAGTCCTTACAAGAGTGAGTTTATTATTGCCGAAGGTCAACTCAAAGCGATCATCAAATGTTATATCGGCAATACAGAAAAAAGGCTCGACAGTACCTGTTTTTTCCTTGAAATCCGGGTTGAACATCTTAAGAACGTCTGTCTTATCCGAATGGTTCTTTGAGGGATCGGCTGCGTTTGGTGCAGACATTTTGCTGATATATATTGTTGTGTCAAAATTCCTGCACAGCATATCTGTTCCGCTGATATGGTCAAAATGCTCATGGGTCAGCACAGCATGAACACGGCGGATTCCTTTTTCAAGCATGAAGTCAAGTGCTTCCGAGGTATTTACGGGGTCTATTACTGCTGCTTCGCTGCCATTCATTATCATGTACATATGTGAGCTTATAAAATCCCAGTCAAAGGAATAGATCGTCTGATCGTCAAATTCAAATCTTTTCAAAGTCATTTCCTCACATACACAATGTTATATAAGCCATCGTGGGACAAACCGTATTTGCCGTGGAATTTCATGGAGGGAATGTTGCTTTCTTCGACCCATGCATACATATATTTTCCCCCTGCATCGCAGTATTTCCGCAGTTCATTAAGCAGGATAGAGTGTATATTTTCCTTGCTGCCACAGTTATAGACCTGATTTATGTAAAACCGTTTCGGCTCCTTAACTGCCTGCAGGAGGGAAATTATCTTTCCTTCTCTGCGGATTATGAATTCTCCCTTTGCTATTGATCTGTAAATGGAATCCATATCGGGAAGGTGACTGATACGGGTATCGAAAATATCCCACAGAGTGCTGTAGATATCTTCCGCATCCTCTGCAGTGGCAATTGTACCCCGGTCATCGCTCATATATTTCAGGAGAGGGGAATCGGAACGGAAGATACCATCTATGCTGCCAGTTGACATTCGCTTCATCCGTGCGGCAGGCTCAAAGCCACCGGCGGCAAGCTCACTGAGGAGAAGCTCGGGGTCTTTGCCCACTATATCCAGCACAAATTCCCTGTCAGGAAGCAACCTTGCTGCAGCAGGGATATCCGCAGGATCACAGGTATAGAACCACAGTCTGCTGACCTTGTATTCTTCGTTAACAATGAAAAGAGTTTTTTCTGTCCGGTAGGTTTCCCACTCCTTTTCAGGGGTAAGATTGAAATTATAAAAGCAGTTGGAATATACTTTTCCGCAGCTTTTTTTTATGCTCAGAATGGTATTCTGCAGTTCGGAATTAGTCATGTTTATATCTCCGTTTTCATGAAAAGATCCCCGAAAGGATATGTCGGGGATCTATGTGTTTATAAGTCAGAAACGATGATTTCGCAGTGCTCCAGAGGACCAAGCTCCATTATCATTGTACCCCATGCAAGACCTGAACCGAATGCAGAGAGACAGCACCTACAGCTGCCGCTTACAAGCTCATGAGACAGATTCAGTGCTGCCACCATAGGTATGCAGGCACCGCTTGTATTTCCGCAGTTCTCCACAAGATTCATTGGCAGCTTGTCCTTAGGGATACCTGATTTTTCCGCAAGCTTTTCAAGCATAAATTTGTTGGGTTGATGGAACAGGAAATAGTCGATGTCATCGGGAGTGATATTATTCTCCGAAAAGGCGTGCTCCAGCATGGGAGGGACCTCTGTCTGAACGAAATTGAATACGGCAGAGCCGTCCATGTGCATATTATCCAGAGAACGATAGTTTCCGTCACCTGTGTTCTCCATAACGGCAGTTTGTTCGTTGGATGGCATACGGAAGCCGCCGGCGGGTATGATAAGTGCGTCTCTCCGGCTGCCGTCCATGTGCATTTCATAATATATCTCCGATTCCTCGGCGGAATTTTCTACGATAGTAATTGCTGCACCGTCACCGATAAGAGGAAAATCATTACGGTCACGCTTTGAGACCTTATGGCTCAGTATATCACCGTTTATCAGAACGACCTTTTTGTTATCCATATGCTCCAGGAGCATGAACGCCTGTGATAATCCAAGGAGAAAGCCGCAGCAGCCCTGAGGGATATCCATGCACAAAACGTCAGTTCCAAGCTCTGCTTTTGCATGGACGATATTGCTCACATGGGGAACAAAATGGTCGGGGCAGAGCGTGACTGCAACTATCGCACCGATATCCTCCTTAGCGATCAGGCCGTTATCAAGCATGTGCTTCAGACCGAAAACCGCAAGGTCGGAAACAGTTGTAGTTTCCTTTGAGATGCGGTGCTTGTTATAGCCCATGATCTTTTTCAGACGCATTGTCTGCTTGGGCGGGAAATCGTAATTGTTCACTTCGTCATCAAAAAGATACTCGTTCTCAGGCAGTATACCCAGAATAGAGGTGATCTTTTTATTGTGAAATCTTGTCTGCATTATATGTTACCTCCGCTTTTTCTTATCAGCGATTCTATAGCCGATACAGTGCAGAAATTTTCGGGGATTATGTCAAGGCCGTCAACAACAGCGTTGTATTTTTCCTGTATCATGTCGATAAGGGTAATGATATCAAATGAATCCAGCAGTCCGTCCTCAATAAAATCGCTGCTGTTTTCAAAATCAAACTCAGGTCTTATTTCGTTAAGCATTTCAAGTATATCGTTCATGGTCAGTCCTCCGAATTTATGAGATTTTTCAGTGTGAGCCTGTCTATTTTTCCGTTAGTATTTCTCGGCAGAAGCTCCATTTTGTTGTATACCCCGGGAATCATGTATGCAGGAAGATATTCTTTGAGAGCTTTTCTGAATTCCCCGGCGGATATTTCATTTTCGTTCTCGTAATACAGAACTATCTCCTTTTTGGAATAGTGATATACAGCACAGCAGTATTTCACCAGCTTAAGGCTGTTTATAAGAATGTGTTCTATTTCCGAAAGCTCTATTCGGTAGCCCATATGCTTGATAAGACTGTCCTTTCTGCCCTTGAAATGTATCAGACCGTTCTCATCCATGCAGACAATATCTCCTGTGCGGTAGATAAGCTCGGGATAGGAGCTGTTAAGGGGATTCTGGGTAAATGCGGCAGCAGTCTTTTCGGGATTATTGTAATACCCCATTGCAAGGGAGGTGCCTCTTACGCAAAGCTCGCCTTCTATGCCTGCACTGCATTTTTTATCATCCCCATCGAGGATAAGGATGTCCGTATTTCTGCAGGGGATACCTATGGGAAGCGGATCGCTTTCTTCGGGACGTTCCTCTATAACATGGTAGGTGCAGTCGAGAGTTATTTCAATAGGACCGTACAAATTCACGAATTTTGCATGGGGCAGATGATCGTACCAATACAAAAACTGTTTTGAGGGGAATACCTCTCCCGCAAACCAAATAAGTCGGAGCGAGGGTACGCTTACACTGTCCAGAAGCTTCATATTTGCTATGTTCACCATTATGGACGGTACCCAGAAAATGAAGCTGACATTATTTTTGTTCAATGCTTCAAGAAGCCTTACGGGGAATGCTGCAAGTGAAGCATCCAGAAGCACGATCGTAGAACCGCACATCATCATCATGCAAAGCTCAAAGTCAAATATATCGAATACAACAGGGGACAGTGAGCCCATCACCTCAGAACCGTCAAAACCGAAACGTTCAACAGACCAGTACATAAAATCGAAGAAGCTGCGGTGATTAAGCACTACTCCCTTGGGAGTGCCTGTTGAACCGGAGGTATTTATAATGCAGAAGGGGTCTGTATCAATAAGGACGGTGTGTCTTTCGATTATTTCTCCGCAGTTCTCGGGAGCCTCTGTCATTTCTTCGATAAACAGAACAGGGATGCTCATTTCATCAAAATTTGCTGCGTACTTACGGCTTGTGATAACGGCACAGGGACGAATAGTATCAAGTGTATTTTTAATTCTGTCACGTGGAGTTTTCACATCAAGATTCATGAAGGGTTCAGCGGAATACATTGCTGCAAGGTCTGCTATGACTGTATTTATCTCCTTGGGGAGAAATACTGCAACAGGCGTATTAACGGCATTTTCTATGCATCTGTTAAGGCAGTGAGAAGCATTTACTGCCCTTTCTCTCAGCTCTCCGAATGTGATTTTTTCATCCTTGTGCACTACGGCGGTCTTATCCCTGTTCCTGCACACAGCAGATTCAAAAATATCAACAAAATTAATGTTCATGGCAAACTTCCTTTTCATTTTCCGGTGTCTCAGCAATGGGTTATCCTGCTGCCGTCAAGACCCTTTGTGTACTTGTGAAGCAGGTCAGCCTTTGTAAAGGGCTGTTCCAGAAAATAGTATATATCTCCGTTCAGCTTATTCACTATTTCGGAATAAGCGGTTTTTTCATCTATGCAGCTGACGGTCTTGTCACCCAAAGCAGCTTTTTTCAGCAGACCCTTTTCCTCCAGTTCATCTTCAAAATAGTAGAAATCTGCAGGCTTTACACCAAAGCAGGCAGTATGGATATACTGAGTTTTAGTGAATGTATTTCCGTTTTCATCGGTTATTTTTCCGCTGAAAGGCATATCGAACCTATATGGTACATCAAGGATTTTTTCTGCGTAATGAACATAGGTAAAGCAGTTTCCCATTCTTGCACCGAAAAACAGGAACTTGACCCCATCCATATGATGAACGGCATCAAGTCCGCTTCCTTCCCCAAGGGAATGCTCGCTCACACTTGAAAATCTGTCCTTAAGCTCCATGGGGACCGACAGTGATAGTATCGGATCGGAAGTGCGGTAACGTCCGTCCTTTTTTCGCATATATTCGTTGAATGCACCCATAGATGTGCGGCTGTCCGCAACGCTGAAATCCTCATTGTTGCAGAAGCTGTAGGTAAATGTGGGAAAGAGCAGATGCTTCACTCCAAGCTCCGAAAAAACATTCTCCAAAGCGTAAAGATAATCATTTCGCTTAACACCCTTTGCAAGAGTGCCGAACATGATATCAGAATGGATGAACAACGCATTGCAGTCATCTGCTCCGATGGCTTTCAGAGCATTGAGGATATCCTCTTCGGCGTACTCTCTGCCGTCACTGCCCATAAACAAACAGCTCAATATGATCTTCCTTTCAGTTTGACTGTCCAAGCAGTCCGCCGTCGGCAAAAACAGTTCTGCCTGTAACCGCTGCGGAGGCATCGCTGAGCAGGAACAGGATGAAATTTGCTATATCCTCGGGGCTTCGCATACCAAGCAGATGACGGGCTGTTATCCTGCCGAGTGCTTCGCCGTCCAGTCTTTCAGCCATGGGTGTGTCCACTGCACCGGGAACTACGCAGTTTATGCGGATATCCATTTTTGCAAGCTCAACGGCAAGTGTTTTCACGCTTGCTTCTATTGCCGCTTTTGATGCAGCATATACGCTCATGTATTGTTGGGGACAATGTGCATTTGCCGCAGATATGCCTACAATGCTTCCTCCGCAGGAATACTTCTTTTTTGAGTAAAATGCGGTCAGCAGCATAAATGATGTATAGTTCACATCCATGATATCACGGATGTCCTCATATTTCATCAGTCTCAGGGGAGTCGCTTCCGCTATACCCGCACAATGGACCATACCGCTGAGCTTTGCTCCGTCTGAAACGGCAGCTCGGAATACCTGTTCATATTTTCCGGTATCGGTCACGTCAAAAGGGATAGTGATATGCTTATCGGGGGAGGGAAGACTGTCAAGCGTCTCTTTCAGTCTTTCCTCATTCCTTCCGCACAGTACAAGAGATGCACCGCACTCGGCAGCCAGCCTTGCAGCGGCTTTGCCTATCCCCGAGGATGCACCTGTTATCATGATCTTTTTTTCTGTCAGATCAATGAGACCGCTCATTGCAAATGCTCCTTATTCCATGATCTTAAGGATATCGGCTACAGTTTCAAATGCCTTGACCTCCGCACCAGTGATGGTTTTGCCGAATTCCTCGTCCATCATTGATATGATAGAAAGTGCGGTGATGGAATCCCATTCCTCAAAATCGGCAAGAACGGAATCCGCTTTAAGAGTGCCCTCATCAAGCTCCATGATATCCTCGATCAAAGCTATCTTTTCCATTTCAGTCATTTCAGATCATCCTTTCATCAATCAGTTGTGCTTTACAAAAATATATTCCATATCCGTCACACGGAATCCCAGGGTTTCAAGCAGCTTCATCATCTGAGGATTGCTTGCGGATATGTGTCCTATGTACTTTTTTCCCCCGCGGTCAATGGCTGTCTGCAGACCTGCATACTGTATGCAAAGCCCCATTCCCGTTCCCTCGAAGTCCTTGTAGACTGCGGACAGAACACCGTCAAAAACGCCGCCGTCAAGCTCTTTGTTTATCAGGAATCCCACAGTCTCGCCGCCGTACATGACCTTATAGGGGGTCATTCCGTTTTTTAATGTATCGTCTATCCAGTATTTAAATCTGTTGGCTGCCTGTTCCGATGTGAATGCGGGATCGGCGGATATCCTGTCCGTTCTGAAAATGTTCCTGTCTATCTCACGTTTCATGCAGGAGATATCCTCCTCATTCATGGGAGCATAGCTGCAGCCCGAACAGATTTTTTCATATGCCTTGGAAAGCTTTATCTCTTTCAGATCATGGCAGAGAGTGATTGCAGCTTCAATGAAAAAGTACCCCTTTCTCTGAAAGAAAGCTGAGGCATCGGACCGTGATGACGGTATCCTCACCACCATGTATTCCTTTTCGGAAACAGCCTCGTATCCACGGGCGATATCATCAATGGTATCGTTTTTTTCAATGTGTATCTCAATGCATTCAACACCGAGATTACGTTTCTCCCAGAATGCATCAGTTATCTTCATTTTCATCCCTGCCTATTATCTCACGTATTACGTACTGAGGGGAATTGTTTATGCA
>JBJERX010000092.1:0-40806 GCA_051882495.1 Huintestinicola sp. | reverse complement strand
TAATCGTTCTGTAGACAAAGACGGCAGATAGAACACAGCCAATCTAGGAAAGCGATCGCAGGCGGGCTGTCGCCCGGCAAGGGAGCTTGACGACGAGTGGCTGGGTTATAGCTGTCGGATTTGTCTATAGGTTGATTAAAGATTAGTATTAGTTTCACAGGAATGCCGCTTCGAAAATTTGTTACTTTGTTACATTGACTTTGATATCCTATGATATTATAATATAGTTATGACAATATTGCCGCACAGATAGATAAAGACGGCGAAGAAAAGGAAGTACATATGAAAACGAAACAGAAGATCACTATCGCTGCAGCCTTGCTTGCAGCTGCAGTGTCCGCATCTGCCTGCACCGATATAGAGGAAGCACTTCCCGCTATTGCGGAAAATACGGATCCCGCCGCTCAGTCTTCCGGCGTTTTTTCGGAAACATCACAGGAGACCGCTGACAATGAGATATACCTCACCGATACAGCTACCGAAGCTCCCGTATCGACAAACGCCCCCGATGTGGAGATCGTATACGATGACAATGATATAACCGAAAGCAGCTCAGACACAGGTGCATCTGAGGTATGGTCGGATGACGACAGCGAGATCGTCACCCTCTATCCCCCCGAGGAGGAAGGCTCTGCCGACACTGAGGACAGCGGAGAAAGTGACGCTCCCGATGCTCCCTCCGAGATCGAGCTTACCTTTTACAGCATAACCATGGAGAAATACGACTCCAAAATGCCTATAGTTACCATGACCCCGGAAAACTGCAGAGATAAATCCGAGATATGGGAAAGCTCCGACCCCGACATTGCCGTAGTATCGGACAAGGGTCTGATAACCGCTATGTCAGAGGGCGAATGCATAATCACCGTCAGATCGGCAGCCGACCCGGGAGTATGTGCATCGGTGCTTGTAACAGTTTCACCCGACCCTGAGCCGACCTACATAAGCGGCATCCTTATCGCAAACAAATCCTATCCCCTGCCCCCGGATTACAACCCCGGAGTTGACCCGGAGGCTGAGGATGCATTTGAAAAGATGCAGGAGGCTGCCTCCGAAGAGGGACTGAATATCTGGATAGCTTCGGGCTTCCGCTCCTATGAATATCAGCAGAAGCTCTATAACCGCTATGTTGAACAGCACGGCAAGGATGAAGCGGACAGATTCTCCGCACGTGCCGGCTATTCCGAGCATCAGACCGGTCTTGCCTTTGACCTGAACACCATTGATGATTCCTTCGGTGAGACAGCTGAGGGCAAGTGGGTCGCAGAGCACGCTCACGAGTACGGCTTCATTATCCGTTATCCCAAGGGCAAGGAAGATATTACGGGATATATGTACGAGCCATGGCACCTTCGTTATCTCGGCACAGAAACAGCTACAGCCGTTTACGAAAGCGGCATGACTCTGGAGGAATTCCTTGGAATAACCTCCGAATATGCCGAATGATATTCATGTCACTTAATAACCACATACTGTTGAAAAAGTATCGGAACATATGCATGAATCCCGAACAAAGTTTGCTTCGTTCAAAACGTTCCCACGGAACGTTTTGAAGGTAACTATTGTGGGGAAGGAAAGAAGGGGAGGCGGTCTTGTACGCCTCCCCTCGAAATGCTGTCGCATTTCTCACCCCTCTCTCCGTTTTTTTGAAGGATAAGGGGATTTCGCTCTCTGAGGAGAGCGACAAGGGCTCTGCCCTTGACCCGCGGGGGGGCTGCCCCTCGACCCCGCAGCCTTGAAAGGCTGGCGAACTTTTTGCTGTCTGCCGGGAACTGATAATTTGCTTATGAAATATACATAATCAGCAGCCAGAAGCCTGCTGTCACAGCAGCTGCCGCCGCAAGAAGGAGGAATAAATATGCCTCCCTCCTGCGGCGTTTCTGTTTGCTCTCACGGGCATTATTCGGCTCCAGAACAGCCGTTATCAGCTCTGCATACTGCTTTGCCTCATCCGCAGCCGCCTTGTCCGCTGTGCTCCGCTCGGGCTTCATATACAGCACAGCCTTTTCAAAATAGTCGCTGTCCGTGATATTCACTTCAACTATACGCTTATTGATTCCTTTTATCATGTTCTTTCTCCTGACATCCGGGAAATTTTTCAGAGGTACTATTCAACACTTTCAACAGAGTTTTCAACAGCCATGCAGCCCCTGTAATTCAATGATATTATTGTCAGAATGCAAAAATAATATACATATAGTAATAATACAGCTGTTGAAATAATTGTTGAAATCTTTATTCTAACGGAATTTCTGTTGAAAACCCTGTTGAAAATGTTAATAAGTCCCGCAATTAAACGTTTTTCTTGCTGTTAAAGGAAAAAATATGATTATACTTGTTGTAATATATCAGATTTTCTCCTTTTGGGTCAGAATTTTTATGCACAAATACACAATCCCCGTAAGTTAAAAGTTTGTGCATTATTTTATAAAAAAATCTACAATGCTTGATAATTTGGATTGACATTTAAAAAAATTTGCGTTATAATAGTATTTGAATATCTATATATTCTTACAGATAAATGTAACTCAAATCAATATATTGTTTAAGGTGGAATAAAAAGAATGGGTATTTTAGACGGACTTTTCGGTAATTACAGTAAAAGAGAGCTTAAAAAGATCGAGCCAATAAAGAACGCTGTTCTTGCTCTGGACGAGGAATATCAGAAGCTTTCCGAGGAAGAGCTAAAGGGCAAAACCAAAATATTCAGACAAAGACTTGAAGACGGAGAAACTCTTGATGACATTCTCCCCGAGGCTCTTGCAACTGTAAGAGAGGGTGCCTTCAGAGTTCTGGGCAAGAAGCCCTATCCCGTGCAGATCATCGGTGCGATCGTGCTCCATCAGGGACGTATCGCTGAAATGAAAACAGGTGAAGGTAAAACGCTGGTTGCATGCTGTGCATCCTACCTTAACGCTCTTGACGGCAAGGGCTGCCATGTCGTTACTGTAAACGACTATCTGGCTAAGTCCCAGTCCGAGGAAATGGGCAAGGTTTACAGATACCTGGGTCTTACTATCGGCTGTATCCTCCATGACATGGACAATGACCAGCGCCGTGAAGCATATAACTGCGATATCACATATGGTACAAACAACGAGTTCGGATTCGACTATCTCCGTGACAACATGGTCATCTACAAGAGCGAAAAGGTTCAGAGAGAATTCAATTTCGCTATCGTCGATGAAGTTGACTCCATCCTCATAGATGAAGCAAGAACACCTCTTATCATCTCAGGCAGAGGCGATAAGTCCACTGAAATGTACACTCTTGCTGATAAATTCGCCAAGACCTGTAAGCCCTACGTTGTTGTGGAAATGGACAACAAGGCTGACCAGGAAGAGATCGCCGAGGGAAGCGACTACATCATCGACGAAAAGGCTAAGACCGCTACTATCACCCGTCAGGGCGTAAAGAAGGCAGAGAAATACTTCAACGTTGTAAATCTTTTCGACGCAGAAAACTCCACCCTTCTTCACCACATCAACCAGGCTCTCAAGGCTAACGGCATCATGCACCTTGACATTGACTACGTTGTTAATGACGGCGAGATCGTTATCGTTGATGAATTCACAGGCCGTCTCATGATGGGCCGCCGCTTCAACGACGGACTTCATCAGGCTATCGAAGCAAAGGAAGGCGTAAAGGTAAAGCACGAGTCCAAGACTCTCGCAAGCATCACATTCCAGAATTTCTTCCGCCTCTATCACAAGCTCTCGGGTATGACAGGTACTGCCATGACTGAGGAGGACGAGTTCAGGGAGATCTACAAGCTGGACGTTATAGAGATACCCACAAACCGTCCCGTTCAGCGTATTGACCACCCCGATGTTGTATATAAGACAGAGATGGGCAAATTCAATGCTGCGATCGAGCAGATAGCTGAGTGCCATGAAAAGGGTCAGCCGGTTCTGGTAGGTACTATTTCTATCGAAAAGTCTGAACTTCTCTCCAAGCTCCTCACCCGCAAGGGCATCAAGCACAATGTCCTCAATGCAAAGCAGCACGCAAAGGAAGCAGAGATCGTTGCTCAGGCAGGTAAGCTGGGTGCCGTTACCATTGCTACAAACATGGCAGGCCGAGGCACAGATATCCTTCTCGGTGGTAATGCCGAATTCATGGCTAAGGCTGACATGAAAAAAATGGGCATGGAGGATGAGCTTATCAGCGAGGCTATCAGCTACGCAGATACAGACAACGAGGAAATACTCGAAGCAAGAAAGACATACAAGAAGCTTTTCGACAAGCATTCCGAAGAGATAAAGGGCAAGGCCGAGGAGGTAAGAAAGGCAGGCGGTCTTTTCATCCTGGGTACAGAGCGTCACGAATCAAGACGTATCGACAACCAGCTCAGAGGACGTGCAGGCCGTCAGGGTGACGAGGGCGAAAGCCGTTTCTTCCTCTCTCTTGAGGATGATCTCATGAGACTCTTCGGCGGTGACAAACTCACAGGCATGATGAATACGCTGGATGTTCCCGAGGATATGCCTATCGAATCCAAGATGCTCACAAAGGTCATTGAATCCTCTCAGAAGAAGGTAGAGGGCAGAAACTTCGCTATCAGAAAGAATGTCCTCAATTATGACGACGTTATGAGCACACAGCGTGAGATCATCTACGGTCAGAGAGCAAAGGTACTCAACGGCGATGATATCCACGAATACATCCTCAAGATGATAAATGACTGGGTAGACGATGGCGTGAATCTTTACATCGCTGATGACACAGTTCACGATGACTGGAATCTTTCAGGCCTCAGAGAGCATTTCATGGGTCTCCTTACAACAGAATCAGACTTCAAGTATACCAGCGAGGAGCTGGGAAATGCCACAAAGGATGGCATCCGGCAGATGCTCACAGAACGTGCCCTCAAGTTCTACGAGAAGCGTGAGACTGATCTGGGTACAGATATACTCAGAGAGCTTGAGCGTGTTATCCTCCTCAAGGTAGTTGACCTTAAGTGGATGGCTCACATCGACGACATGGACGAGCTGAGACGCGGTATCGGTCTCAGAGCATTCGGTCAGAAGAACCCCGTTGTTGAGTACCGTTACGAGGGCTTTGAGATGTTCGACGCTATGATCGAATCCATACGTGAAGATACAGTAAGACTGCTGTTCACCATCCAGGTACACGGAAACGAACAGCCTAAGAGAGAAAGAGTTGCTCAGCCCATGGATACAGGCTCCGACGGAAGCATAAGCGAGCCGAGACGTGTCAAGAAGGTAGGCAGAAACGATCCCTGTCCATGCGGAAGCGGCAAGAAGTACAAAAACTGCTGCGGCAGAGACCTTAAGTGAGCAGAGAGGTAATTACAAATGCTTATTAACGAATGCAGAAACGAACTTGAAAATCATATACTGCCGTTCTGGTCGGCTCTCAGAGATAATACCTTCGGCGGATTTTACGGTCAGATGGACAACGACCTGAAGGTTGACAAAAAGGGCACAAAGGGAGTTATCCTTAATTCAAGAATACTCTGGTTCTATTCATCTGTTTACCGCACCATCGGCGGTGAAAAGAACCTTGACCACGCAAAGCATGCCTATGAGTTCCTGAGGGATAAATGCGTTGACCGTGACCGGGGCGGCGTATACTGGATGATGAACTATGACGGAACCGTAAATGACAGCATGAAGCACACATACAATCAGGCATTTGCAATATACGCACTTTCAACATATTTCCTGGCATCAGACTGCCGTGAGGCTCTTGATCTCGCTTTTGAGCTTTTTGATACAGTTGAGGAAAAGTGCACCGATGATATTGCTTACATGGAAGCTTTCGACGAAAACTGGAAGCTCATAAATAACGACGCTCTTTCCGAGAATGGTCTTATGGCTGACAAAACAATGAACACCGTGCTCCATCTCATTGAGGGCTACACCGTTCTTTTTGAAGCAAGCGGGGATAAGAGAGTTGAGGAACGTCTAAAATTCCTCCTTGATATCACAGAGAACAAGATCTTCGACGGCGATAACAACAAGCTCCTGGTGTTCTTCGACCGTGAGCTGAACGTTATCGGAGATATCCATTCCTACGGACACGATATTGAAGCTACATGGCTCATCGACCGTGCATGCGATACCCTCGGAGACAAGAGCTATATTGATAAATGGAGAAATCTCAATCTTCGTATTGCAGACAACATATACTCCATCGCTTTTGAAAACGGTGCTCTGAATAATGAGCGTGAGAATGACAAGATCGACCGCAAAAGAGTATGGTGGGTACAGGCTGAATCAGTCGTGGGATTCCTGAACGCTTACGAGCATTCCGGCGACAAAAAGTACCTGGAAGCAGCACAGGTGATCTGGGCATGGATAAGAGATGTTCAGATAGATGACCGTGAAGGCGGCGAATGGTGGGCTGAGGTGGACTTTGACGGCAATCCGATGAAAAAATTCACAATGGTCAATGAATGGAAGTGCCCCTACCACAATGGCAGAATGTGCATTGAGGTCATTAACCGAAAGGTTGAGGCATAAACTATAGCAGTCCTGCCGCCGGATGACGGTATCATAAAATGAGGGGAATGATCAATCGTGAGTATTATCAATATGGCAGAAGAAATTACTCGTTTACGTATGGACGATCTGCTTAAGGACTATGACTGCTGCAAGTGCGGTCAGTGTTATGACGACATGCTGGCAATGGCACTTAACAACATCAAGCCTCAGTATGTTAATTCCTACAAGGGAGCTCTTTTTTCACGCATCAACAGCACCCGCATGCAGATATCCACGGACATTGATGTTGCCGTGATAAAGGCAATCGAAAGAGTAAGCAGCCAGCCTCATCACATAACCGATGATGAGGTCGAATGATCCCGAGCACAAATCCCCAAAAGCAAAACCTCCGCAGGAACATTATCCTGCGGAGGTTTTATTTTACCTATTATACTAATCCCCATTTGTTCGGTAGATAAAGTCGGCAGATAGAATTGCACCAATCAAGGAAAGCGACCGCAGGCGTGCTGTCGCACGGCAAGGGAGCTTGACGACGAGTGGTGCGATTATAGCTGCCTAATTTATCTACCGGTTAAATGGGGATTAGTATTAAGCAGCCATACGCCGATATTAAGATAATAAGCAAATATCACCCAAAGCAGATAGGGTATGTTGATATATGCGGCTGCAGGACGGACTTTGCTGAATCGGACAAACATTACGATCATGCAGAGAAGAAGAACCGCTATCACCGCAGCTGCCGCACCAAGCATATAATATCGGAAAAAAACTATGCTCCAGACAAAATTCACCGCCAGCTGTACCCAGTAGGCTGTGAGAGCGGAACGGGTGCTTTCCGTGTCACCCGAAGAATATATCAGCCACGCAGACACACCCATAAGAGCGTACAGAATTATCCATACCACGGGGAACACCCAGCCCGGAGGAGCAAAAGGCGGCTGAATCAGAGCCGAATAAAAGCCCCAATCTCCCGACACCAACGACGATAAAGCTCCGATAAGCTCTGCCGCCACAACAAAAATCAGCAGATCGGATATCTTACCTTTACTCATATTGACCCCTCCATACGCTTTTTATACTAATCTTTAATCGTTCTAAAGACAAAGCCGACAGATGAAATAATCACAGTCCGGGAAAGCGACTGCAGCAATATGTCAAGTGAAGCTTGACACTTGCAAGGGAGCTTGACGACGAATGGGAATATTTCAGCCGAGGATTTGTCTATAGGTTAATTGCAGATTAGTATAACAATTTATGCGTGAGGCAGGGGGATTATGATTGTTTTTAATATGAATGCACCTGACTTCAATTTAAATACAAATTATAATTTTAAATACAAATCTGATTGATACTCTGCAATCATCCGCATCTGACCTTATAACAGAAGATCGTTAAGCAGGCTGCATATTGTACATATTTCACGCAAATCATTTGTGCATTTAAACAAATTTGACAAATACGGCAAAAAACAAGAAAAAATTTGTATTTATCCATTGACACAATAGAATTAAAGTTGTATTATATCTTCAATGACGTCCTGCTAAGGACACGGCAAAGGACAAGCATGCTTAATGTGTGAAATGAAAGGCGGTTTTTTTATGATATATAATAATCCCGTAGTCAAGGGCTTTTATCCCGACCCCAGCGTATGCTATGCCGAGGGAAAGTTCTACATGGTAAACAGCTCGTTCCAGTACTTCCCCGGCGTTCCTCTCTTTGAAAGTGACGACCTGGTAAACTGGAAGCAGATAGGCTGCGTTCTTACAAGACACAACCAGGTAATGCTTGATAAGATAAACAGCTCCGGCGGAGTTTTTGCTCCTACTATCCGCTATAACAACGGACGCTTTTACATGGTAACTACCAATGACACCACTCACCAGAATTTCTACGTTTTCACAGATGATATCCATGGAGAATGGTCCGATCCCATCTATGTAGATCAGGGCGGAATCGACCCCTCTCTCCTTTTTGATGACGGTCATGTTTACTTTATGAGCAACGGTGCGGATGATGACGGAGAAGGGGGAGTCGTTCAGTGCGAGATCAACATTGAGACAGGAGAAAAGCTCTCAAGGAGCAAATGTATCTGGAAGGGCTCCGGAGGACGCTATCTTGAAAGTCCCCACCTCTACAAGATCAACGATCATTACTATCTCATGGCGGCAGAGGGCGGAACCGAGTACGGTCACATGATAACCTACGCACGTTCAAAGTCCGTCTGGGGACCCTTTGAGAATTTTCCCCGGAATCCTGTTCTTACAAACAGAAACAAGGCACCATATATAATCCAGGGCATAGGTCACGGCGACCTTATCTGCGACAGGAACGGAGACTGGCATATCCTTTCACTGGGCTTCCGTCAGATACATATGTGGATGCCCTATCACAATCTTGGACGTGAGGTTTTCCTTACTCCCGTTAAATTCGGCGAGGACGGCTGGTTCACAGCGGGAAATGACGGAACCACCGACGAAAGCTATGAGATAAAGGGCGATTTCATTCAGGAACCCCTTCCCACATACACATTTGCAAACACAACACCGGGTATTGAATGGGCTTATCTCCGTAAGCACGTTCCGGAAAGCTATGAGCTGAGCTGCGAAAGATTTATACTTCACGGCACCGATATCACCCTTGATGATACTGATTCTCCTACATTCATCGCACTCCGTCAGCGTGATTTCTGCTTCACAATGTCGGCAGATACGGAGATAGACGGCGGCGAGGCGGGACTTACGGTTTATATGTGCGAGGACGAGCATTACGAAGTGGCACTGAGAAAGACAAGCAGCGGATATGAGGCTGTTCTCAAGCTCAATATCGGCGGAATAAAGCATATTCAGAATGCAGTTCCTGTAAGCGGCGGAAAAGCAAAGCTCACTGTCAAGGGCGAAAACCTATTCTATAATTTCTACGTTACCGACGGAGACAAAGAGATCAACCTTGGCTCCGGCATGACCAAATACCTCACCAGCGAGGTTTCGGGCGGATTCACGGGAGTTATGACAGGTCTTTACGCAGTCGGCGGCAACACTGCCGTGTTCGAGAATTTTTCAGCAAATTACTAAAGGTCACCTCTAAAAACCACCGGCTAAAGCCTTAGCACCTCATCTGCTTGCAGATCTTCCGTCATATTACACAGAAATTTCTTGACAGGCGGTAGCCTGCCTGCGAAATTTCTATGCAATCTGACGAAAAATCTGACTTCGCATCTGAGGCACTATGGTTTTTAGATGCGACCTCCAACAACTGACCGAAAGGAACGATAGATATGAAAGCACTTACAGCACCAATGGGATGGAACAGCTGGGACTGTTACGGGGCATCCGTTGACGAGGCAACTGTCCGCAGCAATGCGGAATTTATGGCAAAGCATCTTAAACAGTACGGCTGGGAATATGTGACTGTGGATATCCAGTGGTCAGCTCCCAATGCAAAAAGCCATGAATATGACCCGTTCACCGAGCTGTGCATGGATGAATATTCCAGACTTATCCCCGCAGAGAACCGCTTCCCTTCCTCTGCGGGAGGAAAAGGCTTCGCTCCCCTTGCAGAGTACGTTCATTCCTTAGGACTGAAATTCGGGATCCACATCATGCGTGGTATTCCCAGACAGGCAGTGCACAGAAACTGTGCTATCATGGGAACAGACAAAACTGCCCGTCAGATCGCAAAAACAGCAAGCATCTGTGCATGGAATACGGATATGTACGGCGTTGACCCGGACAAGGAGGGTGCAAGGGCGTATTATGACAGCATATTTGAGCTGTACGCATCATGGGGAGTTGACTTCATCAAGGTAGATGATATCTGCCGCGAGCTGCCCCACGAAGAAGCGGAGCTTGTTATGCTCAGCGAATCGCTGCACTCCTGCGGAAGAGACATGGTCCTCAGCCTGTCCCCCGGACCTGCCGTTCTTGAAAAGGCAGAGCTGTATAAGCAGATATCCAATATGTGGAGGATAACCGATGACTTCTGGGATAAGTGGGAGCTGCTTTACGATATGTTCTCCCGTGCGGAAAAGTGGTGCACACATTCAGGAGCAGGACACTGGCCTGATGCCGATATGCTGCCTATAGGTCCGATACTTCAGGATTATGACAAGTCCATCCGCACAAAATTCACCCGGGATGAGCAGATAACAATGATGACTCTCTGGAGCATCTTCCGTTCCCCTCTCATTATCGGCGGCGAAATGACAGGCTTTGATGATTTCACCATGAGCCTGCTCACCAATGAGCGGATAATCGGAATGCACAGCAATGCACGCCATTCACATCAGGTATGGCGTAAGGAGATAGGCGGCACCGAGCATATCCTCTGGACAGCTGCTTCCGCAGAGGACGGCACATATGCGGCTGTTTTCAATGCAGGTGACAAGGCAAGCAGTATCTCCGTACCTCTTGCCGATCTGGAGATATACCGTCCCGTAAAATGCACTGAGCTTTGGAGCGGCGAAGAGATATCTGCAGATATGAGCATTGACGCAGAGCTTCCCGGTCACGGAGCAAAGGCATATCTTATCAGGGAGTGTTGACACCCTAAATAATATTCAGCCTGTGGAGGAATTACGGTGTTTTTCTTCACAGGCTATTTTTGAACCCGCGGCAGAATGACGGAAAGAAACGAAGTATGTCGGAATATTAACATTTTGTAAATTCGCAAAACACCCTATTGACTTTTTTTCTTATGCATGATAAAATATAATAGTCGCTTAAAGATACAAGCTGGTGTAGCTCAGTTGGTAGAGCAGCTGATTTGTAATCAGCAGGTCGGGGGTTCGAGTCCGTCCACCAGCTCCAAATTTGTTCGGATTTTTATCCGAACAAATTTATTTATGCGGCATATGGAAGAGTTCCCGAGTGGCCAAAGGGGGCAGACTGTAAATCTGTTGCTTTTCAGCTTCGGTGGTCCGAATCCACCCTCTTCCACCAAAACCTTGCAAGTTTACCTTGCAAGGTTTTTTTACGTATAGGTGATTTTGGCAGTGATTTATATTTTTTCTGCATGATGTGAAAAAATATCGGACATTATATCTAATGCAGATACTATAGCAATAGTGTTATTCCGAAATTAAGAAAGGATAATTAAAATGGTTAGAAACGATCTGCGTAATATTGCTATCATAGCTCACGTTGACCATGGTAAAACTACCCTCGTTGACGAAATGCTCAAGCAGGGCGGCGCTTTCAGAGAGAATCAGTCCGTTGAGGACAGAGTTATGGACTCAGGTGATATCGAGCGAGAAAGAGGCATCACTATCCTTGCAAAGAACACATCCGTTTATTATAATGGCGTTAAGATAAACATCATCGACACTCCCGGTCATGCTGACTTCGGCGGCGAGGTCGAGCGTGTACTTAAGATGGTTGACGGCGTTGTTCTTCTCGTTGACGCTGCTGAGGGCTGCATGCCTCAGACAAGATTCGTACTCTCCAAGGCTCTGGAGCTTGGTCATAAGATAATCGTAGTTGTTAACAAGATCGACCGTCCCGACGCACGTCTTGATGAGATCGGTGATGAGGTCCTGGAGCTTCTTCTTGATCTTGACGCAAGCGATGAGCAGCTTGAAAGCCCCATTCTCTTCTGTTCAGGCAGAGCAGGTACAGCTTCACTCAGCCAGTACGAGGCAGGAACCGACCTTAAGCCCCTTTTTGATACTATCCTGGATTACATTCCTGCTCCCGAGGGCGATGATGAGGGACCTATGCAGATGCTCATTTCCTCAATCGACTATAACGATTATGTGGGCAGAACAGGTATCGGCCGTATCGAACGGGGTGTTATCAAGGTAAACCAGAACGTTATAGTAGGCGATTATCACGAGACAAAGAAGCCATATAACGCTAAGATCGTTACAATAAGCCAGATCGAAGGTCTCGGCAAGGAAAACGTTTCGGAAGCAAGAGTGGGTGATATCGTATGGATCTCAGGCATCGAAAACATAACTATCGGTGATACCCTCTGCGATAGCACCGCTTACGAGCCTCTCCCCTTCGTCAAGATATCCGAGCCTACAGTTGAAATGACTTTCTCCGTAAATGACAGCCCCTTTGCAGGCAGAGAGGGCAAGTTTGTTACCTCCCGTCAGCTTCGTGAAAGGCTCTTCAAGGAGGTTCTCCGTGACGTTTCCCTGAGAGTTTCCGAAACTGAGAATACAGACAGCTTCCGTGTATGCGGACGAGGCGAGATGCATCTTTCTATCCTTATCGAAAATATGCGACGTGAGGGTTATGAGCTTGGCGTATCCACTCCCCGTGTCCTGTTAAAGGAGATCGACGGCGTTACCTGTGAGCCTGTAGAAAGACTTGTTATTGACGTTCCCGACGACTGCACAGGATCTGTTATGGAGAAAATGGGCACACGCAAGGGCGAGCTTCTTACAATGCACCCCCAGGGCAGCAGAATGAGAATGGAATTCCTTATTCCCGCAAGAGGTCTTTTCGGCTACAAGAGCGAATTCCTTACAGATACAAAGGGCGAGGGTATCATGAGCTCCATCTTTGATTCATACCAGCCTTACAAGGGTGAGATCCCCAGAAGAAACACAGGCTCTCTTGTTTCCTTTGAAACAGGCGAAGCCGTTACCTACGGTCTTTTCAACGCTCAGGAAAGAGGTTCCCTCTTTATTGATGCAGGCACTCCCGTTTACGAGGGAATGATCGTCGGTGCGTCTCCCAAGGTTGAAGATCTGGTCGTAAACGTATGCAAGAAGAAGCATCTGACAAACACACGTGCAAGCGGCTCCGATGACGCACTTCGTCTTGTTCCCCCCAGAAGACTTTCTCTTGAGGACAGCCTTGAATTCCTGGCTGATGACGAGCTTCTTGAGGTTACTCCCAAGTCTATAAGGATCAGAAAGAGGATACTTGACAACGCTCTCAGAGCTAAGACAAGAGCCAAGGAAAAGGCATAAAACCATTGACATAATTCCGTTGATATTGTATAATAAAGGGTATATGAGAAGTTCATGTACCCTTTATTTTATCATTATGGTGGATTATCATGATTCTGAGAAATGAGATACTATACGCTGCCGCAAAACAGCTCGCCGCAGATCTGAACTGTGACCCCGATGACTTTTTCCGCAGCGAAAATACAGTTACCCCGCCGCTGCTGAAGGACGGCAGACGGATGTTTTCTGCTGTCCCCGATTTCTTCCGAAGTGCCTGCTTCGGCACCTCTGCCGTTATTGCAGCGGATAATTCTGTTGCTCCCTTTGCCAAGGCTGTATCGGAAAAATACAGCGGTACGGAGCTTTTCTCCGCAGCTGCCATTTCCGAAATCAATCGTGAGCTGTTTACCTTCGGATATTATATCAGCGGGATAACTCAGTATTATCTTCCAAGAGAGCCGTATCATCCCGATGTACGTCATGACGGATACACACTGTCCGTTTTTGAAGGGGAGGAGCTTAAGGAGCTGTATCCCTTCAAGGGCTTCGACAATGCCCTTATGCACAGGACTGAGGGTGACAGACATGATATACTTGCAGTTGCCGCAATAAACGGAAGAAGTGTTATCGGCATAGCGGGAGCATCAAATGACAGTCCTAAATTCGCCCAGATCGGAATTGACGTGATACCTCAGTTCCGTGGGATGGGAATAGGCTCCGCTCTGGTGGCAGCTGCAGCAAATGAAGCGTTCCGAAGCGGATATATACCGTATTACGGCACATGGTGCGGAAATATAATCTCTCAGAGGCTGGCTGCAAAATGCAGCTTCTATCCTGCATGGTGCGAGATGAGATGTGCGGAGCTTCAGAAGTGAAAGGAAATCCGGAAATGAGCATTTTTGATATATTCGATCAGATAAGCAAGAACAAGGAAGCATCCCCCGTGGGAAGCATTGAATACATTATCGCAGGTCTCGGCAATCCCGGAGCTGAATATGAAAACACCCGCCACAATGCGGGATTTATGGCAATAGATACACTTGCGGAAAAGAAAGGCTTTGATATAAAAAAGCTGAGATTCAAATCCCTTACGGGAGAAACAATGCTGGGCGGCAAACGCTGCCTTGTGATGAAGCCCTCCACATTTATGAACAACAGCGGAGAAGCTATTGTTCAGGCGATGAATTTCTACAAGATACCCATTGAAAACGTGGTAGTATGTTATGATGATATAAGCCTTGAACCCGGTAAGCTCCGCATCAGACGCAAGGGCTCCGACGGAGGTCACAACGGCATCAAGTCCATTATTTACCTCACCGGCTCGGATAATTTCCCCCGTGTAAAAATCGGCGTAGGTGCAAAGCCCCACAAGGACTACGATCTTGCCGACTGGGTGCTGGGCAATTTCCCCTCGGAGGATATCCCCAAAATGAAGCAGTCCACTGCCGACACCTGCGACGCTCTGGAGCATATCGTTTCGGGAAATATTGACAAGGCAATGAACCTGTATAACTCATGAATCATCGAAAGGTAACGTATGTCTGAATATTCGCTGTTTGAGAAAATGGATGCGGTCCTGGGAAAACAGCCCGAGCTTGCAGATATCTGCGACACCATAAAACGAGGCTTCTCCCCCATCGGTGCCTCAGGATTATCATCCATTCATAAGGCTCAGCTGACACTTATGCTGAGTAAGGTAAAAAAAGCCCCTGTGCTTATCGTCTGTGAGGACGAGGCAGGGGCAAAACGCATTTGCGACGATATCAATCAGATGCTGTCGGGGGATAAAGAAGAACAGCGTCAGGCAGATATCTACCCCGCAAAGGATATCACCCTTGCAAGAGTTGAAAGCGTATCGAGAGAATATGACCATCAGCGTCTGGGTGTGCTTACAAGAATAGCTGACGGCTCATGCAGATTCATCTGCACAAGCACCGAGGCACTTATGCAAAGGACTATCCCCCCGGATGTTCTTAAGCAGAACACAATAACTATCAAACAGGGAAGCGAGCTGCCCACAGATAAGCTTGCCGCCCTGCTTACAGCTGCAGGCTATTCCCGCTGTGATACCGTAGAATCCCCTGCACAGTTCTCCATACGAGGCTCAATTGCAGATATTTTCCCCATGCAGGAAGCAAATCCTGTACGAATCGAATTATGGGGAGATGAAATAGACAGCATATCCTTCTTCGACCCCGAAACTCAGCGAAGAACGGATAATATAGCCGAAATAAAGATACCCCCTGCGGGAGAAGTGCTTTTCAGCAGCAAAGATGAGCTTGCCGAAAAGCTGAGAAAGCTGTCAGCTGCTGTCAGAGGAAGACGGACGGAGCTTATCAGATCAAATCTTGCCAAGGATATCGACGCTGCGGAAAACGGTCTTACACTTGCAAATATCGACAAGTATCTCCCCCTTGCATACGAGAAGCCTGCTCTGCTTTTTGATTATCTTGACCCCGAGGAAAGCATAGTTTTTTTCAGTGAATATCACAGCTGCTCGGAACGGGCAAAGGCAGTTATCTCTCAGCATAATGAGGATATAAAAATACTTCTTGAAGAAGGAGAGCTTTGCAGAGGGCTGGAGAATTATCTTGCGGAATTCGGTGAGGTGTCAGAGAAAGCAGTGAAGCTCAGCTGCGTTCTTGCGGACAGCTTTATGCGGACAAATGAAGTGAAGCTGAAAAAGCTCGTCTCTCTCAGTGCATATCAGACCGCTCCCTGGGGCGGCGAGATACGTCAGCTTACCGAGGATCTGAGATCCTTCATAAACAGAAATTATTCCGTTATTGTTCTCGCAGGCTCGGAAAAAACTCTGCCTATCATTGCGGAGGATCTCCGCTCCGATGGAATACCATGTGATGTAATGACCTCCGAGACTGTTCTTGCAAAGGGACGTGTCCTCCTGACTACAGGCGTACTCAGCTCAGGCTATGATTACCCCGATATCAAAACTGCACTTATCACTCAGGCAAAGGCAATGAACGCAAAACGCCGACTGAAAAAGCATAAAAAGGGTGAGGAGATCAAATCCCTTGCGGATATTTCACCGGGAGATCTTGTAGTTCATTCCCTCCACGGTATCGGACGCTTTGAAGGCATCCGCAAGCTGGAGATGGAGGGAGTCACAAAGGATTATATCACCATAAAATACGCAGGTACAGATGTGCTTTACGTTCCCGTTACTCAGATGGACCTTATCTCCCGATACATCGGTCCCCGTGATGATACAGGGGTGAAGCTTAACAAGCTTTCCTCAAATGAATGGCAGAAAACACGCTCCCGTGTAAAGAAAGCCGTCAAGGATATGGCGGATGAGCTTATCGCACTTTATGCAAAGCGGAGCAAGACCCCCGGATATGCTTTCTCCCCCGATAACGACTGGCAGAGTGATTTTGAAGCACGTTTTGATTACACCGAAACTGACGATCAGCTCCGCTGCACAGATGAGATAAAGGCTGATATGATGAAGCCTATACCCATGGACAGACTGCTCTGCGGCGACGTTGGCTTCGGAAAAACGGAGGTCGCTTTCAGAGCCGCATTCAAATGTATGCTGGACGGAAAGCAGTGTGCCATACTGGTACCCACAACTGTACTTGCATGGCAGCATTTCCAGAGTGCCATAAAGCGTTTTGAGCATTTCCCCTTCAAGATAGAGCTGCTGTCCCGATTCAGAACGAAAAAGCAGCAGGAGGAAGTGCTGAAGCAGCTGAAGCTGGGTTCTGTGGATATGGTCATCGGTACCCACCGGCTTGTTCAGAAGGATGTCCGGTTCAAGGATCTGGGTCTTGCCATAATTGACGAGGAGCAGCGTTTCGGCGTTGCACACAAGGAGAAATTCAAGGAGGCATTCACAGGTGTGGATGTTCTTATGCTCTCTGCAACGCCTATCCCACGAACTCTTAATATGGCTATGAGCGGCATACGTGATATGAGCGTTATCGAGGAGCCGCCTGTTGACAGATATCCTGTTCAGACATATGTTATCGAGCATAATATGGGGGTCATCGTTCAGGCGATAACAAAGGAGCTTCGCAGAGGCGGTCAGGTCTATTATATCCATAACCGCATCGAAACAATAGAAAGATGTGCAGCAAAGCTTGCGGAGCTTATGCCGGATGCACGTATAGCCGTGGCACACGGACAGATAACGGAAGAGGCACTGTCCGATATCTGGCGTAAGCTTGTGGAGCACGAGATAGATATCCTTGTCTGCACCACCATCATAGAAACAGGTGTGGACGTTCCCAATGTAAATACCCTCATTATCGAGGACGCAGATTATATGGGACTTTCCCAGCTCTACCAGCTCAGAGGACGTGTAGGACGGTCAAACCGCCGTGCCTTTGCATATTTCACATTCAGACGGGGAAAGGTGCTCACCGAGATAGCAACAAAGCGTCTTGATGCAATACGTGAATTCACACAGTTCGGCAGCGGATTCCGTGTTGCTATGCGTGACCTTGAGATAAGAGGTGCAGGCTCCATTTTAGGGGGCAGACAGCATGGTCATATGGAAGCAGTAGGCTATGATATGTATCTCAGACTGCTGAATGAAGCCATTGCCGAGGAAACGGGGCAGGAGCCTCCCAGAAATCCCGAGGAATGCCTTATCGACCTGCAGATAGAAGCACATATCCCCGACGACTATATCACCGGTCTGTCAGGCAGACTTGACGCATACCGTAAGATCGCTGCTGTGTCCACACCCGAGGAAAGTATGGATCTTACAGATGAATTCATCGACCGCTACGGCGATCCCCCAAAGGCAATTCTGGGACTTATGACTGTTGCTCTTGTAAGAAATATGGCGGGAGCTGTGGGTATCACCGAAATAACACAGCGTAAGGACAGCCTTATCATATATGTCAAAACCGCAACAATGGAGCAGATACAGGCTCTTGTTGCAAAGCTCAAGGGCAGGGTAACGGTAAACGGTTCGGCAGAAAAGCCGTTTATAGCTGTCAAACTGACCAAGACCGATAAGCCCGTTGAGATAATGCAGACGGCTGTTGAAGCAATGTTCAAAGCAAAGAAATAACCCTATCAACTATTAGTATAACCACACATACGCACTCGGAAAGGATCGGAAAAACATGGAACACACAAAGCTTGAAGCCCTCCTCAAGGACATGAGCCTTGCAGAGAAAATAGGTCAGCTGGTTCAGCTCCACGGAGTTTATTTCAGCGATGATTTTGAAGCATATACAGGTCCCGAAGCTCAGCTTGATATCCCCGAACCCTGTCTGGCAGGCAGTGTTCTCGGTGAATGCGGTGCCGAAAAGCTCAGATATATCCAGGATAAGATAATGGCAGGTCAGCCTCACCATATCCCCGCAATGTTTATGGCGGACGTTATTCACGGCTACCGCACAGCTTTCCCCGTTCCTATCGCATTGGGTTCATCCTTCAACCCATCACTGGCTGAAGCCGCAGCCTCTGCAGCCGCTAAGGAATGTTCTGCTGCAGGTGTACATGTCACATTCTCCCCCATGGTAGATCTGGCTCGTGACAGCCGCTGGGGACGCTGCATGGAATCCACGGGAGAAGACCCATGGCTGAACTCCCGCATGGCTGAAAGCATGGTCAGAGGGTTCCAGGGCAGTGATCTCGGCATGGAAGGCAAGGTCGCTTCCTGTGCAAAGCATTTTGCCGCTTACGGTGCTGTTCAGGCAGGACGTGACTATAACATTACGGAAATATCCGAGCACACCCTTCGTGAGGATTATCTGCCGTCATATAAGGCGGCAGCAGATGCAGGCGTCAGCATGATAATGACAGCGTTCAATACCATCAGCCGTATCCCCTGCACTGTAAACAAGAAGCTCCTCCGAGATATCCTCCGTGATGAAATGGGATTCAGTGGAGTTGTTATATCGGATTATGCCGCTGTCAGCGAGACCATAACCCACAGCATTTCCGAGGATAAACGTGACGCTGCAAAGAAGGCGATCACTGCAGGCTGCGACATCGACATGATGAGTGACTGTTATATTGGCTGCCTTGAAGCTCTCGTAAATGACGGTGAGATAGATGAAAGTCTTATTGACGAAGCTGTTATGCGTGTTCTGGAGCTGAAAAACGCTCTCGGGCTTTTTGAGAATCCGTACAGGGACGGTTCTGCCGAGAAGGAAAAGGCTGTGCTGTTCTGCCGTGAGCACCGTGAGCTTTCCCGCCGTGCTGCCGAGGAATGTATCGTTATGCTGAAAAATGACGGTGCTCTCCCCCTTGACAGCAGAAAGAAAATAGCTGTTATCGGTTCTCTTGCCGATAACAGCGGAATGACAGGCTCATGGGCTTTATTTGTTGACAGAAATGAGACAGTTACTCTGAAAAAAGCTATTGGGGAGCTTTATCCCCATGCAGATGTAAGCTTTTTCATAAGTGACGAAGCAGATGAGGATATGCTTCATGCCGCCGCTGCTGCAGATGTTGTGGTAATGGCTTTAGGCGAAGACCAGACCACCTCAGGCGAGGCTCTCAGCAAAGCGGATATTTCCCTGCCCGCAGCACAAAGAAAGCTGTTTGACGCAGTTTACGGCGTAAATACAAATATTGTTACAGTCCTTTTCGGCGGCAGACCTCTTGCTGTCCCCGATACAGCTGCAAGGAGCAATGCACTTATCGAAGCATGGCTTCCAGGTTCACTGGGCTGCTATGCACTTGCGGATATCCTCTTCGGAAAGGTGAACCCATCAGGCAAGCTTTCTATGAGCATGCCATACTGCACAGGACAGCTTCCCATATCCTACAGCACATTCTCTACAGGCCGTCCCAAGCCTGAGGGAGCTGAAGGCTTCTGCCCGTTTATCTCCAATTATCTTGACGCACCGAACGTTCCTCTGTATCCTTTCGGATATGGCATTTCCTACAGCGAGCTTGAGTATTCTCCCGTAATGCTGGATAATGACACCCTCACACCCGACGGTAAGATAACCGCTTCGGTTACAATAAGAAACAAAAGCGGTATGGATGCAAGAGAAGCTGTTCAGCTGTATATCCGTGATATAAAGGGCAGTGTTGTACGTCCTATGCGTGAGCTTAAATCTGTTCAGAAGCTTCTGATACCTGCAGGCAATGAGATAACCGCAGAATTCATTATCACAGAGGATATGCTCAGGTTCTATAATATTGATATGGATTTTACAAGTGAACCCGGAGACTTCATGCTCTGGATTGGCGGCAGCAGTCTGACGGACAATGGTGCAGGGTTTAGACTTGTGAAATAGCAGGCTGAGCCTGCACCCGCTCGTTCCATACTTTTTATTCGTGTCTTAGTTTGTGGCTCGGTAACAGCATCGTTTCGTTACCGAGTCACTTTGTATAGCATCAATCAAAGGTATAAAACGTCCGGGTGCAGGGACACCCTGCACTTTTGTAATTATTCTGCAAATATGCCGTCAAGTGCATCGATATCAACAGTCCGTACAGGTGCGAAGCTGTCGGAAGCTATGTATCTCTCAAGACAGTCAAGAAGTGCCGATGCCGGAGCAGACGCTGACTTTTCATTCAGCCTGAAAGTGCATACAAGCAGCTTTCCTCCCCCTGCATTGACTTCGAATATATCACCAAGATCATGATTACGCTCGCAGTTGTCGATGGTGCGGACAATAGGAGAAATACCCATTCCGTCAAGAACAGCCGCACGGGAATCTGTGACTATATCGTACCACTGAGGGGTGGAATATATCTCTGTGGGGAAGTCCGCAAATACAGGATGCTCCGAATCTATCAGCAGTCCGAGAGTTCCAACGGGAACAGGCTTGTTCATTGATACAGAAATGGAATTGAACATAGGATAGTTCCAGAAATCGGTGCAGTATGTGCCCTCGATGGACTTATCCTCCCTTACCGCATGGGGCATGAACAGAACCCTTTCTCCCGCTGCAAGATGAGTCTTTGCTTCATTCCAGTCGGTAACGATATTTCCTGTGGATGGCTTTGCTGCCGGATATACCCACAGATCATATCCGTTTGATACTTCTCCGCATTTCAGCGTAAGACGAAGCTTTTCAGCCCTGCAGACCTCAGGCATTTTCAGAGTTACGCTGCCAATATCGTAAACGCCGTCACGATAGCTGCCAAGATCGCTCAGCTCAATGCTGTCATTGCCGTATGTTATCTCGACTACAGGATTTGACACCGAAGAAGCGGAGTAATTATATATCTTTACGGGCATATTAACGCTCTCGCCTGATGTGAAGGTGAATTTGGGCAGACAGCCGAGAATGACCTTTTCGGAACAGAAGCTTCTCCATTCCCGGGGAGAGATAACTCCCTTGCTTTCCATAAAGGCGTTGAGAATGCCTACAAGTGCAGTTCCCTGACCTGTGAAATCCTGGATATCAAGGAGCTGGAAGCCTGAAAGCTCCTTTGAGCGGAGAGCAGTTTCTATCTCATTCTTATAGCATTCAGCCGCAAAGCGTCCCGATGCACGGAAATACTTATCTGCAAGCTCACCAAGTCCGGCAGCTTCAAGACGTTCACGGAATATTTCAAGATTATAGGGTTTCAGAACTCCTGTGTATTTCTCTATCTCATTATAATCGGGATACATGAAATACTGTCCCACCTCATGAGACACAACGGGAATGTGGGAAACAAACTCATATCCGCCCTCGCCTACGGAAACTGTCTTGACCCCTGTTCCGTACTGTATTTCGATAGTTCCTCCGCTGCTCACGGACTTGCCGAGTGAGGCTGGCTTTATCATAGGGTCGTAGCTGTAGTTTGAGTTTGGTGCATCCGTCTGGATATGACCTAAGGGAGCGTCGCACATTGCATATGAACCTCTGAAAAGACGTTCCTTTGAGAACCGGACACCCACAAAGAAATCATCATTATCCACGATGCAGGGCCAGAACTGGAAATTATTTGAGCCTTGTGTATAAAGATGGCGGTCGTCAAAGTCTTTATAGCCGCCAAGTATCTTATCCAGCATCTCACGGCTGCCCCACAGCTCATTGCCCATTGACATTGCAAAGAATGAGGGATGATTACCGAACTGCTCAAGAATACGGAAGCCTTCATCAACAAGATACTGCTGAGCAGGAGTAAGCTCATCCTCGACAGTGCCCCAGAAGGGAAGCTCAGGCTCCATATAGATACCCAGCTCGTCAGCCGCTTCAAATGCAGCCTCAGGAGGACAGCAGGTGTGGAATCTGTAATGATTTATGCCGTGGTCCTTTGCGGCACCCATGACCTTAAGCCAGCTTTCCTTGTCTGTGGGAGCTGCTCCTGTCAGGGGGAATATCATACCGTCATGCTTTCCCCGGAGGAAAATTTTCCTGCCGTTAAGGAGGAAATCCGTGCCCTGTACTTCAAAACGCCTCATACCGAATACTGTTTCGGAAACATCCTCGCCGCAGGTTATCTTCATGGTGTATGTAACAGGGTCATGCTCACTCCAGAGACGGCAGCCCTTCATGCTGTAGTCAAGGGAGAAAGCTCCTGCCTGAACAGTTTCGGTGATACGTCCGAATCCGTTTACCTCAAGGGAAATATCCGCCGGAGAAGTACCTGTAAGGGTTCCCGTTATTTTTACGCTTTCATCCATGGGATCGGTGTATATACGGATGCTCTCACAGCGGACAGCACTGCAGTATTCCGCATATATCCCCCCTGTAATGCCAAGCCAGTTGGTCTGAGTATCCGGTGATGTCATATGACCGCCGCCAACGGGACAGGTCACGTTGTTTATCTCAATAGTAATACGTGTTTCGCCGCCTGTCACAAGGTCTGTGATATCATATCTGTGAGAACCGCAGAGGCTGTTCTGTGTACCTGCCATGACGCCGTTTATCCAGAGCGTACTTGTGCGTGTGCGTTCAAGCACCAGGAATATGACGCAGTTTTCGGGCTTTTCAAGATAAACAGTTCGCTCGTACAAGGCATAGCCCTCGAATTTATGCGGGTCGGTCAGATAGCCTGTGCTCCGTTCATCCGTAACAGGTGATTTTTTCATCATAGAAACTGTTGAGGGAAGTGGTATAGTATCGTCAAAGGCAGCATTTATATCGGGATTTTCACTGCTCAAGCGAAAATTCCAGAGGGAATCTGTAAGATCGGTTTTTTTTATCATTATCTGTTCGGCTTCCTTTCGGCTAATAATTTACAAATATTATATCACAAAGCAGACAATTATTCAATGATTAAAACACCCCTGATATATTACTTGCACTTGTTGCACTAATTAAAACGCACCTGATTGTTTATAATTAACATAAATCGCGAAAAAGATTGCAAAAAATTTTGGCGTATGGTATAATATAAGGTACAAATAATTACTATGGAGGTGTTCGGCATGATTGCAGGATATAAAATAGCGGCATTATGTGTGGCAAGAATACATGATTTCAGCTGCTTTAAATTCATTGCGGGACTGAACGAACATCTTGCTTCCATGGGATGGCGGTTAATGGTGTTCCACACATGTTCCGAGCTTTACTGGAACACACCCACCGAAAAAGGTGAAGCCTCCGTTTTCGATCTTATCGACTATGAAAATACGGATGTACTCATCATACACAATGAAAAGATCAAAAATCCCGCTGTGCAGAATAAGCTTATGGGCAAAGCATATGCCCATAACGTACCCGTCATCGTTACAGGAAACGATCAGGACGACTGCATTTCCGTAAATTTCGACTATGAGCTTGGCTTTGAAAAGGTAGTCCGCCACGTTGTGGAGCATCACAAGGTCAGAAAGCTCCATTTCATTGCAGGCACTAAGGGAAACAATTTCTCCGATAAGCGTGAGGAGGTTTTCAGGCGGGTGCTTGCTGAAAACAGTATTCCCTGTGATGACAGCATGATAAGCTACGGTCATTTCTGGTCTGTCCCTACAAAGGAGGCTGTTGAAAAGCTTATCGGAGGGGGCGATATACCCGATGCAATAATCTGTGCCAATGATATAATGGCTATCACAGCCTGCACTGTGCTTTCCGAGCATTTTCTCCGTGTCCCCGAGGATGTTATCGTAACAGGATTTGACGGTATTGACGAGATCAATTTCTCCGTTCCACGGGTATCCTCATGCCTCTGCGATTATGAAGACCTGGCTGCTAAGATCGCTGAGGTCGCTGATAAATGCAGCAGGGGCGAGTATGACGGAAAAAATGCACTGATCGAACCCCGGCTTATCCTCTCCGATTCCTGCGGATGTGCAAATAATATTGTCATCAATGCTGCAGATTATCTTAATACCGTAAACAACCGTTTTTACCGTTTCCAGGAGGAATACCGTGCTCTCAATGAGCTTTCCTCAAAGGTACAGATGTGCTCAGACATCAAAGAGGTAACAAATGAGCTGAAGCATGAGCTGCTTTACGATATGAATATCATGCTGAAAACAGAGTGCATTGATGAAAGCGTGAATCCCGTAGTTGTAAGGGATACCTCAGGCTTCGGCATTTCCATGTATCATATCCTTGATACCGATATGGGCTACAGCTTTGAACCTGCTCTATTTCCCACAAGCAAGCTTGTACCTCGTCTGAATGAGTTCATGACTCTGGGATATCCTGTTATTTTCAATGCCATACATATGCTTGATGTTCCCCTGGGATATGTGAGCTTCCATTTCAAGGACTGCTCCATAGAAAATTATAATAAAATATCCCAGATAATCCCCACCCTGAACAATGCTCTGGGCAACTACAGAAACCTGCGTTACAGCCATTATCTTATGAACCGCCTTGAAGATACCTATAAGCATGACGGACTTACGGGGCTTTACAACCGTGTAGGCTTCGCAAAGGAATATACCGGATACTACTCCTCACACTATGCGGGAACAAGGATACATTCCATCCTTACCGACCTTGACGGACTTAAGTATATTAACGATACCTATGGTCATGCCGAGGGTGATAATGCTATCAGAACAATTGCTGCGGCACTAAAGGCATCCTGTCCCACGGATGCTCTGTGTACCCGTTTCGGCGGTGATGAAATGTTCGCTGTATGCAGCAGTGAATATGATGCAGAAGAGATCAAGGCATCCATTATCAGATTCCTGGACGAATACAATGAGGTCTCGGGAAAGCCTTATACTGTGTCCGCCAGCGTAGGTATCTTCACCACCGAGGCACAGGAAGAGGTGGATTTCGACAGCTTTGTCAAGCAGGCGGACAAGCTGATGTACAAGGAAAAGCAGGAGAAAAAGAACCGTTTAAGAGCTCAGGGGCATAGTCCTCATCAATGATATGACCTGCGTATGCTCCTTAGGATCAGCGTATGAGAACAGCAAATTCTGTTGTTTTTATTGACTTGCAGGTCACTTTATGATATACTTTAGAAAATGACAATCATGTAACCGGATAATGCATAAATATGGGTTACAGATCAGAAAGGGTGTTCAGATGTTTCTGTTCGGAAAAAACAAGAAAAGTGATAATACCGCAGCCGGTGCAAAGCCTGCTGCCTCAGGCACCTCCCAGGCAGCAGTAAGTGCCGATGATTTTTTCAATGACCTTGACAATAAGAAGAAAAACAAGGCTCCTGCCAGCATAGATATTGACCTTCCAGAAATAACAGGACTGAGAGAAAAGCCTGCCGATGCACCGGAGAAAAATTTTGTGGATATTGACACCGATACTATGTCCATGTCCGGACTCCGCACTCCCGAAGAAGCTGCAGCCGTTGTGGACATGAAGGATTTCTCCGAGATCTCTGCGTCGGAAGCTTCACTTGACGCACTGGAGGATAAATCTGCAATAGATTTTTACTTTGACCCCGACGCTCCCGATGAATCGGAGACAGCAGCTCCCGTATTTGACCCCTCCGATCCCGATGCGTTTTTCAAAAACATGGGACGAAAGCCTAAAAAGCAAAGATTCGGCATTGATCTTCCCGATGTCAGCTCCCTTCGTGAGGCTCCCGAAGAGGTACCTCCCGATACTCTCACAGAGCTTGACACATCCGCTCTCAGCTTAGATGGTCTGAGACCCGAGATGCCTTGCGATGATGAATAAAAACCGGCTGCTGCATGGTGATGCAGCAGCCGGTTTTGTGTTTATTCGCAGTCCTCACACTCAGGGATCACACCAACGATAGGTGTAGGATCAACACCCTGTCGTCTGTAGTAATCGGAAACCGCACTCTTCATTGCCTGTTCGGCAAGTACGGAACAGTGTATCTTCTGAGGAGGAAGTCCTTCAAGTGCCTCAACTACAGCCTTGTTTGTGAGCTTGAGAGCATCCTCGATAGTCTTGCCCTTGATCATTTCCGTAGCAATGGAGGATGTTGCAACTGCGGCACCGCATCCGAAGGTCTTGAACTTAACGTCTGTGATAACGTTGTTGTCAACCTTGATATACATCTTCATGATATCGCCGCATTTTGCGTTTCCCACTTCGCCTATTCCGTCTGCATCGGGGATCTCGCCTACATTTCTGGGGTTTGTGAAATGATCCATTACCTTTTCGCTGTAAAGCATCATAATATATCAGTCCTTTCGGGAATTAGTTTTTCAGAGGTGAAACATATTTGAGCAGCTCGGGTGTATTGCCCTTGCCTGCCTTGATGTCCTCCCAGAGGGGAGACATGCTTCTTATCCTGTCAATGACCTTCTTGACAGCTGCTATTATATAGTCAGCATCATCCATTGTGATAGGATCGGCAATGGAAAGTCTCAGTGAGCCGTGTGCGACCTCATGAGGAAGTCCCAGGGACATAAGCACATGTGAGGGGTCAAGTGAACCTGATGTACATGCGGAGCCGCTTGATGCACATATGCCGTTGTGATCCAGCATGAGCAAGAGAGATTCACCCTCAACACCAAGGAAGGAAATATTGATATTTCCCGCCAGACGCTTTTCCCTGTCGCCATTGAGTCGTGAGCATTCGATATCCAGCAGTCCGTCGATGATGTAGTTGCGGATTGCTGTTATACGCTCGGTCTTAGCGGGGATATCTGCACAGGCATCCTCAACAGCTCTTGCAAGACCCATGATAGCAGGTACATTCTCCGTGCCCGCTCTCTTGCCCTTCTCCTGACCTCCTCCGTGGATAAGGTTAGGAAGTGCAACACCTGTTCTTACATACAGGAAGCCGATGCCCTTCTGTGCATGTATCTTGTGACCTGACATGCTCATCATGTCAATGCCAAGCTCCTTAACGTTGATAGGAACATTGCCCACCGCCTGAACTGCGTCGGTGTGGAACAAAACTCCCTTTTCCTTACATACCTCTGCGATCTCGGCAACGGGCATGATAGTACCGATCTCGTTGTTTGCGTACATGATAGTAACAAGTGCGGTATCATCTCTGATAGCGTCCTTTACCTGCTCAGCTGTAACGATACCCTTGTCCCCCACGGGAAGATATGTTATCTCAAAGCCCTGCTTTGCAAGTTCCTCGCATGTGTGGATAACTGCATGATGCTCGAAAGCAGTTGTGATGATATGCTTCTTACCCTTCTCACCAAGTCTGCGGGCTGTGCCCTTGATAGCCCAGTTGTCAGCCTCAGAGCCTCCGCTTGTGAAATATATTTCCTTCGCCTGACAGCCGAATACCTTTGCAATTCGTTCTCTTGCACTTTCAATGGCACTTCCTGCGTCACGGCCGATCTTGTATATACTTGAAGGATTTCCGTAGTATTCTGTAAAATAAGGAAGCATTTCCCTGAGAACACTTTCAGAAACCTGTGTTGTTGCCGAATTATCGGCATAGATAAAACGTTCTGCCACTTAAAACACCCTTTCTCTTTGGCTGTTCTTGTCGATGATACATCTTTCAGACATCAACATTTATATTATACACCATTTCGGTATGATATGCAACATCATTTAGAAATTTTTACGTCTTTTCACAAATTTCGACACTTTATTAATTCATATTATACACATATGCATTATCAAGCACAATAATTATACTATTTGTATAATTATTGCATTATTTTACAGAATATTTGTCCCTCATAGCAACTGCAAGCTCATCGCACCGTTCATTTTCCGGATGCCCTGCATGACCCTTTACCCACTTTATAGTAACATCATGAGTATCGAGAAGTGCAAGGAGCTGCTCCCAGAGGTCCTTGTTAAGAGCAGGCTTCTTGTCGGATTTTATCCAGTTGTTCTTTTTCCAGCTTCTTGCCCAGCCCTTGGTTATGCTGTCTGCAACGTATTTGCTGTCGGTAGTAAGAATGACCTTGCAGGGAAATTTCAGTGCAGAAAGTGCTGCAATGACCCCCATAAGCTCCATGCGGTTATTGGTGGTGTCATTTTCGCCCCCCGAAAGCTCCTTGTAATGCTCGCCCATCCGGAGTATGGCTCCCCACCCTCCGGGACCGGGATTCCCTGAGCAGGCACCGTCTGTGAATATCTCAACTGTCTGCATAATTTCTCCTTTTTATTCAAAAAGCTCATATCCGCCCTCAAACAGATCGTTGTAAACCTGAAATACATGAGGGCTGACCTTTTTTATCCTGACAGGACGCATGTCCGAATCAACAAAGCAGTGTGAGGTCTTTCCCGTGCAGTGAACAGAGTCTGCCTCATCGTATACGATATATTCCACATTGAATCTTGCTCCGCCGAAATCGGTTATCCGTGCCTTTACGAAAAAACGGTCATTAAAGCGGAAAGGAAGCTTATAGCTGCATTCGGCAGACAGCACCGGGGAAAAGATGCCCTCTGCTTCCACCGTTTCAAAGGGGAGTCCCGCCTGTTCGATAAGTGAAACTCTTGTTTCCTCAAACCAGCGGATATAATTGGAATGATGAACTATTCCCATTTTGTCCGTCTCGTAATAGGTCACCTTTCGTGAATATGGTTCCAGCTTCATGTCATTTCTCCTTTCGGAAAAGCAAGGGCAGCACCGCACAGATATTCATATGGTGCTGCCTTTGGCTGATTATTATTTATCTTGACTTGGATGCGTTCTCCGTAACGATCCTGCCGATAACATCCTCCAGAGGAGATGCACCAAGATCGCCTTCCTTGCGTGAACGGAGAGAAACTGAGTTTTCCTCCACTTCCTTATCGCCTACGATGAAGAAATAAGGAACCTTTTCAAGCTGTGCCTGACGGATCTTGTAGCCGATCTTCTCGTTTCTGTTATCAACAGTTACACGGATACCAAGGTCATCAAGACGCTTGCTTATGCTCTCCGCATATTCCTTTGCACGGTCTGTAACGGGAAGTATCCTTACCTGCTCGGGAGAAAGCCAGAGAGGAAGTGCACCTGCATACTTTTCAAGGAGATATGCAAGAGTTCTCTCATAGCAGCCCAGACTTGTTCTGTGAATGATGTATGGCATCTTCTTTGTGCCGTCAACATCAACATATTCCATACCGAATTTCTGTGCAAGAAGCATATCTATCTGGATAGTTACGATAGTATCCTCCTTGCCGTATACGTTGTGATACTGAATATCAAGCTTAGGACCATAGAATGCAGCCTCGTCGATGCCTATTGTATAGTTTACCCCCAGATCGTCGAGAATAGTCTTCATTGTGGACTGTGCATGCTCCCACTGCTCAGCAGTGCCCTCGTACTTATTCTTGGGGTTGGCAGGATCCCACTGAGAGAATCTGAATGTGCAGTCCTCAAGCATGCCAACTGTTTCCAGACAGTACTTAGCAAGCTCCAGACAGCCCTTGAATTCCTCTTCAAGCTGTTCGGGACGGAGGATAAGATGGCCCTCGGAAATTGTGAACTGTCTTACTCTGATAAGACCGTGCATCTCACCGCTGTCCTCGTTTCTGAACAGTGTGGAGGTCTCACCCAGTCTCATGGGGAGATCACGGTAGGAACGCTGTCTGTTCAGGAATACCTGATACTGGAAGGGACATGTCATAGGACGGAGAGCAAAGCATTCCTTCTCCTCATCGTCGGGGTCGCCCAGAACGAACATGCCGTCAAGGTAATGGTCCCAGTGACCTGAGATCTTGTAAAGCTCTCTCTTTGCCATATATGGTGTCTTTGTAAGGAGATAGCCCCTTTTGGCTTCTGTATCCTCAACCCATCTCTGCATTATCTGGATGACCTTTGCACCCTTGGGAAGAATAATGGGGAGACCCTGTCCGATGCAGTCAACTGTTGTGAAATATTCAAGCTCACGGCCTATCTTGTTATGGTCGCGGAGCTTAGCCTCTTCAAGCTTCTTCAGATGCTCTTCAAGCTCGCTTGCCTTGGGGAATGCAGTACCGTATACACGACAGAGCTGCTTACCCTTGGAATCACCTCTCCAGTATGCTCCTGTACACTGTGTGAGCTTGACTGCCTTTACCGGTGCTGTGGACATAAGATGAGGCCCCGCACAGAGGTCTGTGAAATCCCCCTGCTTATAAAAGCTGATATCCTCGCCCTTGCCGCTGTGTTCACGGCAAAGCTCAACCTTGTAAGGCTCGCCCATTTCCTCAAGCATCTTTTCCGCTTCTGCGGGAGCAAGACCGTAACGCTCAACAGCGATATCCTCCTTGCAGATCTTCTTTATCTCAGCCTCCAACTTTGCAAGATCATCGGGAGTAAATGCATTTGGCGTGTCGAAATCATAGTAGAAGCCGCCCTCGATGGAAGGACCGATAGCAAGCTTAGTATCGGGATAAAGTCTCTTTACAGCCTGTGCCAGCATATGGGATGCTGTATGATTGAAGGTATGCTTTCCCTCTTCCGTATCGAATGTGCATACCTCGAATTCGCAGTCGGAATCAACGATGTCACGGAGGTCATGCACCTTTCCGTTCAGCTTTACGCAGCATGCAGCCTTGTAAAGTCCCATTCCGATGCCCTTGATTATCTCTGCAGAGGAGAGACCTGCTTCGACTTCCCTTACGGAACCGTCTTTAAGCGTAAGTTTGATCATGATAATACTTCCTTTCCATATTTTTATATATAATCATTTTTCCATTTTAACTCTCTGGGTAAGTCTGAAAATTCCCTTGAGAGCGTATATAACAACGGATTCGCAGAGCTTTGATAATAATATTATTACCAGAGTCCATGCGAACAGATCCGCAGTTTCCAGATAGATTTTTGCCCGATAGAGCATATCTCCCAATGAGTTTGCGGGCTGAGCGATGACCTCCGCAGCCGCTCCGCTCTTGAAGCATACTCCCACAGCTGTTTCGCAGGCGGATGTCAGAAAAGGCATCACAGCGGGAAGATAAATATATCTTGCCTTTGCCGAGCCTGTCATGCCAAACACCGCAGCCGCTTCAAGAAGCTTCTCATCCGCAGAAGCCAGACCCTTCAGCACACTGTGATAAACTATGGGCATAGCCATCATAAAAGAGATGAACACCGGAAGATATCTGCTGTTCATCCAGAACAGAGCCAAAATGACGAAGGATGCCACGGGAACCGATTTTACCGCACTCATAAGAGGAGAAAACAGCACCGATGCTCCCTTCCATCTGAATGACAGAACTGCAAGGAGTATTCCTGCAGATGAACCTGCAATAAATCCGCATGCATATCTGCCTAAGGACAGAAGTATGGTTTTCCGGAATCCCGTCTCGGGGATAAGCTCGATCAGCCTTGTTAAAGCCTGAACCGGCGTTACAAGTATTATCTCCCTGTTCACCGCCATTGCTGCCGCCTGCCATACAGCAAGCCAGAAAACAACAGCGGCAAACGAAGAAAAGAACCGTTTTTTCATTATCCTAAATAGAAAATGCTGTCATCGGGAAGCTCGCCGCCCACAGACTTCGGCTCCTGTTCAAAAAGCACATTCAGATAGCCCTTTACCGCATCCGCCATCTCATTGCCCCGGAGGAATGTGATGTTACAGTAAGGAAGTGCTTTCAGTGCAACAGGCTCCTTAACGATATCGTATCCGGCGATAAGTGCGGCAGCTTCTTCGTTATTGCTGTTAACGAAATCAACGGAGGCACTGTATTCATCCATGAATGTGCTGAATGCGTCCTTGTTCCTATCGATGACCTCATTTCGTGCAACAGTCACTCCCGTTACGAAAGGAGTCTCGCAGACCTTGTTCCATTCATCGGTCAATGAAAGCCGGATCCCGATGCTGTCGTTCTGCATCATAGCTGACGTAACAAAGGGCTGGGGAAGAACGGCTATCGCACCCTCACTCTCTGCCATAAGTGCGGCAGCTTCGGAGGCCTCGGACTTATATTCAACTGTCAGATCCTTCTCGGGGTCAAGACCGTTCTGACGGAGAATGTAGTTGAAAACATACTCGGGAGTAGTACCCTTGCCTGTGGAGTAAACAGTCTGTCCCCTGAGATCCTCAACAGATGCTATTTCAGCACCGGAGGAAACCACATAAAGAACTCCCAGTGTGTTCACATCAGCGATCTTTATCCCGCCCTCGGTCTTTTTATAAAGCACCGAGGAAAGATTAGCGGGAACATTGGCAATATCAACAGTACCTGCCGCAATGCCTGCGGATATTTCATCGGCGGTGGCATGAATGGTAACATTATACTTGTTTGCGGTAAGTCCCTTGTCGCTGTCGTCCATAAGCTTGACCATTCCCATAGTGGTGGGACCCTTCAGGGATGCGATATTGTATTCCTCATAGGTAATATGGGAAGCAGTCTCCTCAATGCTGCTCTCCGTCAGAGCTTCCGAAACAGACTGTTCCGATATCTCGCTGCTCTGAACAGCTTCGGGAGCTGAGGTCTCGGCAGTATCTCCGGCAGCACCGCAGCCTGTCAGTGCAAGGGTCATTACTGCCGCACAGGCAGCTGTCAGATATTTGTTTCTGTTTATCATCAGTGTTCTCCTTTTATCATGGCAATGCATGGATTTATAATATTAGTTTGCGTCCTCCTCACCCGATTTAAGCATCTCTATAAACTGACGTGCGGCACGTCCCGAACGTCCGCTTCTGCGTAAAGCAAAGGCCTCAGCCTGTGTGAACAGCTGATCCCGGTCATATTCAAGATGATACTGACCTGCAAGATATTCAACGATCTTAAGGTATGTCTGCTTATCGGGCTTGATGAATGTTACTTTAAGTCCGAAGCGTTCGGAAAGGGAGGTAAGCTCCTCACGGGTGTCACGGGCATGGATATCATCACCTGTACGGTCGGAAAAGCTTTCCTTTACCAGATGGCGGCGGTTGCTGGTTGCATAGATAACTGCGTTGGAAGCCTTGGCTGAAACGGAGCCTTCCAGAACAGCCTTAAGTGCACCGAAATCATTGTCATCCGAGGAGAAGGAAAGGTCGTCTATGAAAATAATAAATTTCAGCGGATTGTCCGCAATGCTTTCCATAACATCGGGAAGCTCGTGAAGCTGGGATTTTTTCAGTTCGATAAGTCTGAGTCCCTTATCCGCAAATTCGTTTACCACCGCCTTGACGGTAGAGGATTTGCCCGTTCCCGCATCACCGTAGAGCAGTGCATTTGCGGCAGGCTTTCCTCTCAGGAGAGCAAGGGTATTGTCAATGACCTTCTTACGCTCCAGCTCATATCCGGGAAGCTGGGAAAGTCTCTGGGGGTCAGGTGTAAGCACGGGGGTGATAACATGATCCTTGAGCATGAAGCCCGAATACTTGGCGAATATGCCGTAGCCCTTGGTGAAAAGCTTGTCTATCCTTTCGGAGTAGACAGCGTTGAAATCATAGTGAGTGTTCTCCCATTCGGGAAGATATCCCAGATAACCCATCGAGCTGCGTACCTGCTCGGTAGTAAGCATGGATATCTCCTCAAAAAGCTGCAGCTCCCTCCGCACAGCCTTTTCCATAGCGGGAGAAATCTCCTCACGGCGAGCCTTGCGGAGGAGATATACATTTTCATCCTCGGTGATCGCCTTTATCATGTATGTGGACAGGTTAGTTCCGTGTCGGTACAGTGCATGGGCGAATTCGCCGCAGGATGCGACCGTTCTGTCACGGAGCATAGCCATGAGCTTGTCTATTGTGCGAAGCCTGAACACCCCTCTGAAAACAGCAACGCTGCCCAGACGTATGTAAAGATCATTCAGAAGATTATTTCCCGTATTCATTAATAAGGACTCCTTTGTATAAAAACCGCAATGCCTCGGATGCTTATGCGGTCACTCTCTTACATAAACGATATCTTCAATAATATTCGGCCATATCATTTTATCGTCTTCAAATTTCAGCTCGGCAGCATATTCCATCTTGCCGTTAAAGTATATAACAAGAGTACCGTTCTTTATCTCATAGGTTCCGTTTTTGGTATTGCTGACATCGGAAGAAAGGACTTTCGCTGATGTTGTTTCGGTGCAGGTCATGTCCTCGTTAAAGATAAGATATGACTCGTAGGAAACATTATCACGCTTCCATGTTCCGATTATCATTTTTTCCTCCTCGCTTTTGCCGCAGGCGGTCATCGTGAGCATAAGCATTCCGAGAAGAAGGCATATAATTTTTTTCATACAGATCATTCCTCCGTGTTTTTCAGCCTTGTATAAACAAAAATCGCCCCATGACTTACCATCATGGGACGACATAATATCATCGTGATTCCACCCAAATTCACAGAATGACCCGTAATAAAACAAGGTCAGACTGTCTCGAAGGCTCTGTAACGGGAGCAGCCGCCGTTTATTAAACGGGCTCGGGGGACGGTACAGCATATCGGACGGTGTGCATCCGTTCACAGCCCAAGACGGACGCTCTCTGGTTCACCGCATTTCCGAGGGCAGATTCCCCGTCAACGCTTTGAAATACAAAAATAAATTACTTTAAAGATAAGCATAACACGTATTTGCGATTTTGTCAACCGTCTTTTTGTACATAAAATCCGTCCATAATTATGTAATAGTATTAAATTATATAAAATTCCTTGACATTTGTATAATTTTATATTACAATAAATATGTATTTGCAGTGTATAAAAATAATTACAAGTAATTTTACTTTTTATTGCTCCACCAATTAACTGTTGAAAAATTATGCGAAGAACCGCTGATGAAAACCAAGGTAGAAAACCGCAGTAATATGCGGATATTTCAAGGTTTTTTGACGACGGGTTTCATCAGAGGGGCAAGCAGAAGATTCAAAAGTTAATTGGTGGAGCAATATGAATTATACTAATTATAAAATTACTGCTCTACATTATCGCTTCTATGGGTATGTTTTTCATATCACAGAAGATTTTCATATATTGACTTTCTGCACGCAGACGATCCATGTGCATTAAGTTACGGATAATTTTTTCTGCTTATGGCAGACAGTACTTTGAAAATCTTATACATTATGTGTTTCCGCAAAAAAGCCGTTTGATGCATCCTATCGTAAACGTTTAAGCTGTGCATATACTGCTTTTGTGATTTTCTGCGGAAACAAAACATTACCTCCGGAGCGATCACTATATTATGATATTATTAAAAGGAGGTAAAGCACTTGGATTATGTTATCTACATTGCGATATTCGTTGTTGCTGCAGCAATATCGGGATTCATCTGCTTCAAAGCAGGCATATCCTACCGCAAATCTCAGGCAGAATCCGCTATCGGCTCAGCCGAGAAGGAAGCTGAGAGGATCCTGGAAGTTGCACGGGAAGAAGCTGACAGCAAAAAGAAGATCGCACTTGTTGAAGCTAAAGACGAGATCCACAAAAGCCGCACTGAACTTGAAAAAGAGATCAAGGACAGACGCAGCGAGCTGAGCAGACAGGAACGCCGCATTCAGCAGAAGGAAGAGAATCTTGACAAGAAGAACGACAATCTTGAAAAGAAGGACGAGATCCTCCAGAAAAAGATCAAGGCTGCTGATGAGCGTCTTCAGGAAGCTGACCGCGTAAAGATGCAGCAGCTGGAGACCCTTGAAAAGATCTCCCAGTTTACTATGGATCAGGCTAAGGAGCATCTGCTCTCAATGCTTGAAAATGAGCTTGTACATGAAAAAGCACTCAAGATCCAACAGTATGAGCAGCAGCTTAAGGATGAATGCGAGGAAAAGGCAAGAGGTCTTATTTCACTTGCTATTTCAAAGTGTGCTGCAGATCAGGTTGCGGAAACGACCGTTTCGGTAGTTCCGCTCCCCAATGATGAAATGAAGGGCCGCATCATCGGCCGTGAGGGACGCAACATACGTACCCTTGAAACTCTTACGGGAGTTGAGCTTATCATTGATGATACTCCCGAGGCAATCACCCTTTCCTGCTTTGACCCCGCAAGAAGAGAGGTTGCCCGCATTGCTCTTGAAAAGCTCATAGCCGACGGCCGTATACACCCATCCAGGATCGAGGAAATGGTGGACAAGGCAAGGCGTGAGGTAGAGCATAAGATCAAGCAGGAGGGCGAAAGAGCCGTGCTTGAAACCAACGTTCACGGTCTCAACCATGAGCTGGTCAAGCTTCTCGGACGTCTCCGCTACAGAACATCCTACAGACAGAACGTACTCAACCACTCCATCGAGGTCGCACATCTTGCAGGTATCATGGCAAGCGAGCTTGGTGTTGATGCAAATCTTGCAAGACGTGCAGGTCTGCTCCACGATATCGGTAAGTCCCTCAGCCATGAGATCGAAGGCTCTCACGTACAGATCGGTGTGGATGTATGCCGCAAGTACAAGGAGAATCCCGATGTTATCCATGCCATCGAGGCTCACCACGGCGACGTTGAGACAAGAACTGTTGTTGCAGCACTGGTACAGGCAGCTGACGCTATCTCCGCAGCAAGACCCGGTGCAAGAAGTGAAAACTATGAAAACTACATCAAGCGTCTCCAGAAGCTTGAGGAGATCTGCACATCCTATGAGGGTGTTGAGAAATCCTTTGCTATCCAGGCAGGACGTGAGGTACGCATAATGGTAGTACCCGAGCAGATCAATGATGAAAAGATGACCATCGTTGCAAGAGAGATCGCAGAAAAGATCGAAAACGAGATGGAATATCCCGGACAGATCAAGGTTCATCTCATCAGAGAAAGCCGTGCTATCGAATACGCAAAGTAATATGACCATATGAGCTGCTGCAGCATACGCTGCAGCAGCTTTTTTACACTAAGTCCAAATAGTTATTAGAGTGTGTACTATCTGCCGCCTTTGTCTATAGAACGATTTGGAATTAGTATTAGAAAACAATCCCAAAAAATGCTAAAATCACCTTGACATTTACTGTTTTTTCATGCTATAATGACTATGAATAAGCTGTGAATGCAGCTGTAACACGGGCATTCACAGCGTTTTTAAACTGAAAGGAATGATAATTTTGAAGAAAGAAAAGCTGAAACACATAGCCAAGCGGATAACCGCATTAGCGGCGGCAGCGGCTATGGCAGCGACATTTACATTCCCGGCGGAGATCGGGGACGGATTTTTTGAGGGCTTCGGTAATGCTATTGTGGCGAGTGCGGTATATTCGTATACCGGAGAAGCTTTGGATATATCAAACGGAAGTATTGAAATAACCGGTGCTACTGAATTTAAATATGGCGGCTCGTTTTATACGTATTTCGCCGGGGATGAGATCACTGTCAAAGGTACAACCTATGCCAATACAATAACTGTTGCAGCAGATGTTTCCGCAAATATTACCCTTGCAGGGGTGAATATTGACGTTTCGGGAACAGATGGAGCTTGCGCATTCAAAATCGCAGACAACAGCACAGGAAATGTCACCATAACCCTTGCGGACGGCTCTGAAAACACGCTGACAAGCGGAATGTTTTGCGCAGGCTTGCAAAAGAACGGCACTTTTATCTCTGAAACACAAGGCAAGATAACCATTAAGGGTGGAACAACCGGTACAGGCAAGCTTAACGCAAATGGCGGTATGTATGGCGCAGGCATAGGTGGCGGAGATGACGGCTCCGGTTCAAACATCACTATTATCGGCGGAGTTGTTACCGCAAATGGCGGTATGTATGGTGCCGGCATAGGCGGCGGAGATGATGGCTCCGGTTCAAATATCACTATTAGCGGAGGAGTTATTACCGCAAATGGTGATATGTATGGCGCAGGCATAGGCGGCGGCTATTTTTCCTCCGGTTCAAACATCACTATAAGCGGCGGCTTTGTTACCGCAAGCGGAAAAAGGTATGGTGCAGGCATAGGCGGCGGCGGAATCGGCTCCGGTTCAAACATCACCATAAGCGGCGGTGTTGTTACTGCAACCGGTAGCTATTGTGGCGCAGGCATAGGGGGCGGTAATAATGGGGATGGTTTATCCATTAATATAACCGGCGGTTCTGTAAAGGCAGTCACAAAAGAAATAGATGTAAACGCTATCGGCGGCGGCTATGGAAAAGATGCAGTTACACCCACAAACGGCACAACCAACGTTTATCTTCTCACAATCGAAAATCCAAACAGCGAGGCTGTAACCATTGACGGAAACTCATACACACCCGTAAACCACAAGGCTCTTGACAGCAATGACGGCAATCTTTACGCATATCTCCCTGCAAAAACATCAACAGCTGATCCTCTTGAAGTTAAAGTAGGAACAAAAACTACAAATTATATCTATGATACAACAAATTCAAGGTGGCTTGCAATGGTTGATAAGCCTGCCGAAGACAGCAGTACATTTACCTATGACGGAAGGTCACAGACCTATAATATCGCAGCAAGCGATTATTACACAGTTAAGGATAATAAGCAGACAAACGCAGGCACTTATACTGTAACTGTTGCTCTGACAGACACAACAAAAACTGTATGGAGCGACGGAACAACAGACGAGCTGAACTATACCTTTAAGATAAACAAGAAGCCTGCAACAGTAATGCCCCCCACAGCTCCCACAGCGATCTCTTACGGCAAAACTCTTGCCGACACAGGTCTTACCGAGGGCTGGACTTGGGAAAATAAAGATACTGTTCCTTCTCCTGCATTCACTTACACGGCATACAAAGGACTGACAGACGATGGCAATTATGATTACAGCGGTCTTAGCGTTAGCGGATTTACTTATAACGAAAGAGAACATACGCTATCCTACGAGGTTCCTGTAACCGTAAATTCGGTAACTCCCGTGATTACGATAACGGCAGATCCCACCTCTGCCATTACAGGCAAGGAAACAACGGTAACGGTTACTGCGACGGCAAAGAACCCGTATAACGATACTCTTTCCGATGCTCCCAAACCCAAGCTTACCTATAAGATCGGTAGCGGTGAAGAAACGGCTATTACAGGCGGTTCTTTTGTAATTCCCGACACCACGCTCAACGGAACGGAAATTACAATTTTAGCAAAAATAGACGAAACTGCTAAATACTCTCAAGGAAAAGACACGACAACAATAACTGTTTCCGATTGCACACACCCCAATGTACCTACTACAGGGGATACATGGGAAAGAAACGGAACACACCATTGGCACAAATGCCCCGACTGCGGTGCAGAGCTTGACAAGGCAGAACATTCTTCCAACGCCGCCGCAACGGAAACCACAGACGAGGTTTGCAAGGACTGCGAATATGTAATGACTCCCGCTCTCGGACATCTTCATGCAAATCATCTCACATTTGTTGCGGAAGTTCCCGAAACTTGTACAACAGACGGCGTAAAGGCACATTATGAGTGCGATTGCGGTAAGCTTTTTGATGATGCGGCTGCTGCAACAGAAACAACTCTCTCCGAACTGAAAATAGCTGCACACCACACCTACGGCACAGAATGGGTAAGCGATAACGATGATGATCACTATCACGTTTGCTCCGTATGCGGCGATAAGACCGATATTACCGCTCACAGCTATGACAACGGAGTTATAACAACTCCCGCAACCGAGCAGACAACAGGGATCAAGACCTACATTTGCTCCGTTTGCAGACATGAAAAGGAGGAGATCCTTTCTAAGCTTGACCACGAACACGTCCTTGCCGAGGATTATTCCTGCGATGCTACGGGACATTGGCACACTTGCTCCGGCTGTACCGAAAAGGTTGATTTTGAATCACACACCGAGGACAGCGGAACGGTAACAACAGAAGCTACCGAAACCACCGACGGCGAAATCACATACAAGTGCGTAAAGTGCAAGTATACTATGAGAACCGAAACAATTCCCGCTCTGACAGCAGATGATCCCGACAAGGATATGAAGAACTTTGTTGAGCATCTGTACACCAAGCTTCTGGGACGTGCTTCCGACCCCAAGGGTATGGCAAACCACATTCAGAGACTCAAGGATGGTCAGTCCGCATCGGATATCGCAAAGATTTTCGTGACAAGCTCCGAGCTGAGAAACAAGAAGCTTTCCAACACGGAATTTGTAACCAGAATGTATGCAACAATGCTTGAAAGAGTTCCCGATGCAGCAGGTCTCAACCGCTGGGTGACTGCACTTGACAACGGCTGCTCTTACGGATATGTTCTCGCAGGCTTCTCCACCTCCGCAGAGTTCACTAACCTCTGCAAGAGCTACGGAATCAACAGCGGCACTTATACAGTCACAGAGAACCGTGACAAGAACGAAAAGCTCACAGCTTATGTTTCCCGTATGTACACAAAGGCACTGAACAGAACCTACGATATCAATGGTCTTAACAACCATACAGGCAGATACCTTGCAGGAACAAAGGACGCAAAGGGAATCGCAC
>JBJERX010000091.1:16947-40949 GCA_051882495.1 Huintestinicola sp. | reverse complement strand
TTTTTGTTCATATATGCATACGACCTGTTCTCTCGGAACGATCGCATGAACAATACCGCAATCGTCCTTAAACAGATAATCGCCACTTTTATTATCGAAGTGGTAATCACTGCAAATGATATTAAGATAGTTGCCGTTTATAAATCTCACTATAGCAATTGTTTCTCTGCCTTTCATATTCTCACCACCTTTCGGGCATAGAAAAACCGCCCATTTCTGAGCGGTGAAATATATTATTTAACTATTTCAAAAAGTTCAGGCGGATAAAGATAATCTTCTTCTGTTTCATCAATTATCCTGTACCAGCCTTTTTCAACAGAAATGACATTGTAAATCTTACCGTTAAGTAATTCCAACGGGTCACTTTTGCCGATGTATTTAACTTTCATCATACCACCCCTTGACTTTCATTTTAACCTTTAAATCTTCTGCCTCATACCAATGGACTTCGGCTTTTCTCGGGGTATTTTTATCAAGCACATATCCTGTACCTCTGACCTTTTCCCATTTATCAGCCTTTATTCCATAATCAATTTCAAGAAATATTGCTTCCCGTATAGGAACGTTAGTCCCTTTTCCTGCAAAAGTTTTTATATCAATAATTTCAGTTCCCTCAGCAAACTTAGAATGATTACCGTCAGGAAGCTTAACAGGATAATTTTTACCGGACGCTCCTACACTTCTTCCAATTTCAATATTATCTTTTATATGACCACTTCCATTGCTGCTTTCAGTTTTTCTTCCTTGTGTTTTCATTATATCACTTTTCTTAGATTTGTCAATACCCTTTGAAGAGCCTCCTCCGGCATAAGCTTTTAAATCCGCGGCTTTTGTTCTGTGACGTTCATATCCGTTGAATTCGCTGCCGCCAGTGAATGTGAACCGCCCCGTCACAGGGTCATGATTGTGGTTATACCTCACTTCATCCCTGCAGTGAAAAGCTATCCATATGCGGCATTCGTACTCTTTATAGATGCATTCGTTTATAGCCTTTTCGTATCTTTCGTAGTTCATTCCTCATCCTCGCCGCCCGACAGAATATCTATCAGAGTCTGTGTGCTTTCATCCCCCGTCGCTGCATTGGCAGCCGCTACCTTTGCCCTCGCCTGTGGACTGAGACACAGCTCATCACAGCACTTGAAGAATGTCCGCTCGTGCTCTTTCTTAGCAAGAAGCAGCTCCTTGTCGCACATAGCAGTCTCGTCACTGTTTATCAGCTGATTGATACGATGCAGACAGTCAGCCGCCACACAGCACTGTTCCAGTACATACCCGTCCAGAGAGCAAAGTATCCTGCTCTTTTCCAGTTCCCCTATGATGTGCTTAGCAATCCTCTTCTGTTCCGCAGTAAGCCCCTTAGGGACAGCAATATCATTTCCCATCAGTGCACTTTCCGCAGCACTTCTCCGGGATATCTCTTTCTTTGTCCGATGCCCGTCAGCCATACCAACGGGCTTTGCAGGTCTTGCCATTTTCTCACCTCATTTTTCATTTTGGGAATTTCTTGTTAACAGATGTCAGGCGTTGGTGGAAAAGCTCAGTGCCGGGGTTCGGCCTAAGGGCGGGGGGGTACCCCCTGAGACACCCTCACCCCTCCGGACCTACTGCCAAAAGGACAAGAAAAATGTAGCATCATTCGATGTCTGAGGCGGCAAGCTTGATCAGGTAGTCAGCGGATAACTCTCCACGCTCCGCAAGCTCATGATGATATGTGCAGAGTGATATGAGATTATCGTTATCAAGCCGCTTGCTGTAGTCATCAGCAAGAGATGATATGTGATGTATCTGTATTCCGCTGCTGTTGTATATACCCTTCTTGTCATAGCATACACGGCAGATATGCAGGTCACGTTCTCTTATCTCCTGCCGTTTATTCTTCCACGCTGATGATCCTCTGAATAAGTTTTCAGGATCAGTATATTTCTTGTATTTAATTTGCGGTTTCTTAGGACATATATATTTTGTGTCATGAATTCTGCCACAGTATACACAAGTTCTTTTCATTTGCTTCACATTACCTCGACAGCAAAGAATGAAGCGGCCACCTCCGGCAACTATTGCTGCCGGTGTGAGCCGCTTTTAAATCATTATTCTTTGCTGATTATAATTATATCACAGAGAAAATGTAACATTCAAGCACATCTTTTGCAGGGCATATCCATGCAGTCGAGTAATATGCTGCCGTGAATACCCCATGCACACCGCAATATCCTCCCACCTCTGCCCGATTATGTATCGACGGGTAAGCACCTCACGCTGAGCCTGATCGGGAACGGAAGAGATAAGCTGCTCGGCTCTCTGCCTTGCTCTGTTCATCTCCTGCAAGAGCCTGTCCGCTTCGGACGTATAATCCGCAAGACAGCAGTAAGCATTTTCCACAGGATTGCCCTTGCGTTCATGAGTGCCGCCATCATTCTCAAACCGAACCGTTTTACCGCATGCCAGAAGCTGACCGTAGGCATTTGCCTTGTCCCTTGCCAAACGGTAAGCCCGTTCCGCCTCCCTTGCCCTCATAAGCTCGGCTTTTATTTCTGCTGTTGTAGGCATAATATTTTCTCCCTCTTAGGTTGAAAGTAACTGTTTTCCCTGTATACGTTCAACCTTGCCAAAGATAAATTATACATTTTGTCGTCAAGTTCTGTCCCGTCGTATTCATATCCGTGTTTTTCGTATGCAATAAGTGAAGATCCGCTTCCAACGTGTGTATCGAGAATTTTTCCGTTTATGTACTTGCCGTAATTACGTAAAATCCATTCGTACAGAGCAACAGGTTTTTGAGTAGGGTGTATTCGGACTTCATTAAGCTGCTTGTTTCCCTGCATAATGTGTCCTTCATCAATAGATTTTCCCTGCATCATACCATTCCACATATAGTGGAATATTCGCACACTACTATGAAGGCTGCAATATGCAATTTCACAGTCGCTGAAGGATGATTTCCCGTTGCATTTGTCCCACACGATACGTCCAGATGTCGGAAAGCTGTAATCGAAATAATTAACGCCCCAGATGATCTGATTTTTTGATACCCGGAACAGCTCGGAAAAATAGTCGGCATCTGGGATTTCCCAGTACGATATTTTTTGATATAATCGCATAACTCCTTTGTTGCTGCGTTCTGAGCCGTAATACCGTCGTTGTTCCGGTCCAGAAAAATAAGGCGGATCAACTACGGCCAGACTGTAGAATTTATTGGGAGTGCTCCGAAGCAAATCCATACAGTCACAATTCAGATATTGGTTCATTCTCTCTCCCTCCTAAGCCGTATCAAAAATATTATCAATTCCGCATAAACCCATCGTGACAATAAAACATATCGTTCGGCACCTCGAAATCCCGCAAATCGCATAAATTATCTATGCAATCGTAATACGTGCAGTCCTTACACCTTACAACTTTTACAACGTCTGCGGCGGGTGCAAATGCAATTACATCTAATGCACGTGCTTGATATCCTGTTCCGCACATTGTGTTCATCATAGCGTTGAAGACACTTTCCCGCTCTATGTATTCTTTTTCAGCCATTGTCAGCCCTCCTGTTCCATTTTCGGTTATCTCAATTTTCATGATATCAAATCCTTTCGTTTTTACGTCCAATTATGAACAAGCTATTGACGATTTGTAAGAATTATTGCATTTTGATGTTTTTCAACCGTCCGAAACACCTCCCTGAAAATCCCGAAAATGGCTTTCCTTCGTGGCTGTGTCATTCTTGTCAGTTTTTATGTGAGCATTTCAGATTTGAATTTTCTAAAAATGACCCATAAAAAGTGACAAGAATGACAAGAAGGCTATAATGCGTGGTTTTCGGGAATTTCGCCCACTTTGTCAGCCATATAAAAATTACAGCGGCGGCTCTTCGTAAATATCGTTATTATTGCTGATCTGAACGTAATTCTCGGCTATAACATATCCGAAAATAACGCTCCGCCTCCATACTCCGTTTATCTTGTCTCTGTCACGAAGTAAATTCTTCTGACGCAGATTTGCAGTCCAGTTCATCATGTTCTCCGGGTTGAAACCGTTGGAACTGCACCAATCCCTGTAAAGTGCATAAACATCCTTTGCCTGACACCCGCCGCCCGGAACAGCTTCCAGACACTCGTTTATAAACATGGTCATTCTGTCGCCGCTCCTGCGGTATTCCTCGTTCGCTGCCGAAACCGACATAGGACGCTTTAGCCCCTCGGAAAGATAGTTTTGAAGTCCATCCAGACACCAATTGAATATGCCCGAAATATTTTCTTCCTGTTTCAGCTTCTGCTTCAGGCTTCTGTCCTGTTCGTCCGAGCCGAAATGCTTCTCAAACGTGATGACATTCACACGCTCTGATGAGAATAAGGTATCATCATTCACATAAGGCAGATAATTTGTGTTGATAAACAGCTTGAAATTCGGCACAAACTGAAATTCCCGCTCATGCAGATGTCGTGCTGTAATGGTGTCACGGCCTGTGAGCGTTTTAAGGAGAGCAGCATCGAACACCATGCTTTTTGGCGGCTCGGAGGCATTAAGGAATCGCACTCCCTTCAAACGTGCAATATCCCCCGAAGCCTGTCGGCTGTCTTTATTCTGCTTTCGGGCAAATACCTCAGGCTGCGAGCTCATAGCATAGCCGTCACCCATCATATGGGATATCGTTTCCATTAAAGTTCCCTTGCCGTTTCTGGTAGTAGCTCCGTAGAGGATAAAGAAGCATTCCTGAGATGTGTCACCTGTGAGAGCATATCCGAGAGCCGTCTGCAAATATTTTGCCTTTCCCATATCGCTGCACATGATATCCTTAATGAATTTCTCAAACAGAGGAGATTCAGCATCGGCATTGTATGTCACGTTGGACATTTTGCTTATAAGATCATTCGGATTGTGCTTGCGGAAGTATCCGTTTTTCAGATCATATGTACCGTTCCTGCAGTTAAAAAGCCAGTCATTTTTATCAAAATCCTCGGAGCGAATGTAATTCACATCCCTTGCATCCTTTATCATGGTGTCACGGAAATTAAGACGTCCCAGCTTTTCAACATTTGCATCGAAGCCCTTGCGGAGAGCGTCATCCGTTATCATGGTCGAATACCTTGCAAGCTCTGTGTGGAGATCCTTAGCATATCCGCTTACGATCATGCCGCCTGTGTCCTGCTGCCAGTAACCGTCTTTATAAACAAACCATTCCTTTGCCGTTACATTATACCTGCACTTGTCCCGGAACACTGCCGCAAACAGAGCACCATTGCCTTTATCATTGTAAGTGAACTTGATATGCGGCTTTAGTCTTGCAAGCTTCTCGGCGATCGGCTCGTTTTCGGGCGTTTCCATTGCGATCACCGTTTCGGTCATTTTCGGTATGGGAGCCGCGAAAGCCTCGGGTATAAGGTTGACGGCATTCTGAACAGCAGCTCTGAGAAGCTCCCTTGTTTTCTCGTCACCCAGCTCAGCAGCTATGTCCGAGATATCACCTTTTGGCTTAACCTGCGGGTAAATGTCAGCCGATCGCACGCGTTTGACTGCTTTTGCAGTCTTCATGATCTCATGAGCTGCCATGTCCCCGAAGGCATCGCCCACCTCGTCATTATCGGAGATAACTACAACATTTTTATCCTTGAAATACGGAGTGAAATCCTTACGCCATTTTGAGCCTGCACCGTTGGGGGATGTGGTAGCTGCAAAGCCTAACCGCTCCACTGTTTCGGCATCCTTTTCGCCTTCTACAAACACTATCGCGGTGGAAGCTTTGATTATTCGGTGCAGATGGTAAAGCGGCATTTTCTGTCCGTCAAGACCCTTTGTATATCTTCCGTTTTCAAGACGGTACCATATGGCTTGCTTTTTGCCGTTTCCTGTGTCATAGATCTGCTTTTTGGCAAGGATCCCGCCGTTTTCATCGGTATAGAAATGCTCTCTCAGAAGCTTCCACGGAACTGATTTTACGGGATTTTCAGAAAAGCAGTCCGTTTCTTTAAGTCCTGCCGCCGCAACGATATCCGAAAATTTGCAGCCCTTTTTGCAGTCGATAAGAAGCTTTCCCCCGGGTGCGGCCGCTATGTATAAATGCCGCTTTGTGTCACCGCAGGCGGGGCAGTCAGCCCGATACTGGCTGCCGCCCTCCTTTTTCACATTGCGAAAAAAGCTCAGAAATTCGGTTATTTCCATTAGTTCACCTGTCCTTCGGCATTTATGTCCTCATCGTCTGCCCTGCTCGGAGCACCGTATATCTCAGCCACAGTCCGACAGCATATGCAGGACGTATTCTTACGGCATTCCGCAGCGGCAAGTGCAAGCCTTCCGCTGTTACGGGCAGTCTTGATCGCAGCCTTTGACAAAACATCGAACCGCTCAAAATCCTTGATAAATTCTGCTTTGATAGTTTTCAGTTCATCGTCATTCATGAAATTTTTGCGGTACATCATGTAAACTGCACACATGAATCGAAAATATATTTTATACTGTATTTTATCGCCCCGCATAAGCTCATCGGGAATGACCTCGGGGCGGTTGTATGCAAGTCTGTCGATGCGTTTCAGATATTCCATATCAAGTGCCATCCGTGTCAGCTCCTATAAGTCTGAGAGCCTCGGCAGGGCTGCGGCATATCCCCGCAATAGCTCCCATGCGTTCCATCTGAAAAAGGAAATTTTTCTGAGCCTCGGAGGGTCTTCCCATGGATGTTTTTACCTCAATAAAAATTGCCCGCCCGTCCGATTTTCTGAATCCGAACAGATCGGAAAATCCCACGGGAAGACCACTGTCAAACCATTTTCCGTCAGTTGTCATGCCTTTCCATACGTTTGCTCTGAACAGAACCGCATAGGGCGAAAGTGCCGCCCGTATACGGTTCTGTATTTCGTGTTCCCCAGTCATAACATATTCAGCTCCTTTGCTTTGTAATAGACCCAGCCGGGCTTGTAGCCCTTCATTTTTCCGAAAGCCCGAAGCTCCTCACGGCTGCTGCATTCATGATAATTTCTGTAATGCTTAACGGTTTCGGTTATTCTCTGCAATCGGACTTCCTTCTGCAGCTCAATTTGCTTTTCCCGGGGTATCGGATAAATAAAACCGCACATGGGGCAAACGGGTGCAAGCTCATGTGTTGAAAAGCATTGCGGGCACTGCTTTATCTTAAAATCCTCGTCTGTTTTCGGCTTGGATCTCGCCTGTGGCTTTGGATCAAGTGACCACTGAAATTCCTGGTCGGGCAGTCCGAAGCGGTGAACGTTTCCCACATGATCAATTATTATCGCTCGTTTTCCGGGCTTGTATCGCATACTCCTCATAGCCTGCTGAATATACAGGGTAAGGGATTTTGTGGGACGCATGAGAATTACCGCAGAGCAGTCGGGAACATCGAAGCCCTCCGAGATAAGATCAACGTTGCAAAGTATCGTAAGCTCGCCTCTGCGGAACCTGTCAATTATTGCAGCTCTTTCCGGTTTTGGCGTCGTTCCGTCAATGTGTCCGGCTGATATACCGTGCTGTCTGAATTCAGCCGCCATATTCTCACTTGATGTGATAGTCGCACAGTAGCATACAGCCTGTTTTCCCTCGGCAAGCTCCTTGTAATATCCGATAACATCACCGTAAATTTTGGGCTTATTAAGTACAGCGTCAATGTCCTCGGGAGCAAAATCCCCGTTTCGGCTTGCTTTAAGCCCCGACAGATCTGCCACAGGCGGGGCATAGTAATCAAAGGGTGCAAGGCAGTTTCTTGCGATAAGCTCCTTGACCGTGGGACCTATGATAAGAGCGTCGTTGACCTCACCCAGACCGCCGCCGTTAAGCCTCACGGGTGTAGCTGTAAAGCCCACACAATATGCATCCGAAAAATAGTCGTATATTTTCCGATAGGACTGTGCAAGGCAGTGATGATTCTCATCGGTGATGATGAGAGAGGGCGGAGGAGTGCGTTCAAGCCGCCTGCATACAGTCTGTACCATTCCGACCTCGCAGCGGAGCATATCCACTCCATAGCCCGAAAATGTATCAAAAATCTGGCTGCAAAGCTCCTGCCTGTGAACGAGAAAAAGCACCCTGTTGCCCTTTGCGGTTGTACGCCTTGCGATCTCTGCAGCGGTGTATGATTTGCCCGCCCCGCATGGCATTACAGCACATGGACGGCGAAAACCGTGCACCCATGCGCTGTGAATGTCTGCGATAGCTTTTTCCTGATAATCTCTCAGCTGCATAGCTTAGAAGGGGAGGTCACTGTCTGAAATGACTTCCTCGAAGTCTGACAGATCGGGGGAAATATCAATATTTGTCTGAGCAGGCTGTGGATTATTCCGGCTGGGGGTCTGATTATGCGGAGGCTGCGTGCCCGAATTGTCGGATTTGCTGTCGCAGAAATCAAAGCGGTCAACCCATATATCCGAGGTATAGTGTGTTACATCCGGATATCGTCTGTCTGTATAGCTCCCTGTTTTGATGTTACCCTCAACAAGTATTTTTCTGCCTTTACCGAGATATTTGCAGATGGTTTCTGCAGTCTTATTCCATGCCTTACAACGGATAAAATCAGCCTGTCCGTTTCCATCGGCACTGTATCGGTCAACAGCGATCGTAAAATCACATGTAGCCGCGCCGTTCTGAGTTTGTCTGAGTTCGGGATCAGCCGTAAGCCTTCCCAAGATTATTGCCTTATTCATGATTTACCGCCTTCCTTTTGGGCATTATAGCAGTTTAAGCACATTCCTCCGCAGCCGTTATATACCGATTCTGCACTTACAGTAGTGCCATCGGATTTTTTTACGCCCTTGACCTTATTACCGCAAATCTTGCAAATATAATCATTTTTTTTAGGTGTTTTTTTATTTGTTTCCTGCTTGTATTCGTCAGTGTCTGCATCCTTTGTATCATCGATACAGAAAAGCCCATTAAGAGCATATTTACGGGCATAGCTGCTTGCTGTACCTGTGATCTGCGAGTCGTCCATACCCTTCTTGTCATCAGCTTCACGGGCGTATGCACTGTTTTCAATCACATTGTCACTTTCAATATCATGAAGAACAGCAGTTGATTTTATATAAAATCTGTTGCCCATAAAAACGATCTCATCCGACACCGTAAGCAGAATATTATTGTCGCAGCATAGTGGCTTTGCAGCCTCGAGAATATCCTCACAGCTCCTGTATTTGTACTTGCCGAAGCTGTTGTACTGATTTTTAGGAGCTTTTAAGGATTTTTGCACCTTTGCCACTCTGCTTTTAAAGCTATCCATTACACCCACCTCACTTTACACTGAATTTAGGCGGAACAGCCGTGCATACAAGTCCCTCCACGATCTCCCCGTTTGCGTCAATGATAACATCGCCGGAGAATTTAAGGGTCTTTTTATAATCGCCCCATCTTACCGTTTCCACAGTCTTTATGTACTCGGGAGCAGTCCTGCGGACAAAGTCATTGAACACCTCATTATCGGCATTGGGAGCAGCAAGGCTTACCTTTGGCTTTGTGAGAACGAGGGTGCCGCTCAGAAGCTTGTAGCTCTCCTGTGTCTTGGTTTCATTGTGAGGGACCGTATCAAAATACCTGCTCAGATAGGATTCAAGACGGGCAGTTTTGTAAGCATATTGTGCTGTGATATTATCGATCTGAGTTTCAAGCTCTGCTATCTGATCCTTAGCAATGTTGATGAGCCTGTCACGCTCCTTGTTTTCCGTCCGAATGGTACGCACAGCCCAGTCCGCAAGATTGTCGTTATCAATGACGAAATCTTCCTTTTCAATGATCTCGTCAACATTCATATTATCTATCATTTCATTTCCTCCAGATAATCATTAATTACTTCTTTAAGTGATCTGAGTCTTGCCTTTATATCTGCCGCAGCCGAGCCTGTGACCTTACCTCCGTGAATGAAATCAAAGCAGCTTTTGATAGCAGAAAGGGCATTTCCGTGAAGATATTCATAAAACTCTTTCAGCTGTTCTGTGTCGGGGGCATTCGTTTCAAAGGCAGAGTCCAGCAGCTTGCTCTGAACATCCCGAAGCTGCAGCTGTACTTCGTCTAATCGCTTCTGCCATTCGGTGTCCTTGGCTCTCAGAAGCCCCTGAGCACGTTCCCTTGCCATGCGGTCAATCTCCTCATCATCGGGTGTGGCAACGTCTATGGGGCGGGATTCAAGATCCTTGATCTGATTTGCAAGCTCGGTATTTTTCACAGATAGTTTCGTTACCTGCTCCTCTGCATAAGTGGCACGCTCTTCGCAATGCTCTGCTTCCATTTTGCTGATTTCAAGATCTTCCTTAATATTTTCAAGCTGCTTTTTCAGCTCGATAAATTCCTTGTGAGTGGTGATATCTCCCGACTTCACCTGTTCCACAAGCTCGGTTGGAGCGGAGGGACGGGCGGCTTCGTAAAGGAGCGAAGGCTTAAGCTGACTTAGATTTTTTTGTTCTTCGGCAGATATGTTGCCGAAAATTTCGGCAACTCTCACCAGATTATTGCCTGTGTCCCTGCTGATGCCTATGCTCTCACACCACACACCAAATTTTCCACCATAGTGGTTCGCAAGCAAATCGTGAGCATAAGCGACCTTTTTCGCCATCGTGAAAATGTACTCTTTTCTGACATTAAAAATTTCGGCAGTGACATTTTCCAGCTTCGCCGCCGTGTCCGCATCAAGCTCGGAGTAGTCAAAGGCGGCTACATTTGTTTCACTCTGAGCGGGAACAGGGATCTTTTTGTCACCACATACGCAATAATCATCGGGAGTATCGGGATAGCTGCAGCATTTATTAACATCATATCCGCAGTCATCGCAGGGGAAGTTTGATTTATCATCTTTATGCTTACGATAATAAAGGCAATCCTCATAATTATGGCAGTGAGATGCAAGAAAGCTCGTAAGCTTATCAAACTCACAAAAACTACTCTCACAGTGATCGCACTTAAAATCCACGCCGCCGAAGCTTAAATATCTCATTGTCTGCCCTGTTCGCCAGAACGGACACTTGATCTCGCTCTCGTCAAAGGTGTTGTAAAGGAGTTCAAGTGATTTTTTATCGGACAGGATATCATCTGCAGGCTCGTCCTCGGAGAAGATCTCCGAGGGATTATCACGGATAAATTTCGCAGCCTGTGACCAGGAGAGCGTAAGAGTCATGTCGCCATCATTATTTACCGCTCTATCAAAGTAAATATCTACTCCTTTTGATGGGGTAGAAGAATAATGTGCTCCACCCGGCTCACCTTTACCGCTATTAGCATACTTGCTCTTGAGATAATTTCTTAATGGAGCAGGTGAAGCCTCGTCAACGTATGATTCAGCTACCTTATCCTTGCCGCACATGAGCTTTAATGCGGCAACAATATCTCCGTGAAATTGTGTCATGCTAAAATCGTATCTCACTGTCCATCCTCCTTCTTGAATCTGATAGGCATCTTGATTTCCTGAACAGCGGTCTTACTTTTATCAATGATCTCATCGCAAGCACGTTTTCCATTTTCATCAAGCCTTGAATAAAGCAAATCCGAGTGCATTTTAAATGCTGCAGCAACAATATGCATCGTAATATCTGTCATACTGTACCTGTTGCCCATATCAATCAGCAGCTCCTGCATGTAATTGACGACTATCGGGGTTACATCTCCTTTTCTGAGAACAGTATCAATAAATTTCCTGGTGATTTCATATGGTGATGTCATACAGCAGCGCCTCCCGTCAAAGCCTCATAATCCTCCGCAAGCATATCGATCTCAGCCTCCACATGGCTAAGCTGCTCACTAACGCAGCGGATATTTTCGTTAATATCGGATATCATCCTTTCAAAAGCCATCTCGGTATGTATAAGCTCAGCCGCTTCCTTCCGCAGTTCCTCTATCTTAGCCCACACAGCCTCTGCGGCCATCGGTGAGAATTCGTGAAGGGTCTTGACATTTTCCTCGGAGGGTGATACAATAGTAGCAGGAATATAGTTGAAAATTTCCTGCTCAGAGTCTGTAACGGTTGCCTCCGCTGCAGGCTCTTTTTCTGTTTCAGCCTCACACTTGATTGTTTCAGGTTCTTCATCGGAATCCGGAGCTGTGAAAGCCCTTTCGCCCTGTTCACTGTAAGCCTTGATTACGTTGAATACGCTTGACTTACCAAAGCCGAACTTCTCAGCGATCTTATTCACCTTCATGCCCGAGTTCCTGAGGGTGATCATCTCCCTCTTCATCTCTTCCGTTATCTTTGCCATTGGTTCTTCCTCCTTCTTTATTTCGGGTATCTCATACCCCTTGCTTCTTATGGATGAAATGATATTCACTATAGTTTCAAGCGGCACATCATGTGCATTGATACTGAAATCACGAATGCTCCCCATAGGGATATGCAGCATCCTTGATATCTCCAAGGGTGCCTTGCCCTCTCTCAGCAGCCTGTACACCCGCTTCTCATTTGCCGATAAAGCTTTAGGTGCAGGCTCTCCGATAGATACTATCATTCTTCCTCACCTGCTATCGCCTCGGTAATAATGCGGCGGATCTCGCTCATGATAAGCACGATTCCCACCGCATCAGCCGCAAAGAAAGCGGCATTACTTATCAGCCTGAGTATCATTCCTGAATATCTCCTTTCCATTTTTCTCTGCCCTGATCATCATTGCGATCACTTCCGCAAGTGCTTTTGTGTCAGGCTCCTGCTTGATGTTGATGGTGTGCGTGCTTGTCTGCTTGGTCATACGATCACCTTATATCCTTTCTTGCACTTGGCGTATATGCTCACCCGGCATTCGCCGTCGGTATCTTCGCAGTGCTGCCTTGCGGCGGCTCTGGCTTCATCGAAGGTGTCAAAGGTACCGATAAGGTCCTCAAAGCCCTCGTATGTGTCGATTACTTTGTACATTGATTTCACCTCCCGAAAGTGTATCCCTTCTGCTCTATGGCTCCGAGCAGGATAAGCTGTGCTTCAACCTTAGCTTTCTGTGGATCGTTGGGATATTTTTTCATAGCCTTTTTCATGGCTCTGCGTTCCGCTTCCGCCTGCATGACAGGGGAGAGGCAAGTCCGCTTTGGTTTGGTTCTCGGTGTACGTCCTTTGCCCTGGCTCATTACGTTGCCTCCTTAGCTAAGATAAAATCCATCAGATTATTGGTATCTGTAATAATGGAGTGATACGCTGCATTATTGAGCTGATTTAAGGCATAAAGGCTGTATGCATTCTGCACCAATTTTCCCAGCTCATATGAAATATCGCAAAGCTCCGAAACCGTATCGGCTTCCTCTGCTCTTTTATAAAGATTTTTCACTTCGACCTTGATATAGTGAAATTTTTCGTTCACAAAATCACTCCTCTACTTTTATTCCCGTGATTTCTTCAAAAACATCTGCATCAAAATTCGGGATTTCTTTTACAGCCTGTTTTTCATTGACTGAAAGTTTTTTCCACATCATCCTGCACGCTGTCTTAAAATCAACGTTTTTAAGATATCCGCCTGTGGTTTCGTGCTCCGGATGAGCTTTTTTCTCCTCGTCAGTCATGTTTTCAGAACTGACCCACCATGAATTAGCATAATTCCATCTGAGTACGTCCATACCACGGCAGTTAAGAATTGCATTCCTGCAAAAGGAAGTTGGTTTATTAAAAACATAGATTGGATTCTCCTTGGAATTAAAGAATCCGGAACTATAAGAAGTGCTGTTCCAGTTGCCCGTGTTCCAGTCGCCCGTGTTGCAGTTGCCCGTGTTCCAGTCGCCCGTGTTGCAGTCGCCCGTGTTGCGGTTGCCCGTGTTGTGGTTGCCCGTGTTCCAGTTGCCCGTGTTGCAGTCGCCCGTGTTGCAGTTGCCCGTGTTGAAGTTGCCCGTGTTCCAGTCGCCCGTGTTGCAGTTGCCCGTGTTCCAGTCGCCCGTGTTGCAGTCGCCCGTGTTGCGGTTGCCCGTGTTGCAGTCGCCCGTGTTGTTGATTCCCGTACAATCCTTTCCGGTATTAACAATATTAAGCAGCTCCTGCCATGATATCTCACGGACAATTTTGATTTTATCTGTTGCTGATTTATCCCCTTGTGTTTCCACAAGACCAATCGCTTCAATCTCAGCAACTTTATTCCTGCTGTCGAATTTGTAGTAGTTGAAGCAGTCACTTGCCTTCTGACAAAAGTGAAAGCCCGCACTGCACATCTCAATATCACCCTCATGGGTGAAGGTCTCACCAACCTTGTACTGAAACCCTCTGCAGGTCCAGTCCGGGTTGAATACCTTGTAACCTTTTATATGTTCGTTCATTTGGGTTCCTTCTCTTATTAGATAAATTTAACCTTGCAGTACCACTGTACAAAAAGCCCTGTAGGTATCATGTACGCCTTGTTGACCTTACCGACCTTACGCCAGTAGAGACCGAAGGCTGCATCTTGTTCAATGGCAGCTCTCACCGAATCGGCAGCACATCCCCAATGCTCTGCAATAGGATTTATCGGTATCTGACGCGGGTATTTTTCAATGATACTGTTTATCCATTCTCTTTCCTCTTTGAGGAATATGGTTAAGCTGTCGTTTGTTTCGTTCATGGAAAACCCCCTCTTCCTTTGTAAATTTTTACTCAGATGATGTGGTATATCTTTCTTAAAAGTTAAACGCCATTGAACTTATAGTTTAAAAAAATATGCAGGAATATTTTCAGCAGAAATACCAAGAACGTCACAAGCTTTCGCGATTTCAGTCTGCTTCCAACCTATTTTGCCATTAAGTTTCAAAGATACACTTCGTTCTGAAAGCCCTATTTTCTGAGCAAATATTGCCTGAGTGCCACATTTTTCAGCTATAAGACCATACAGCTTTGAATAATCATACGGCATTCTTATCACCTCCTTATATGGTTCAAAAGCGTTGAACTTTTGCTGTGATTTTATAATATCATACATTTATTTGTTTGTCAATAGATAAATTCAAAATTCTTGAACTTTTTTCTAAAACCTCTTGAACTTTTATTCAAAGTGTGATATAATACAGTCAAGGTGGTGATAAAATGAAAGTTGCAACAACATCTGAAAGGATAAAACAGATACTTTCTGAAAGAAATATCCGTCAGATTGATATAATCGATGCAGCAAAGCCTTATTCAGATAAATATAATGTAAAACTCAATAAAAATGATTTAAGCCAATATGTCAGCGGTAAAACAGAACCAGGACAACGCAAACTTTCTATCTTAGGAATGGCTCTTAACGTCAACGAAGCTTGGTTAATGGGATATGATGTTCCAATGGAACGAACATCTTCTGAAAACTTAACAGAAGAATATCCTCAACTCCAGCCTCTCCCCGAAATGCACAAAATTCCTCTGATTGGTGCAATAGCTTGCGGAAAGCCTATATACAGGGAGGAAGATGAATGGATATCTACTCCAACAGATATAAACGCTGATTTCTGCCTGCGATGTGAAGGTGACAGTATGATAAATGCAAGAATACACGACGGAGATATCGTGTTCATAAAAGAGTGTCCCATGGTCGATAACGGTCAGATCGCTGCCGTTTCAATCGATAACGAAGTTACTTTGAAGAGAGTATATTATTACCCTGAAAAGAATAAACTTGTTCTCAGTCCCGAGAATCCTGCATATGAGCCATTTGTGTATACAAACGAGGAACTTAATGATATTAGGATCCTTGGAAAAGCAGTAAAATTTCTTAGTAATGTAAGATAATATCACAATTTATTTTATTTTCCCACAAATGAGATATTAAGATGTATAATATAAAATGGGTGAGTTTTACCCAAATATATATTTTAGGATGTGTTTTTATGTTTAATAGCTCAGCAGTTCGCATTAAAGGAAAAAAGCTTTTTACTGCAGAAAGCGATTATACTGTATTCGACCTTGAAACAACAAGTAATAACCCTATAAGCTGTAAGATTATTGAAATATCAGCTATAAAAGTCAAAAATAATGAAATAGTAGATAGATTTACAGCATTAGTTAATCCGGAAATACATATCCCACATGAGGCAACTAAAATTAATCATATAACAGATGAAATGGTAGAGAGTGCACCAACGATAGAAGCTGTATTTGACAGTTTTATGGAATTTATAGGTGATGATATCCTGATTGGTCATAATATTGATAGCTTCGATTATAATATCATTTATGATTTGCATATTAGAATTAAAAATATCCCTTTTAGCAATGCATATATTGACACATTTCATCTTGCAAAAAGATGTTTGCCTGAACTTGAGAATCACCGTCTATCTACCCTTGCCGGTCACTTAGGCATAGAAGTGAAAGATGCACATAGAGCGGAATCTGACTGCATCACAACACATAATATATATCAGAACTTAAAACCATTGATTGGCATAGATCACCCTCAAACGATGTTAATAAAAAAAGCAACAGGAAAATCTTCAAATCAATACGCAACAGTAGAGGGACACAATCCTTTCTATGACAAGACATGTATTGTCTATGGTGCATTTAAAAATATTGATACCGATAAGATCAAACACTTTGTTCAATCTTTAGGAGCAAATTATGTTGATTTCTTTTGCTATTCTGCTGATTATTTGGTTTTGGGTACAGATATGTATAATAAATTCATCAATGGTATACCCGACGAAATGATAGATGGTATTCTCAATCGAACTAATGTGCGTATAATTTCCGAAAATGATTTTATTTCATATTCAGAAGCAGTTTTAACCTTGAATGCCAACACCTTAGATATATCTTTCATGCGTAATGTTTCCGGTAAAACAGTATGCCTTACAGGAGATTTTGAATGTGGAGAACGTGAAGCTATCGAAAACACTCTTGTAGCAAAAGGTGCAATAGTAAAATCTGGGGTTATAAAAAAATTAGATTATTTGGTAATCGGAGCAAACGGAAGTCCCGATTGGAAAGATGGTATAGGCTCAAAGAGAATAAAAGCCGAGGAATATAACCAAAAAGGCGGTCAAATCGCTATAATTGATGAAAATGATTTTATCGAATAAAGGAGAGGCTATATGGAACAGCTTTCGTTTATAAGTCCAGCGCTTCCTACAGATATGGTATTACTGAAAGAGCAATTATCAGAAATGATATCAAGAATCTGTATTAACCAAAAAGTTGATAGAAAATATATGATGTTGGAAGAACGATGCACAACAAAAGACGGTATATCTATACCAATAGGATATTCTGTATGGATACTCGAACCGAAAACATTAAAAAAATCTGACAGAGTTTTTTCAATCGTTCCCAAAAACTCACAGAAAATAAATCGATTTGAAGTTGAGTTAAAATATGACCGAAGAAATTGGTTTGCAATTCCAAATAATTTTATTGAAAAAATTTCAGAAATCAAGAATAAAGAAGGCGGGAAGGTTTATACAACGAAGAAATATTCATTGTACATCCCACTTGACAGCACTGAAATTTACAAGTTCTTATATCAATGGACTGAAAAAGCGTTAAAAGAATTCACTCCATCAGAAAGATTTGGCTGTTGTGCAAAATATAAGGAATGCTCAAACTCAAAAAAGTGTCTGCATAAAAACAACTTTTATGCTCGATGCTGCTATTATAGGCAGAACATTGAAGCTGGAAAAATATTTTATGGTGTAAATAAGAATATATAAATAAAAAAACTCCCCCGCTCAGTGTTGGAGCACCGAACGGGGATCAAGGGGAAAAATATGATAATATCATTAACATTGCTATTATACCATATCCTCCCCAAAAAGTCAAGGAGGAATTCTTATGCCAAGACCGAAAAAGCAAGCCCCGAACCACGCATCGGGAATGTACGAATACAAGGCCACGATCGGCAAGGATTTTATGGGCAAGCCTATCCGAAAGAGCTTTTACAGCCCCAAGAGCCTAGATGACGCTAAAGCCAAAGCACAAATGTACATTATTGAGCAGGAAGTTTCCGACAGAACAGGTGAGACGTTCATCCAAAAGGAATACACCTTTGCACAATGGGCTGAGAAATGGCTTGAAGTATATAAAAAGCCGACCGTTTCCGAAAATACATACAGACTTACATATCTTAACAGCGTAGAAAAACATCTGAATCCATTCTTCGGAGCTGCTGCTCTTACTGATATCCGTAGTGCAGATGTTCAAAGATTCTTTAATCAGAAGCAAAAAGACCTTTCTGAATCGATGCTTGACAAGCTGCACATGACCTTGTATGGTATATTTGACACCGCTATAGATAACGATCTTTGTTACAAAAACCCCGTCAAAGGCATTAAATATGTTTCCCGGAAGGACAAAACAGAAAAGCACGTTTATTCAGATGATGAAATAAAGATTGCAAAGGCATTCTTCAAGGACGCTTTTCCGGAAGCTTATGTTATGCTTGAAACGGGACTCCGCAGGGGAGAGGTCGCAGGCTTGATGTGGTCGGATATCGACACAAATAATCTTACTCTTTCGGTAAACCGTTCCATAGCAGACAAAATCGGCGGGGGAGTGGAAGTGCGTCCACCCAAGTGGAACAGCTATAGAACAATTCCGATAACTGCTGAATTGGTAAGTACGTTTAACAGCCTTCCACGGACAGGATTATATATTTTTATGAACGATAAAAAACAGATAACATCACCCTCTTATATAACCCACGTCCTCAAGCGGTATATGAAACAGCTCCACGATCAGAGCAATCTCCCGGAACTGACTGCCCACGAGCTTCGGCATACCCGAGGAACAGAGCTTAGAAGAAACGGCGTTGATATCTATACTATACAGAAACTTATGGGACATAAAGATATCAATGTAACCGCAAATATCTATGTTCACGATGATGTCGAAACCACAAGAAAAGCGGCAAAAATCAGCTGAAATTACTACGACAAAACTACGACAAAAGGTGTGTTTTTCTGCTTTTATCTGTTGTTTTTTTAATACCCCCAAGCAACGCATTTAAGCCGTTTTTGCTGATTTATCGGGATTGTCAACCCACTGCCTTTTTTCATTCAGGTTCTAGTGGTAGCAATACCGTGTGTGTTCAAGTCACATTATCCGCACCAGGCGTAACGAAGCCGTTTGAAGCCCCTTGCAGTGTAAGCTGTAAGGGGCTGTTTTTTCGTGCACTTTTTTCACGGTTCTAGTCCACATCAATCATATTTCAGCCTGTCAGCGGCGGCTTTCATCTGGTCAAAGGTCGAGTGAACATAGATTGCAGTAGTGTTTATGCTTGAATGACCGAGCATGCGGCGTGTAGTTTCAATGTCTGCTCCGTTCTGAATGAGATGTGTTGCATAGGTGTGTCGGAGCTTGTGCGGGGATATGTAGGGGATATTGGGATAAATGCTCTGACGTTCCTTGTAAAAATGCTTGTAGTGCGTGTGGTAAGCAGAGAAAGAGAGCGGTTCGCCGTTTTCGTTGTGGAACACATAGCCCTTGTCAGAATTGTCCTGTGCCTGGATTACGGATAATATGCGGCGGCTTTCATCACAAAGGGGGACACGTCTGTCAACGCCGCTTTTGGTGCTGTGCTTGATTATGGGGTGTCCTTTGCTGTTTACAAGGGTCTGACATACCCGGATATATCCCTCCTGGAAATTGATGTTTTCCCAGGTCAGAGCAAGAAGCTCACCACGTCTCAGACCTGTCCATAGTTCGAGCTTGAACATCAATATATCGGGTGTTTCAACTTCAAGGAGCAAGTGTCTCAGCTGAATTGGTGTAAGAAGTGTGATGTCCTTTTTGATGTTCCTGGGTGGCTTAATCTTTTCGGCAGCATTTTTTGTGATGTATTCATTCAGTACAGCTTCATTAAGGCAGCGTTTCAGCAGAAAATATACTTTTCTCTGTCTGCTTGGGCTGTATGATTTGGCGGTGTTCAGACAACGCTGAATGTGTATAGGCTTGATTCTTTCAAGCTCCATGTTGGCAATGGGGTAGTAGTGCTTTTGATTAATTATCTTGTATTCTATATTCTACCGCACAGTCGTATGAGAGAACACCATCGCAGTATGCTCACGCTCCCCATAAATAGAAATCTGTTCAGTTGATTAAAAGCTTTTTGTAATTATCGGCTTGTTTATTGTTCGTTTAATATCTCCTGCTGCCTTTTTTTGCTAAATCCCTTAAGAATAAGATCGTATGATTTATCAACTAATTCTCTTAACAAATCATCAGGCACTTTTCCGTCCGGTTTGATAGAGTTCCAATGAACCTTATTCATATAGTAGCCCGGAATAATATCCTCATATTGTTTTCTTAATAACTCGCCTTCAAGCGGTTCAAGCTTAAGGGTTATGTAATAGGGTTTGTCATTATCATCAAGACACACTGCCACAAACATTTTGCCGCCTATCATATATCGGATCCAATTCCAGTTTTCAGTGTTAATTGTTACACCCGGTTTTTTCTTTAAATACTCATCAAGCCATTTATATCTCATATTTTCCTCCTCAAAATGATTTTTAAATAGTTTTTTCTCCAGGATATACCAAATTGATATTTATCAGTATATTTTCCGTTTCTGAAATGTCCCTTTCAATCAGTGGACGCATACTGTCTTTGTATTTGGACAAATCAGCATTGTGTAATGCAGACAGAATTTGAGGGATGTACTGCGGCTTTGCGGATCCCACTTGAGCAAGTGCTTTTACACATTGTCTTGCGGTAATCGGCTTTTCATCTGTAATATGTGTGAGAAACTCAGATATTATGTTATCAAAACGGTTTTCGTCATCCCATCCGGCATTTGCTGCAAGAATATACATAACTCGATTTCTCACCAATGATTTCGGATGGCTGAGCAACGAAGCAAAGTCATCGAAATATTCATACCATTCATCCGTATCGTAGCTTTCTGTAACAATTTTATCAGCAAAGGCACAGGCATATTTATCATCTTTTGATGTAAGTTTCTGTACAATGCTTTCTTTCATCTCTATCATCTCACAAATTTCGATATGTAGAGCAGTTTAGCTGCTTTATTCTATTATATCTCAAATGGTGAATATAGTCAATAGAAGAACGTGCGATTCTATCCATAGGTTAAAAGGTTATTCGTATCAGCAGTAATGGTTCCATTATTCTCTATGGCTATGCTATATGTATCCGGTATCAGTTTTTTAGCTTTGCTTAATATGCATTACCCCGGGCTTGCTATCGACAGAGATCATTCGTTTGAATTTTTTGTCTGTTGCCTTGACAAATCCCCAAAAAACTATATAATAAATAATATAGATGTATTTTAGAACCTGTCTTCACAAGATATGTATATGGGTTTTCGAATATAATTTTGCTGAAAAGACGTACGCATATGCTTGTGAAGCCTGATATTGAAGGCAATATATCAAGGGTCTATATAAAAAGATCCGGCTGATATTTTTTCTATTCATTGATCCTGCCGAAGGGCATGATTATAAATTTTATTTTTAGGAGAGTGCTTTTTGAACAAGTACAACACACCGGAGATTGTGGCATAACCGGGAGGTTTGCAGACAATCTAACCAAACCTCCCGCTGTAATGCTGATCTTTATCCAACCTATAATGAACGGTCAAAGATCAATATAAGGCAATTGAAGTTGACAATATTCAGGAGGAAAAAAATGAATAAAAACAACATTATCATTCGCTTAGAGAAAAAGGAAGAATACCGTGAAGTTGAAAACCTTGTAAGAGAAAGCTTCTGGAATGTATATCGTCCCGGTTGTCTGGAGCACTATGTGCTGAATCAGCTGAGAAATGATCCCGCATTTGTGCCGGAGCTGGACTTTGTCATGGAAAAGGACGGCAGGCTGATAGGTCAGAATATGTTCATGAGAGCAAATATCAAAGCTGATGATGGCAGAGATATTGTAATTATGACGATGGGGCCGATTTGCATAATTCCTGAGCTGAAAAGAATGGGATACGGAAAAATACTGCTGGACTATTCCCTGGAGAAAGCGAAGGAGCTTGGATGCGGAGCGTTATGCTTTGAAGGGAACATTGATTTTTACGGAAAGAGCGGTTTTACTTATGCAAGTGAATTCGGCATCCGTTATCACGGTATGCCCGAGGGTGAAGATGTGCCCTTCTTTCTGTGCAGGGAATTGATACCCGGTTATCTGGATGGAATTACAGGTGAGTATGCACCGCCGCAGGGCTATTTCGTTGATGAGGAGGAAGCAGAGAGCTTTGACAAGCTGTTTCCCCCTAAGGAAAAGCTGAAGCTTCCGGGACAGCTGTTCTGATCCTAAGCGAAGAGCAATACTAATAACCATTGATCTGCTGATATATGGTTATTAGTATCAGCAGGAATGAGCCGAGTGCATGGACATTATTCTCCTTGCCCCGGCTCATTTTATAATATGAAGCCTGAGCAGACATGGTATGTCCGGTAAAAATTTGACGGTTCTCACTTTGTGTCGTGGTGTTTTTGCGGGATCTGTTGTATAATTCTGCTTGAAAGGAGGTAAAGCATTGGATCAGAAAAAAATCGGCCTGTTTCTGAGGTCTCTTCGGAAGGGAAAAAATCTTACTCAGGAACAGGCAGCGGAAATCTTTAATGTATCAAGCAGAACAGTGTCTCGTTGGGAAAATGGTAATAATATGCCTGATCTGGATATTCTGATAGAAATATCCGATTACTATGAAATTGAACTCAGAGAGCTGCTTGACGGTGAAAGGAGAAGCAGTAATATGGATAAGGAGCTGGAGGAAACAGTATTGAAGGCGGTGGAATATACCAATACCGAAACATCAAAGGTCACACGAAAGCTTAATTGGCTGCTGATGGTTGGGGTGATTTTCTGGTACCTTTCTCAGATCATATCTCATACAGAGCTGTATGAGATCTATGCATGGAATGCTGTTTCCGAATTTCTGGCAGGTGCAGGCAGCGGAATGGTCATTTTTGGGATTCTGATGACATCAGTTCATGGTCAGAAGATCAAGGCATTCAAGCAGCGGCTTTTGAAAAAACAATAACAGCTTGGGTCTTGCCGTGCAGCTTCTGCCGGCAGACCGCAATTTAGGAGTCTCGTATGAAAACAAAACTGATCAGGACTTCCGGGCAGCGAAAAAAACACAACATCCGCTATGATAACTCAGGTGCTTAAGGCGAAAAAAAAGAGGGCATGCTGTGTTGATGAAGGCGTGGAGGAGAAGCCTGCAGATTATACCGATTATGTTTTTTTCGATAAATGGAAGGCTGCATTATTGTGAACTATATTTTTTCAATCCATGAAAGAAATTTATCTAATCCTTGGTTTTCGTTGCGTGCTTCAAGGAACATCCCAGCCGTATACCATGAATGTGTATTCTTCTTGTCAACGACTTCATAGAGTTCACATTCATTTCCAACGCTCCTTGCCTTTTCAAATAATTGTTCTGCACACGAAAAATCTATCAATCCATCGTGCCTGCTTTGAATCAGCAGCATGGGAATATTATTTTTAGTCATAAGTGAACACGGTTCTCCGTTTGTTCTGTCATAGTCCTTGGAGAATAACTGATCAAGCAGTATCCTTACAGACAGAGATGTCTTAACGGAAAAGCTATATGGTCCGCCAACTCCGATAAAGCCTATGATATTTGACACATCCGTATCATACTCATCCTGCACCGACTTGCTGTAGCACAGGATCGATGACAGATGTGCTCCGGCAGAGGGTCCCGAAACGATCACTTTTGCTGTATTGATATTCTTTTTGTTCAGATATCGTATCGCTGACTTATATCCGCTGCATACATCTTCGATTTGACATGGATACTTGTTCTTTGGTGACAATCTGTACCCGATCGAAACGAAGCGATACCCTGCATTTGCAATGCATTGACCGACAAAGTCAAAATACTTTGGTGTCCCGGCATTCCATCCGCCGCCATGTACCCATACAATAATCTTGTCACTCAAAAGAATATCAGGTTCATAATATAAGAAATACTGATCTTTATGATTCCCAAAAGAAACATTCTCAGGAACTATATTTTTCTGTACACGAAACATTTTTTTGTATAAACCAAAATAACTTAAGCTCTCACGCAGCGTATCATTCATTATTTCTAACCTCAATAATTTCAATTCATAGTTTACTTAATTGTTTCGTTACCGAGCAGCTTCTTGTGTATTGATCAAAAGCAGCAGAACGATCGGGTGCA
>JBJERX010000091.1:0-16847 GCA_051882495.1 Huintestinicola sp. | reverse complement strand
AATCCCAATTTATAGCATACTCTATTGTACCGTTACCGAGCAGCTTCTTGTGTATTGATCAAAAGCAGCAGAACGATCGGGTGCAGGCTCAGTCTGCCGAATCCCAATTTATAGCATACTCTATTGTACCGTTACCGAGCAGCTTCTTGTGTATCAATCAAAAGCAGCAGAACGAGTGGGTGCAGGCTCAGCCTGCCTCAGCCTGCCTCAGCCTGCCTCAGCCTGCCTCAGCGGTTATTAACAGCTTGTAAAAATCCTCAAGCAAGGGAAGCTCTTCGGCAATTTTGTCTGCAAGGCGATCACTGAAAATCAGATCAAAATCGTTTGTAAAGCTGTGTGCGTAAATATTTCTCAGATTCAGCCAGCGGCATAATTCGGGAGGCTGCTCAGGAAAATGATTACGCTTATATGCGTCACCGTCAAGGGTAAATATACTTTGGTTTTCAAAGGACTTTTTTGCTTTTGTAAACATTTTGTCATTGGAAAGAATCATCTGACGAAGCTCGTCCATTACTTCCTTTGATGCACTGTAATATCCGCAGCCGTATGAAACTCCATCTCCGGAAATATCAACATAAAAGCAGGGAAGATCGTGAAATCGTTCCGGCTTGGGACGGGATACTGTCAGCCATATGTTATCCCTGAAAAGTGATTTATCTTTAGAAAAACGGGTGTCACGGTAAATTCTGGAAATCCTTTGCGGAGAGCATATCATGCTGCTGTCGATGCGTTCCATAACGGGTGCAAGCTTTTCGATTATCTCGGTAAATGGCTTGACTACACATTCTATGTAAATATCCTTGTGTTCCTGATACCACTGCTTACTGTCGTGCAGCTTATTCTCAAATAAAAAGTCAAGTGATCTGCTTGAAAAGGGCATCTATATCATTCCGTTCCTTGTGATTTCTTTTCCATGTATTTTTTCGACAGCTGCATTCCGACAATGATCGCTGCACCTATTATAAAAAACAAAATGCTGAATGAGCTTAGATCCATGGGAGGTTGGGGGACATCCAATGTCTGCGGACCCATGGCAATAGCGTACAGAGAACCTACCATCAGTCCAAGGATAAGATATATACTTGCCCCTCTGAATTTGTCAAGGCACTTCTGTACCAGCTTGATTATTGATATTATACCTGTCAGGATACCCAGTCCGAATGCAATAAGTATAGGCAGGGCATGGAAATCCAGGGACAGCACATCACGTATTCCGCTGATTATAGGCATGTACAGTCCGAATATCATAATGAGTGTTGAGCCTGAGATTCCCGGGAGTATCATTGCACATATGGCAATGGCTCCGGCGAAAAATACATATAGATATGTCAGAAATGTGGGGGAGTCAAGACTGATGCTTGTCTGTTCTCCAGCAACAGGATTGAAGTAGGTTATTGCTGCTACTATAGCTGCACCAACGGGTACAAGAAGTACTGCCGGCAGGCTTTTTTTCAGACATTCTTTTTCTTCCATAATAACGATCGGCATGGCAAAAACGATAAACCCGATAAACAGCGAGGAAACAAGATAAATATGCTGCTCAAACACTCTTGACAGAATGATAACTGCGCCCATGAATCCTATCACCCATCCGATTCCCAGCTTGATAAGATATCCCAGGGATTGCTTTCTTTTATCGTTTGGACCGGAAATAAGGTCTCCGAGAGAGTGTATGAATTTATCGTAGAATCCCAGAAGGAATGCTACTGTGCCTCCTGAGATGCCGGGAACACTATCTGCAAGTGCCATGCAAAAGCCGTGGAAAAATGTCACTATTTTCTTCATTTTAACTTCCTTTCAAGGAATGCTGAAATAAGGAGAATTCACATAATGATATTAGCAAAGCCCGGTTTTTCAACATATCCTTAGTTATGTTCATATGTGATTTATGTTATATACTTTTTCATTATATCATACTTATTTAAAATGTTTATGTACTAAATGTGTTTATAGTGTTAATATCATTTACCCATTCGGAATATAAGATTAACAGTAAGAACGCTGAAAATAAAACCGGCTATATCTCCTGCAAGGGATGCAGCTATGGTGTGTTTGGTGTTTTTGATGTGCACTGCTCCGTAATACACTGCAGCTGTATAAAAGGTGGTTTCGGTAGAGCCTATCATCACAGATGCTACACGTCCTGCAAAGCTGTCCGGGGGATTATCCTTTAAAATAGATTCGTATACTGCCAGAGCACCGCTTCCGGATATGGGACGTATGAGTGCAAGGGGGAGGCACTCGGGAGGAAAACCAAGCTTCTGAGCGGCTTGGGAAAAAAATGATGTGATCATATCGGATGCTCCCGAAGCCCTGAACATGCCAACGGCTGTTACAAGTGCAACAAGGGTGGGTATCAGTTCAGCTGATGATATCAATCCTTCCTTTGCTCCGGAAGTGAATTCGGAAAACACATCAACTTTTTTGTACATACCGTAGCATATGATAAAAGCAGATAGTATCGGAACTGCAAGTGTACCTATATTCATTTTTTCCCTCTTTTCCTGTGCAGCATGGGAACAATAGCAGCCGTCAGTGAAACTGCCAGTGCGGCTGCAGAGGTCAGCCATACAGCGGGCAGAATATCGAAGGGAGCTTCCGAACCGTATTTCAGCCGCAGTGATGCTGCTGTGGATGGAATCAGAGTTATAGACGCAGTATTCAGTACAGTGAAAATTATCATGGAGGGTGATGCAGTATCAGTAGTTTTTTCTTCCGCCGCAAGTGCTTTCATGGCTTCTATGCCAAGAGGAGTAGCCGCATTGCCAAGCCCCAGCATATTAGCAGTAAGATTCATGCATATAGTTTTGAATGCATGTCCGTTTTTGTCGATATCTGAAAACAGTCCCGACAGAAAGAAGCCAAAGAGCTTTGCTATCCTGTCAGTGATACCGGATTTCTCTGCTACCCTCATAATTCCGCACCAGAAGCACATCCCGCCGCAGAGATATATAGCCAGTTCAACTGCATTCACAGGTTCATTCAGCATGGACTCCGATAATTCGTTCGTATTTCCGCTGTAAACAGCTGCAATGACAGAGGAGACAATCAGAAACATGTATACCGCATTTATCATTTAATTCGCTCCTTTTTGTTAAATTCTATACATAACAAATTTTGCTTCCCCAATCAGCTGTAGAATTTTATGCTTGCCCCACTGTCGAAATCCTTCGTCAACAACTTTGAAATTTCCGCATATGCCGGCGGTTTTATTCCTTGGCTTTTGACAGCTGTTCTTCGCATAAAACTTCATCGGTTAATTGTGGAGTAATTAATAATAATTTTCAATTTAATAACAATTATTCCTTTTTTCCCGTTGGAAATATGTTATAATTAATAATGATATATTCAAGCATGCAATTATGTACAGCATAATTCTTTTACATAATTGTATGCGAAGCATTTTTCATTTATGAATAGGAGCTGTACAGATGAAAGCAACTGCAATTACAAGACAGATCGATGAACTGGGAAGAATTGTTCTCCCTGTTGAACTCAGAAGAAATTTGAGAATCAGTAAGCGTGATATGCTTGAAATATACGTTGAAGATGACAAGATCATACTGAAGAAGTTTAATCAAAGCTGCGTATTCTGCGGTACGGAGGATAATGTTCTTGAATTTAAAGAAAAGTTTATCTGTCCGGATTGCCTTGCCCAGCTTAAGAAGTAAGATCAGATGGAGCGGCCTGTTGGTCTGACAACAATATCATGAGCATGAGAGGTCGGCTTAAATGGTATATTTTAAAAAGAGTGAACTTACCCCGGGTATGTGCCTTGCACGAGAGGTCAACTTCTATGATACCTCGGTACGTACCGTAATATGCCTAAAAGCTGGAATGAAGCTCACTGATGTTTACATCGTCCAGCTTGAACGTTCAGAGGTCGAAGGCGTATACATAGACTGTGAACACAGTGAGGCAAGAATCGTTTCTACCATTAATTCAGAGATAAAGAATGATGCAATAAACAACATACACAACCTGGCTGAGAATTTTATGGACGAGGGAAAAGGTGTGTCTCAGAGTGATGTGGACAGTATAGGAGATACTACAGAGAAGCTGATTGATGAGCTTGCTTCAAAAAAGGACATTCTTATCAATATAGCGGATATCAAAATGTATGACGATTATACCTTCCATCATAGTCTGAGTGTTGCGATAATGTCCATTGCTATCGGTCTGGAGCTGGGGCTTGATAAGAAACAGCTTTACGATTTAGGTATAGCCGGACTGCTTCATGATATTGGCAAGGTTTCTATCCCCATTGAGATAATCAACAAAAAGGGCAGACTTACCGATGAGGAATTCAACATTGTCAAGATGCACCCGGTTTATGCCGCAACGCATCTTCGTGACAGAAAGCTTGTTTCTCAGGATTGCTATATGGGTATAATTTCTCATCATGAAAAATATGATGGAACAGGATATCCGTTCAAATTGTCAGGGGGTAATATCCCTTTTTACGGAAGGATCCTTGCTGTGGGTGATGTTTACGATGCACTTACATCCCATCGTCCATATCGAAAACCCAGCCCGCCCAACGAGGCTATTGAGTTTATCATGGGAGGCTACGGAACTCATTTTGATACAAAAATAGTTGACGCCTTTCTGAGAAAGGTAGCACCCTATCCCGTTGGTTCTGAGGTCAATTTGTCAAATGGTATGGTCGGTGTTGTTATCAAGAACTATCCGGATCAGCCATTAAGACCCATCCTCAATGTTAAGGGGCAGGATAATGTGTTTGACCTGAAAAATGATGTTAAGTGTATGAATATTGTTATCACCGGTCTTGTTCAGCCTAATGATATGAACCTTATTAACCCTTGATAGCCTTACCCCGATGTCCATACGATATCGGGGTTAATTATGTTATATCTGCCTGCTTACAGAGCAGTTTTCCGGTAATAATACTATTGCATGGTCGGTTTATGAATAGAGGCTTTGTTATGAAATACGTTAAGCAATTTGCAGTAATACTGTTTATCTCATTTGCGGGAGAGCTTATACATGCATTTATTCCTTTGCCGGTTCCTGCAAGTATCTATGGACTGGTGATTTTGCTTGCTGCACTGATTTCCGGACTTCTGCCCCTTGATTCAGTAAAGGATGCAGGCAGTTTTCTTCTTGAAATAATGCCTATGATGTTCATTCCCGCAGCAGTCGGTCTGATGATATCGTGGGATTCACTTAAGCCTATACTCATTCCTGTGACTGTTATAACCGTTGTGTCAACTGCAGTTGTTATGTGTACTTCGGGTGCATTTACACAGCTTTTCATCAGACATGGGGCAAAGAAACAGAAAGGCATGAACAATGAAACAGATACTTTGTGATTCTGCATTTTTCGGTCTGCTTGTCAGCATACTGACATATGAAGTAGGTTTATTCATAAAAAAGAAATTACGTCTCGGGATTTTTAATCCATTGCTTATTGCAATAATTCTGACTATTGTTATTCTTATTCTGTTTGGTATTGATTATGAGAGCTACAGCAGCGGGGCAAAGTATCTCAGCTATCTGCTTACCCCTGCAACAGTCTGCCTTGCAATACCTCTTTATGAACAGATCTCGCTTCTGAAGGATAATTGGAAGGCTGTATTTGCCGGTATCATTTCCGGGGTGATCTCAAGCTTAGGATGTGTTTTGGTTATGGCGATACTTTTCGGACTGAATCACGCCGAATATGTTACTTTGCTGCCCAAATCCATAACGACAGCCATTGGAATGGGTGTTGCGGAGGAGCTTGGCGGAGATCCGTCTATTGCTGCAGCTGTGATCATAATAACAGGTGTGCTGGGAAATATGATGGGTGAAGCAGTACTGAAGCTTGCGGGAATAACTGAGCCGATCGCAAGAGGAGTAGCACTTGGCACATCTTCTCATGCCATCGGTACTGCAAAAGCAATGGAGCTTGGTGAGACAGAGGGAGCAATGAGCAGCCTTTCTATTGCTGCAGCAGGACTGTTTACGGTTGTGGGAGCTTCAGTGTTTGCTCAGTTCCTGTAAGGATTCCGAGCATTGATTGTTCGAAGAGACATTTTGAGAGGATAATTCTTATTAGGAGAACACAATGAAAAAGTTTTTATTTTTTATACCTGCAATATTGGTAATGACAGCCATATTCTATTTTTCGTCACAGTCGGGACCTGAATCGACCAAGCTTAGTGACAGCGTTATATCTGCCTTTACGGAGAAAAAAGATGCACCTTCCATGGATATGTGGCAGACATTGAATGTTATCATACGTAAATCTGCTCATTTTATAGAGTACATGGCTCTCGGTGCAGCACTTGCATTCGGATTCAGATTTTCCTATGCAGGAGCATCAAAAATAAAATACATAATGCTTTCAACACTGGTTTCCGCTGTGTATGCAGTAAGCGATGAGATACATCAGTATTTTGTTCCGGGCAGAGCGTGTATGCTTACGGATGTAGGAATCGATACGATAGGTTCTCTTTCGGGTGCACTGTTAATGATTCTATTTATAGCCATAGTAATGAGAATTAAAGAAAAGAAACGGTCATCAAAAGCTGACTCTCAGGGTTGATAATACTAATGGCTATTTAACACAAATATCCCTATGGTTATTTGTATAAGTGATTCTTCATAACATAAAAAGAACCTGTTATCACAAAAGCTATGCACTTTCGTGATAACAGGTTCTTTGCATACTGTCAGCGAATATATTTTGATCGGAACAGATCAGTTTTCGTACTTAGGTTCGCAGGTAAGGTTTACGCCAAGTCTGCGGAAGGTTCTCTCATCAACCTCGGAAAGAATAACTGTAGAATGAACCTCGCAGCCTCGGAGATTGTCTATCTGTTCAAATGCACGCTTTGCGTTTGGGTCTGTATTTGCACAGATAGAAAGTGCGATAAGAGTTTCATCTGTATGAAGTCTGGGGTTGCTGCTTCCCAGATTATGGACCTTTAGATTCTGGATAGGCTCGATTATTTCGGGGGACATGAGCAGCACATTATCATCTATTCCGGCAAGATGCTTGAGGGCATTGAGGAGCAGTGCGGAGGACGCACCAAGGAGATTTGAAGTTTTGCCTGTTATGATAGTTCCGTCGGTAAGCTCCATTGCTGCTGCAGGAGCACCTGTAGCAGTTTCCTTTTCAAGAGCGGGTGCAACTACCCTTCTGTCCTCGGAGCTTACACCGACCTGCTTAAGAAGAAGCTCAAGCTTGTACACTTCCTCAGCAGATGCAGAGCCCTTTTTGTTCTCGCTGAGTGCTATATAATATCGTCTGATTATTTCAGCCTTTGCCGCTTCACTTACGATATCATTATCAAATATGCAGTTGCCCGCCATATTGACACCCATATCAGTAGGTGACTTGTAGGGAGATTCACCAAGAATCTTTTCAAACATTGCATTCAGCACGGGGAAAATCTCAATATCACGGTTATAGTTGACTGTAGTCGCACCATATGCTTCAAGGTGGAACGGGTCTATCATGTTTACGTCATTAAGGTCAGCGGTTGCAGCCTCATATGCAACATTAACAGGGTGACGGAGTGGGATATTCCATATAGGAAATGTCTCAAATTTAGCATATCCTGCATTAACGCCTCTCTTATGCTCATGATAGAGCTGTGAAAGACAGGTAGCCATTTTACCGCTTCCCGGACCGGGAGCTGTTATAACAACAAGCTTTCTGCTGGTTTCGATGTAATCATTTTTACCGTAACCATCATCGCTGATGATATAGGAAAGATTGGAGGGATAACCCTTGATATCATAGTGGTGATATACCTTCACGCCGAGAGCTTCAAGGCGGCTTTGGAATGCATCGGCAGAGGGCTGTCCGTCGTATCTTGTAAGGACAACACTGCCTACGTAAAGTCCGATCTTTGTGAATACGTTTATCAGACGGATAACATCCTTATCATATGTTATTCCCAGGTCACCTCTGACTTTATTTTTCTCAATGTCATCCGCATTGATGACGATAACGATCTCGGACTCATCCTTAAGCTGGAGAAGCATCTGGAGCTTACTGTCCGGCTTGAAGCCGGGAAGGACTCTTGATGCATGATAGTCATCAAAAAGCTTTCCGCCGAATTCAAGATAAAGCTTATCTCCAAACTGAGAAATCCTCTCACGTATGTGCTCTGACTGCATTTTCAGATATTTGTCATTATCAAAGCCTGTTCCTGCAAGCATTATTAAATCCCCCTTAGGAAAAATACATTTGTCTTTAATTATATAACATATCCTGATAAATTGCAAGATAAAAATTGTAAATATACGAAAAAAGTGTGCCAGCTGATATTTACCTTATTAAAACTGTTATTATCTGTTAAATGTACTGTCTCTCAGGGTACAGAAGCTGTACAGATAATCGGACATGTTCATTTTTTTTTTACAAGCTCTTGCGTTTTTTGACAAACTATGATATATTAAATATGTATATTCATACACAAGGATAGGGGATGTATTATGGAAAAAAATACGGTTGTAAATTACACGGCTGATGAAAAAACGGCAAATACCTATGTATTCAGATGTATGGTCTTTACCTGTGCTTTGTTTGCATTCATCTGGGTGCTTAATAAGCTTAATATTTTTACTGTAGACACGGGAATAATGAACAGCGGTATGGTCGGGGTACTTATTCCGTTTGTTATCTGTTGTATTCTTGTTAAATTCGTATTGGATATGAATTCTCCCTCTACGAAATACATTATTCTTGGATTCTTTTCGTTAATTATTGCCATACTTAATATAACGGTTACCTATCACGCAGTGCTGACGACTGCATTGCCATTCATATGTGCCGTCCACTATGCCGAAAAGAAGGTTGTCTGGTATACATATTTTCTCACCGCTGCAAGTATTGTATGTTCTGTAATTTTCGGTTTCATGTATGGTTTGTGCGATGCAAATATGCTGCTTCTCACAAATACTTACACATCAGTTCATATGCAGCAGTTAGCAGAAGGAAATATCGTTCTTAATGACAATATTGGCTTGATCATTCTATGGTGGGCATTTCCCAGATGCCTTGTTTGTGTTGCTTACATTCCTATAATGTTCCACATATCAAATTACATCAGAGTAAGAGCTGAGAACGAATTTATCGCACGTAAAAACGCAGAAATTGATGGAATGACAGGACTTTTCAATAAACGCAAGTATATGAGTATGACGGATGACAGCTACCATAATTGTAAAAAAGTCGGTGTGATTTTCTGGGATGCAAATAATCTGAAAAAAATCAACGATAAAATAGGTCACGAGCAGGGAGATCAGCTGATAAAAACTGTGTCCGACTCTATAAAAATGTTCACATCCGAAAAATGTTCCGCTTATCGTACCGGCGGAGATGAATTTGTAATGATTTGTTCCGAACCAAGAAACGGTCAGATCGAAAAAATTGTATCCGATTGGCACAAGGTCATCGATTCAACCCCGGATATATGCGGAATAGCTGTTACTGCTGCCGTGGGATAAGCAGAGGGCAGCGGAAGCGAGCTTGAGCAAATAATCCGGGAAGCAGAACAAAACATGTATGCGGACAAGCAGAAATATCACTGATATGTTATAAATTCTTTAGTGAAGTATGGGAACCTTGTTTAAACCTCTATCACGGCATATTTTATGTGACTAATACTAAGAGCCCAAAAAAATTATAAAAAACTTCTCATAATCTTGCAAATATGGATTATGAGAAGTTTTTTGTATGCAGCTTATTGGTCATTAGTATTATATCATCTGCTGCGTTAACAAACCTTATGATACTTCAAGAATTATTGCGGCAGCTGCTTGCCGCTTAAAATGATTTGTATGAAAAAGTGATTTTGCTTGGGTCTGCAGATGTAATAAAAAATAGATGAATAATCCACCGCAAAAATGAAAAAATAGTAATGCAAACAAAAAATGCATAAGTTTAGTCCGTGACAGGCCGGACTGTTATCAAAAAAATGTGAAAGGAACGAAAATAGAATGAAAGCAACAGGAATTGTCAGGAGAATAGACGATCTTGGCAGAGTGGTAATTCCCAAAGAAATAAGAAGGACCATGCGTATCCGTGAGGGCGACCCTTTGGAGATCTACACCAGCTCAGACGGTGAGGTTATTTTCAAGAAGTATTCAGCTATAAATGAAATGGCTAATTCTGCTTCTCAGGTGGCTGAGGTCATGACTAAGCTTGCAAACTGTCCCACTGTAGTTTTTGACAGAGATCACGTTGTGGCAGTTGCGGGTGTTCAGAAAAAGGAATTCTCCGAGAGACGAGTTTCTCAGGGACTTGAGGAATTCCTTGAACATCGCAAGAATTATATCTACTCGGAAAATGATGATGCAAGAGTTTTCCCGGTTGAGGGTATAGACAGACCGGCTATCGCATGTACACCTATCCTCTCCGCAGGAGATGTTACCGGTGCGGTGGCATTTCTGGCTCCCAGCTCGGGAGAAGCCTCTGCTGCTACAGAGGTGCAGAAAAATCTCATTCAGGCTGCTGCTCAGTTCCTGGGCAAGCAGATCGAGGAATGACATAGCTATTGCAATAAACGAAGCTCCGACTGTTTGTACCGAATAACAGTCGGAGCTTCAAATTATCTATTAATGTGTGAGAAGGGTGCAAAAAGCTTATAGTTGAACATTAGGAAGAGTTGCAAGGCTTGCTGCCAGCTCGTCATCTGTGGGAATATAATCACTCATTTTGCCGTCATTGAAAGCCTGATATGCGTACATATCAAAGTAACCTGTGCCTGTAAGACCAAAGAGGATAGTCTTAGCTTCACCTGTTTCCTTGCACTTGATAGCTTCGTCGATAGCTGCCCTGATAGCGTGACTGCTTTCGGGAGCGGGGAGGATTCCCTCAACTCTTGCAAACTGCTGAGCTGCAGCGAATACAGCTGTCTGTTCAACGGAGCGTGCTTCCATAAGCTTATCATCATAAAGCTGGGAAAGGATGGAGCTCATGCCGTGGTAACGGAGACCGCCTGCGTGATTTGCAGAGGGAATGAAATTGCTGCCAAGGGTGTACATTTTTGCCAGAGGACATACCATTCCTGTATCGCAGAAGTCATATGCGTATTTACCCCTTGTAAGGCTTGGACAGGATGCAGGCTCAACAGCGATAATCCTGTAATCAGCTTCACCGCGGAGCTTTTCGCCCATGAAAGGAGAAATAAGACCGCCAAGGTTGGAGCCGCCGCCTGCACATCCGATAATAATATCAGGCTTCTCACCGATCTTGTCAAAAGCAGTTTTTGTTTCAAGTCCGATAACTGTCTGATGGAGGAGTACCTGAGACAGAACGGAGCCGAGAACGTAGCGGTAGCCTTCTGTAGTTGTTGCAGCTTCAACAGCTTCGGAGATAGCACAGCCAAGGCTTCCTGTTGTTCCGGGGTGGGCAGCGAGTATCTGCTTTCCGACGTTTGTTGTTTCAGAGGGGGAAGGGGTAACAGACGCACCATATGTACGCATTACCTCACGTCTGAAAGGCTTCTGCTCGTAGGAGCATTTTACCATGTATACACGGCAGTCAAGATCAAAATAGGAACAAGCCATAGAAAGTGCTGTACCCCACTGACCTGCACCTGTTTCTGTAGTTACACCCTTAAGACCCTGCTTCTTAGCATAGTAAGCCTGTGCGATAGCTGAATTCAGCTTATGGCTTCCGGAAGTATTGTTGCCCTCAAATTTGTAATAGATCTTTGCAGGAGTGCCAAGTGCTTTTTCGAGGCAGTAAGCACGTACAAGAGGGGAGGGACGGTACATCTTGTAGAATTCGATGATCTCCTCGGGAATATCAAAGTAAGGTGTTGTATCATCAAGCTCCTGCTTAACAAGCTCATCGCAGAATACGGGAGAGAGCTCCTCGGCTGTCATTGGTTTGAGTGTACCCGGATTCAGCAGGGGAGCAGGCTTGTTCTTCATATCTGCTCTGACATTGTACCACTGTCTGGGCATCTCCGATTCGTCAATGTAGGTTTTGTAGGGAATGTTTTTTTCCATAGGTTAATTTCTCCTTCTGTAAGCTATCAGAATAATGAAAGCTTCATTTACTTAATAATAATATATCAGATTTTTAACAATGTGTCAAGATAAATCTGATAAAATAGTGATAATTCCGATGTCAGAAGTTTTTCGTAAATAATAAATGCTATTCACTGTATATCCTGGTGATTATCATATCCATGGGAAGCTCCTTGACGGAAATATCCTTGAAGTCAAGCTGAGCAGTAAGATCTTTTAGAAAGCTTGTTATTCCCTGCTTTTCTGTATCAATTTCAAGTGAAAGGTCGAGATCATTATCCCGATGAATAATAGGTACGCCATTGATGTTGTTTAGGAGATAGGGCTTCGTGAGCTTAAGAGTAATGATCTTCTTGCTTCCCAAAGTCTTTTTAAGTGAAGACAGGGAATCATCGAACACTTTCTTTCCATGATTGATGATGATCACGTTGTCTGCCAACTGTTCAACATCCTCAAGATCGTGAGTTGTAAGTATGAATGTGGTGCCGTTTCGGTTCATTTCTCCTACTACTTCACGTATCTTGTTCTTGGCAATGACGTCAAGACCAATGGTCGGTTCATCCAGAAAAACAACTTCAGGACTGTGAAGCATGGCCATTATAAATTCACATTTCATTCTTTCGCCCAAAGACAGAACTCTGGTGGGTTTGTGGATAACATCTTCCACATCGAACAGCTGAGTCATATCATCCAGCTGTTTTTTATAGCTGCTGTCGCTGATGTCATAGATCGCCTTGTTCATGGCAAAGCTGTCAGCCGGAGGAATGTCCCAGATAAGCTGGGATTTCTGTCCGAAAACCGCACCTATCTTCTGAACGTATTTCACTCGGTCACGGGCAGGTGAAAAACCCAATACATCAATGCTTCCTCCGGTTGGGAAGAGTGCTCCGCACAGCATTTTTATAGTAGTGGATTTTCCGGCACCGTTAGGCCCCAGTATTCCGCAGATAGTTCCTCTTTCTATTTCAAATGATATGTTATCAACAGCGTTTACAGTCACAGCTTCACGCTTGAAGAAGCTTTTGACAGTTTCCTTGAAGCCGCTGCCTCGTTTGTATGTAGTATATGATTTTACAAGGTTTTCTGCCTTGATCGCAGTCATTATCCTCCCACCCCCTCGTAGAGCTTTACCATCAGGTGATATATCCATATCCCAAAAGCAAAGAACGCCATACACGGAATGACTGAAACAAATGCTGTATTGTCCAGACGTCCAAGGAGTGCAGACGCCGGATAAAAGCCGATAACTGCTACGGGAATTATCAGCGATGTGAGTACCTGTACAGCTTTCGGCAGGATCACCTGCGGGTATTTTCCGAATGCTTTTATGCTGTCGAATATCTCAGGGATCCTGGAATTGCCCACCCATTTAAAGCTTATAGCAGCCATGATAAGGTCCAGTCCGCTGATAACGGCAAGACCGGACAAAAAGAGTATAACGAAGCAGATAACGCCTCGGGCTCCGCTGATGCCTGTCTTTGATGCTGAAAAAACAGTCATGATAAGTCCGCCGAGAAACAGCCCGATGCTTTCGGGGTCAAAATTGGCAGCAGTAATGTAGAACAGGGGAGAGAGAGGCTTAAGAAGTACTGTTTCAAAGCTTCCTTCCTGTATGTGGTTCATAGTGACCCATAAAACGCTTTGAAATATCATTGAAGCGGCACCGGATGACATAGAGAAAACGGACTGTATAAGCAGAACCTCCCACATATCCCATTCAGGAAAGGAAGCTCCGTTTGAATAGATCAGCAATGTAACTATAGGAAATAAAACATTTGACAGCAATGTAATTAGATTGCCCAGAATAAAATTAGCACGATAGGCAGCGGCTTTAGAAAAAGCAATTTTCAGGCAGGAGAGATATATTTTAATATATTTCATTTCATCATGCCCCCACTGCTGTGAACCTTTTTATGGAAATACGGTAAAGGATTTCGCTGAGAAAAGCAATAGCTATTACTGCACAACCTTGGCACAGAACAGCTGTCTGTACCGAAAGTCCCATTGATCCGATGGATTCACTGCCTGTCCACACTATTGCAGGAATATAGTTTGTGTATTGGAAGGGAAGAAACATCATCAGCGTCTGAAGACCACTTGGAAAGAAGCTGATTGGAATAAGAGCTCCCGAGAAAATGCTTGCGATCAGCTGATAAACAATTGAAATGCCGTTTGCCTGAACCAGCCAGAACGCCGCAAGTCCAAGGCAGTAGTTTACATAGAAGTTCATCAGGAAAGCTAATGCCACGGAAAGTATGGTCCAACCAAGGCGGGCAGGTATCATGTCTATACCGAAGACAAGCTGAAAGATCAGAAAGCAGGGGAGAAACTCAAAGAAAAAGCCAAGGATCCTATGACCTATTTTCTGAGAAAGTGCAAAGAACCTGTGGTGCATGGGACGAAGCATAAAAGTGAGAAATTTCCCCGTTCGTACAAGCATCTGCAGATTCCAGTCTGCAAAATCCATAGTCAGGTAGCCGATAAGTGCTGATATACCGAAATACCTGATTGTTTCGTTAAGCTCCATTCCGCCAAGTGAGCTGTTAGTCCCATATACCGATGTCCAGATAAAGTATTGCACAATAAAATACACGGGACCTACAAATACGGATACAAGTGAATGGGTGCGGTAGGCACTCCATTCCTTGTAAGTCACAAAGGCTACGGCCCTGCATTCCCTGAGCTTATGCCGTATGAAATTAATCATATAATACCCGACCAGATGATGTTCTGAACATTGTAGAGAGGCTCTGCAGACCATCCGCAGGCACCTTCGTCAAATGGAACGAACCATGCAGCAACAAGCTCCTCATCCAGATCAATATCCAGAGATGATGCACCTGCCCCCTCATGCATGATAGTATTGTCGGAATAGGTGTATGCAGGTCCTCTGCGTATGTCAAAGCCAATGCCGTAAAGACGATTTGGTTCGTCTGCACCCCAACAATGATCTGGAGCATTATGTATCTGGACCTTGCTCATTTTTTCGACGGATTTCCTGCCAAGTATTCTTGCTCCTTCGAAACGTCCGCCGTAAACAAAGGCATTTCCGTATCTTACAAGGTCATATACAGTGGAGAAAAGTCCGCCGCCTGTATTCGGAATAAGATCCCAGATAGTTCCTTCACCGTCACGGAAGTCTTTCTCCCCGGATGCAGCTTTTGCGAAAAGCTCCTTTTCTTCCTTATTCCAGGAAAAAGCGTTCTTTGCCATGTCCGAATCGGGGTAGAATGAACTGTTTTTCATTTTGAGAGGTATGAGAATGTTCTTTTCTATATAATCGTGAGCATGCACTCCGCTTACTCGTCTGATAACCTCTCCAAGAACAGCAAAACCAAATGAGCAATACATCCATTCGGTTCCTGTGGGACGGCGAAGCCCTGTTGAAATGGCTTCCGATATCCAGTCATATTCCATATTTCCGTCCCATGTTTCTGACGCTTTCTCAATTATACTCCATGCATCCCCGGGGAACACGTCATCAAAGCATGCCCCATCGGGATAAAGTCCCGATGTATGAGTAAGCAGATGCAAAACAGTTATTTTATCAAATGGCTTCTTTGCAAATTGGGGGAGAATATCTCCCACCTTTGTGTCAAGTCTGATGTAACCGTCCTCAACCAGCTTCATAATAGCCGAAGCGGTGAATGTTTTGGTGATGGAAGCGATTTCGAAAACCGTATCAGGCTGCATTGGCGTGTTGATGCCCATACCGTTGTTTCTTCCTACAGCACCGTGAGCGATGACCTTGCCCTTATGAGAAACGCAATAGCTTGCACCATGGATGACCTTCCTTTCGATCATGTTCATAAGGCGGCTGTTGAGCTGTTCTATCCTGCTTTCGTCATATCCTGTCTCGGCAGGCTTGCAGTCGATCTTTCCCTGAATTGCGTTCATAGTGTACCTCCTTGATTATGTCTTAAAATTCTTCAATGAACGTTCTATATTACATCACCGCTTAATTATATTTTTAGTGAATCCTTGTCTATAGAACGTATTATTTACCATTATATTATACTACACAATGACTGCTTTTTCAACTCTTTTTGGTATTTCATTACGATTGTTTTGTCCGATGTGCTTTTTAGAATGATAAGGATAGGATATTATAAATTATTTTTCACAATTGCCCATATTATCATCAGCCAGATCAATATGATGGGTACGGCATAATACCATTTCTTGGGCTTTCCATTAAGCCACATGTTTTCCGAATCCTTTCTGCATTGCTCCAGAATATCATCCGGGATAAGCTTTAGTGTTAATGCAGCTAAAGAAGGCAGGATAATAATATCATCCAGATAACCGAGCATCGGTATAAAATCGGGTATAAGGTCAATGGGGGATAATGCATAACTTATTGTTACTGCAGCGAGTATCTTGGCCGAAACAGGAGTTTCCTTATGCTTCAGTGCAAGAAAGATCGCAGGTATTTCTTTTTTCAGCTGAAATGCTTTCTGCTTTAGATCCATGATCATCCTCCGTATTTATCCATAGAATAATAAGCTATGCTTGCAAACCATAATATCACATTATATGATAAAAGTCAACCATTGCGGGTTTTACAATGATAACGGAAAGAACGGCTCCAAAACTGACTATGGAATGTACTATACCAGATTCAAGGAGATAATGGAACGTCTGCGTATGGATCACATTCCCCACGAAGTCCGTCACACATTCATAACACGGGCAAAGGAAGCAGATCTGAACGAGTATTGCCTTAAGCTCATTATCGGACACAACGTCGATGATGTTACCAAACGTGTCTATACCCACAGAACGATAGAAAATCTTCGAACAGAAATTGAAAAAATCAAGTAAAAAATGCAAGTCTGACAGGGAAAAAG
>JBJERX010000090.1:0-42048 GCA_051882495.1 Huintestinicola sp. | reverse complement strand
AGGTCTTGAACGATAGTCAAGAACAGGAAGTGAGATCTCGGGAACATTATTTGAGAAATCATTCTCAGTGATATAGTCTCTGATAGTGTATGGGCTTTGTCCCATAACATTATTGGAATCCATATCACCTACGATGCCTTCATCAACGCTTATGCCCCATTCTGCAAGGAATGCGTCAATATTGGAAGTTGTCTTCTGAGAATAGTCAGCGATATAGATAAGGTTCTTGCCCAGCTTTCCGCCGTTATCCAGGAAGTTATAGAGCTTATCCACTGTATCAGGGTCATAATCATTCATAGGAGCATTTATCACAACAATATCAGTACCCTCAGGAATGACCTCAATAAGAGGATCGATCTCTGTAACCTCAATACCGTTTGCAGTAAGCATATTCATAACGTTATCATAAGAGCTTCCCTGTGTCTCGCTTCTGAAAACTACAGCATGGAGAGGATCAGGATCGGTTACATACATGATAGCGGATGTAAGCTCCTGCTCAGCCTTTGTGGATTTGACCTCCTGAGAGAATGTATAATAGTTCATTTCCACATTGTACAGGTCCATGATCGCAAGCACTTTGATACGCTTATTGCTCTGTACAACAATGCTGTATTCTGAGATCTCACCGCTGTACATGCTGCTAAACTTATTTGCATAGGTAGGATCCTTGGTCATATCAACATACTTAACAGTTACATTATCCGAGTAGATGCTGTACTTCTTAAGAACCTCATACGCCTGCTTGAAGTAAATATAATTTGATGTCTGGAATGTCAGCTCGTCTGAAAGGCAAACGATCTCAACAGGTTCATTAATTGAATCAAGATAATCCTTTGTTTCCTGTGAAATCTCAAATGTTCCGCCCGGTGTAAGGTCAATAGACATATTAACACGGTCAGAAGCCAGATTGACAATGACATTTACCATAACAACAACAGCAATAACTATAAGTGTTATAGCTGTTGCAACTGAACCATACTTGAGCTTTCTGCGTCTGAAAGCCTTCTGCTTGGCCTTATCGGGGTCAACAGTCTTTTCCTTTTTTTTATCCTCGGCTTTGGCGTCCTCAGTCTTTTCAGCTGCAGGAGCAGCCTCAGCCTGTTCTGCGTTATCTGTATTAGCTGTATCTTCGCTTTCTTCGGTCAGTTCAGGTTCAGTCTGAACGTCAGCCTCAAGAGCTTCGTTCTGAGAATCAGCCGCAGTATTCTCCGTTGTTACCGGAGCTGCGGTTGACTTCTTCTTTTTCTTACCCATAAACTAATTAACCATCCTTTCGGTTTATTATATCCCGCCGTCTTTTTATTCGGCAAGGTTAAGATAATACTCTTTATCAGAGGTCGGTATTATATCAGCTCCAGCGACGCTTTTCCATTACTCTTACAGTAAGGAAATTAAACACGAAGATTACGCTGAAAAAGAATACAAGACTTGTTATATTAAGTATTCCCTGGGTGAACTCGGTGTATCTTGAATAGAATCCGAGAGCAACCATAACTGCCTTTGCCGGAGCAAAAGAAACAAGACTTGCAAAAACGTCGATCATATAGAGCAATGCGATTACAAGAAAGCTCAGAATAAATGCAACTATCTGATTCTCTGTGAATGAGGACATGAAAATTCCTATAGAGATGAAGCTTGCACCAAGCAGGAGCAGTCCCACAAGATTTCCGATAACAGTTGCCCATGCTACAGTACCCGCAGCCTTGTAAAGAACAAGAATATATACCAGATAGATAGCCATAGCAATAAGGAAAATAGTAAGTGCCGCAAAGAACTTGCCCAATACTATCTCAAAGAGATTAACGGGAGCAGTAAGCAGACACTGATCCGTCTTCTGCTTCTTTTCTTCGGACATAAGTCTCATTGTAAGCAGCGGAAGAAGGATCATCATAAGAGTAAACACGCTGGAGAATACATATGACATATCGGTTGTTCCGTTTGCCAGATTTATCTGCACAAAGTAAAAAGCTGTATAAACATAAAATGCTGCAATAAAAATATACGCAACAGGAGATGTAAAATAAGCTTTCATCTCTCTTTTGTAAATAGCACCCATTACATCTCACCTCCGTCTTCGTTTTCAGGCTCGGGTTCTTCCGCTTCACCGTTTTTCTTAGCGGAGCTGATAACATCGGCAGCAACCACAGCACCCGATACCTGAGCCATAAGTGCCTTACGCTGTTCATCATCAACGGGAGCGGATGACTTGATGCTGACATCTGAACCCATTGTGATCCTGAGGAAGATATCCTCCAGAGTAAGTGCATTGGACTTGAGTCCAAGGAGGTACCAGTTTCTTTCAGCAATACGCTTGAAAAGATCACGGCGTATATCGGTGTTTTCCTTGACCTCGATCTCGTAATCGTAGATACCCGGTTCACGTTCCATTTCAGCAACAACATTCTCAACGCCGTTAATGCTGCTTATCATCTTGATAACTTCCTCACGGGGACCATCAACTCTTGCGATATATCTAAGATCATCGGAGAGCTTCCTTGTAAGATTCTCGGTGGTATCATCAGCTGCAATAACACCGTGGTTGATAATAATGATCCTGTCGCATACAGCCTGTATCTCAGAAAGGATATGTGAAGAAAGTATTACCGTGTGCTTCTTGCCAAGCTTCTTGATAAGATTTCTGATATCAAGTATCTGCTTAGGGTCGAGACCTACAGTCGGCTCGTCAAGAATAAGGATCTTGGGATTTCCGATAAGTGCCTGAGCCATGCCCACACGCTGCTTGTAGCCCTTTGAGAGGTGCTTGATAACTCTGTCATACACATCTGTGATCTTGACAAGCTTGCATACGTCTTCAATGTGTGCTTCACGGGGAAGCTTGCACTTTTTCAGGTCGTAGATGAAGTTGAGGTATTCCTTAACAGTCATATCAAGATAAAGAGGAGGAAGCTCAGGAAGATAACCTATCTCCTTCTTTGCCGCTGTAGGATTATCAAGGATATCAATTCCGTTGATAAGAGCCTGTCCGTCTGTTGCAGAAATGTATCCTGTAAGAATATTCATGGTAGTTGATTTGCCGGCACCGTTCGGACCGAGAAAACCAAGTATCTCACCATCGTTGACAGTGAATGAAAGGTTGTCAACAGCCTTCTGGGAACCATATTGTTTTGTAAGGTTTTTGACCTCGATCATTTTTTTCCATCCTTTCAGGACTGAATTGTGATCAATCCTTAATAAATCGGAGAATATGCATATATAAGATAATACAATCAATGTGTGATAAACAAGTGATAAACACACGAAATTACTTTGTAAGCTTTTCAATAGCCGCCTTGATACGATTGATGGTATCATCCTTTCCGAGAATAGCACAAAGTTCAACACCACCGCCGGGTGTAAGTGCCTTGCCAGAGAGAGCTGTTCTTATAGGCCAGAGCATCCATCCGTTCTTTACACCCTGCTTTTCTATCTCAGCAAAAAGTGCAGCATGAACGTTTTCTTCGTTCCATACCTCAACAGCTTCAAGTACAGGGAGTATCATCTTAAGAGCCTGGAGACCTGTTTCGGCATTTGTCTTCATCTTCTTATTGAAATAAAGCTCCTCGCTGTACTCAGGCACTGCATCAATGAAATCCACCTTCTCGGGAATGTCTGTAAGAACCTCTGTACGGGGCTGAAGTGCGTTAAGAAGAACGTCAAAATCAACATCTGTACGCTTTACAGTCTGACGAATGTAAGGCATTGCGATCTCCTTGAACTGATCGTGTGTGAGTCTGCGGATATGTTCTGCATTGATAGCCTTCATCTTGACTATATCGAACACAGCAGGAGACTTTGAAAGTCCGTTGATATCAAATTCCCGGACAAGCTCATCAAGGGAGAATATTTCATTCTCTCCCTTAGGTGCCCAGCCGAGGAGTGCAATGTAGTTGATGATAGCAGGAACATAAAATCCCTTATCAACGAAATCACCGAAATAAGCATCTCCGTCACGCTTGGAAAGCTTATGCTGAGCGTCACGCATGATGTGCTCAACGTGGATATACTGAGGGACCTCCCATCCGAATGCATCATAAAGAAGATTATACTTAGGAGCAGATGAAAGATACTCATTTCCTCTTACAACGTGAGTAATACCCATAAGATGATCGTCAATTACGTTAGCAAAGTTATAAGTGGGCATTCCATCAGCCTTGATAAGCACCTGATCGTCAAGGATGCTGTTCTCAACTGTGATATCACCGTAAAGAACATCTGTAAAGGTAGTGCTTCCTTCTAAAGGCATCTTTTGTCTGATTACGTAAGGAGTGCCTGCTGCAAGCAGCTTATCGACCTCATCCTTAGGCAGATCACGGCAGTGACGGTCGTACATCATATTAGAGACCTTAGCCTCCTGCTGCTGCTTGTGCAGTGCGTCGATACGCTCCTTTGTGCAGAAGCAGTAGTATGCATGACCTGACTCGATAAGCTTAAGAGCATACTCCTTGTATGTTCCCATTCTTTCTGACTGGATGTAGGGACCCACGGGACCGCCAACATCGGGTCCTTCATCCCAGTTAAGTCCGCAGGTACGGAGTGTGTCATATATTTTCTCAACTGCACCCTCTACGTATCTTTCCTGGTCTGTATCCTCAATCCGGAGAATAAAATCTCCGCCGTATTTTCTTGCAATAATGTAAGTATATACAGCAGTACGAAGATTACCAATGTGCATAAAGCCTGTGGGGCTGGGTGCAAATCTGGTTCTTACTCTTTTGGATGTTTCCATCTGTATCATTCCTTCCATTAATCATTTATATGGTTTCAAAGGGATATTTCATATTGATAACAGCAGCTGTGTCCAGAGCAATTCTGTTTCTTAATTCTTCAATGCTGCCGAATTTCATCTCGGGACGAGTAAATTCAAGCAGTCTTACGGTAATATCCTTACCGTAAAGATCACCCGAAAATCCGCAGAAAAAGGTTTCAGCCAGAGGAACAGATGAATCCGAAACAGTAGGCTTTACACCAATGTTGGTGACTCCCCTGTAAACATTCCCGTTCAGCTCGCAGTAGGATGCATAAACTCCGAATTTAGGTAAAATAATTTCCTCGTCCATAAGCTGATTGGCAGTAGGAAAATTCATAGTTCTGCCCAGCTTTTTTCCATGGACAACAGTACCGCATATAGCATAATCATGCCCCAGCAGCTTATTAGCTCTTGTAATATCACCGTCAGTTATCAGCCTGCGGATATCAGCTGAGGATATCTTTCTGCCGTCGGAATCATCCACCTCATCAACAGTCACAAGCCTTATCCCACAGTCTGAGCATAATTTCTCAAGCTGTTCAATACCGCATTCTGCTCCCCTGCCAAGGCGGAAATCACGTCCGCAGACAGCAATTTTTGCATTCATTACACCGATAAGGATCTCTTTAACAAATCTTTCGGCACTGTAGCTTCGGATATCTTCAAATTCGGGTGACAGAATATATTTCACACCCTTGCTTTCAAGGAGCTTCTCTTTGGAATCATCACTGTAAATGGGCTTGAAATCCAAGCCTTTTGTTGTTATCCCGCCTGTATTGAATGTAAATACAGCAGGAGCCATATTTTCATCGAATGCAATTGAGACTGCCTTTCCGATAACAGAAGCATGTCCCCTGTGCAGTCCGTCAAAGATGCCCATAGCAACAACGGTGCGTTCAGCAGCTTTATCTGATAGATATAGCTTTATCAAATTTATCCCTCAATTATACATTGTATATGTGCAGCAGTGAAATATCAGAAATTCTTTCCGACCCTAAGCTGCATTTTTTCACGGTCTGCGAGAGCCGTCCCGATAAAACCGTTCTGTCCGTAAACAGCGAACACCTCCGATGTGCTGTCAGGAAGCTTCAATCTGTTAAGATCAAGTCTGATACCGTTGCGGTACATTCTTTCCTGTGCTTCTCCCAGGCGGAGCTTCGGAAGATATCCGAACACACTCTCAATAGGAAGAACAACTCCCTCAAATCCCTCACCTCTGTCAGCAAGCAGCTGAAGCTGATCGAGGGTAACGCAGCTTTCAATTGAAAACCCGCATGCGGATGTACGTTTCAGAGCGGTCATAATACCGCCTGTCCCAAGCTTTTCCCCTATATCATTGATAAGCGTTCTGATATATGTTCCCTTTGAGCATGAAATACGAAGTCTGCCGCATTTTTCGGTTTCGTCAAAAGACAGAAGCTCAAGCTCATAAATTGTAATAGGACGAGCCTGCCGTTCAACAGTCTTTCCCTGACGTGCAAGCTCATAAAGACGCTTTCCTCCAACCGAAACCGCCGAATACATGGGCGGAACCTGCATAATGTCTCCCCTGAAAGCTTCAAGTGCTGTTCCCACTGCCTCAGCAGTTACAGTTCTATATGCCTCGGTATCAGTAAAGTCAGATGTTACCTGACCCGTACTGTCCTGAGTATCCGTAACGGTTCCCAGTCTGAATTCAGCCTCGTAGATCTTGTCATGATCGGGAAGCATCTCGCAAGCTTTAGTAGCTCGTCCGCAGAAAACAGGCAGCACACCCTCAGCCATCGGATCAAGTGTACCTGCATGCCCAAGCCTCTTGAATCGCATTATTCCACGCATCTTTGCGATAACATCAAATGATGTGAATCCGACAGGCTTATACATACAGATAATGCCGTTCAGTTCTGTATTCTCACTCATGACAGCCACAGGTCAAAGCCAAGAACAGGTGCAATTACAGAAAGAAGCTTAAGCTTCGCCTGCTGCAGATCTCCCTCAACGGTGCATCCTGCCGCTCTTGCATGACCTCCTCCGCCCAGCTTAGCACATACAGCGGAAACGTCAGTATTTACGGAACGCAATGAAACCTTGTATTTTCCGGGTTCCTTTTCCTTGATAGTAACACCGATCTCAACACCCTCGATTTGCATCGGGAGTGAAGCCATACCCTCAAACTCTTCCTTGGCAAGACCTGTCTGAGCAATTGTATCGCTTGTGATAGCAATAATGGCACATTTGTCATCCAGATACATTTCCATGGAGCTCATTGCCATCTGCTCAGCCTGCATTCTGGCTCTGCTTTTGATATCGAACAGCTCACGGTTGATCTTAGCATAGGGAATGTCATATTTCTCAATAATATCAGCTGCTATTCTGTGAGCACGGGGTGTAGTGTTTTCAAATTTGAAGCATCCTGTATCAGTTGCAATACCAACATAGAAGCATTCAGCTGCAAATTCATCAACAGGCATTTCACCTTCAATGCACATATCATAAATGACCTGGCATGCAGCTGACGCACCTCCGTCCAGAAGAGTTTTCTTTGCGTAGCCTGTATTGGAGATATGATGATCTATGCAAAGATCGACAAATCCCTTGTACACGCTCAGTTCCTTGCCGAAAAGGTTAGTATCGGCAAGGTCAACTGAAACGATAACATTCGGTGAGAATTTTTCAAGCTCGTAATCCTTCCACAGGAACTCGTATCTCATGGGAAAGGGATCGGAACAAAGTACGTTTGCTTTCTTGCCCATATTGCGGAGGATGCGGCAAAGGCCGAATCCGCTGCCCATAGCATCTCCGTCAGGGCTTACATGGGTAAGAATGTAAAAATTGTCGTTTTCTTTGAAGAATTTTGCTGCTTCTGCCATGGATATGCTGTCAACATGGTTCTTTTTTTCGATTGCCATATTCAGTCATCCTTTCAAATAGCTTATTCTTCATCCTCGGAGGCTTCTGATTCGTCATCAGCTTCCGCTTTATTTCCCATTGAACCGAGAAGCTTTTCAATATCTGCTGAGTATTCAATAGAATCATCGGCAATGAATTTAAGCTCAGGACACTTTTTCAGATGAAGCTTGTTAGCGATCTCCTTTTTAAGCATCCACTCGGCACTTTCCAGTCCCTTGACAGCATCTTTGGCAGCACTGATGCCGTCAAGATGTGACACATAGACCTTGCAATGGGAGTTATCCCCGGAGAGCTCGGTGCGGACAATTGAAACAAGTCCGCTTTTAACTCTTGGGTCCTTGATACGTTCTCTGATCAGACCTGATATCTCACGTCTGATATCCTCGGATATTCTTCTGTTTTTAAAGTTGGGCATATATGCCTCCTGTTAAAATAATCAGTCGGGACGGTATTCCTCCATGATGAATGCCTCGAATATATCGCCTTCCTTAATATCATTGAATCTTTCAAGGGTGATACCGCACTCGTAACCCTCGGCAACCTCCTTGACATCATCCTTGAATCTCTTAAGGCTGGACATCTTATCCTCGGCAATAACTATACCGTCACGTACAACACGGATCTCACAAGCTCTTGTAACCTTGCCGTTCAGTACATATGAACCGGCAACAAGACCAACGTTTGTGATCTTATAAACCTGTCTTACCTCGATGCGTCCCATAGCATTTTCACGGAACTTAGGAGCAAGCATGCCCTTCATAGCGGTTCCGATCTCTTCGATAGCATCGTAGATAATACGATAAAGTCTGATATCAACACCGTCACGCTCCGCACTTTCTGCAGCAACGGGATCAGGTCTTACATTAAATCCTACAATGATAGCATTGGATGCATTTGCAAGCATTACATCACCCTCGGAAACAGCACCAACTGCACCATGGATAACTCGAACTCTTACTTCATCGTTGGAAAGCTTCTCCAGCGACTGCTTTACAGCCTCAACAGAGCCCTGTACGTCAGCCTTTACAATGATGGGAAGCTCCTTGATATCACCCTGCTCGATCTGGCTGAAGAGGTTATCAAGAGTAACCTTCTGATACTGCTTGAACTGCTCCTGCTTAGCCTCATGCTTACGCTGTTCAACCAGCTCTCTTGCAAGACGCTCATCCTCAACTGCATTGAAAATATCGCCTGCAGAAGGAACCTCAGCAAGACCTGTTATCTCAACAGGGCAGGAAGGTCCTGCTTCCGTTACGGTCTGACCCTTGTCGTTGGTCATCACTCTAACACGCCCCACAGCAATACCTGCGATAATGATATCACCTGTGTGGAGAGTACCGTTCTGAACGAGAAGTGTTGCGATAGGACCTCTTCCCTTGTCAAGACGAGCCTCAATAACAGTACCCTTTGCAAGACGGTTGGGGTTAGCCTTAAGCTCAGCAACCTCGGCTACCAGAAGTACGTTCTCAAGAAGTTCATCAATACCCATACCTGTCTTTGCAGAAACAGGAACGCAGATAACGTCACCGCCCCATTCTTCAACAACGAGATTGTGTTCGGTAAGCTGCTGCTTGATATTATCAGGATTAGCACCGGGCTTATCCATCTTGTTTATCGCAACGATGATAGAAACGCCGGCTGCCTTTGCATGGTTTATCGCTTCGACAGTCTGCGGCATGATACCGTCATCCGCTGCAACTACAAGTATAGCGATATCAGTGATAGATGCACCTCTTGCACGCATTGAAGTAAATGCCTCGTGACCGGGAGTATCAAGGAATGTGATATCCTTGCCGTTATAGTTTACCCTGTAAGCACCGATATGCTGTGTAATACCGCCTGCTTCGGTACTGGTAACATTTGCATGTCTGATATAGTCGAGAAGTGAAGTTTTACCGTGGTCAACATGACCCATAACAACTACTACAGGTGCTCTTTCGATGCCCTCGCCGTCGTCCTCGCTGTCGTCGATAAGACGCTCTTCGATAGTTACGATAACTTCCTTCTGAACCTTCGCACCCAGCTCCTCAGCAACGAGAGATGCTGTATCAAAGTCAATGACCTCGTTGATGCCCTTCATCTCGCCGAGACCCATAAGCTTCTTGATAACCTCGGTAGCAGTTACCTTAAGACGTGAAGCAAGCTCGGAAACAACGATCTCATCGGGAATGAGAACCTTGAGCTGCTGCTTTCTTGCACGTTCAAGCTCCAGTCTGCGGAGCTTTTCAGCTTCGGTCTCTCTCTTGCTGGAATACTGCTGCTTGTTTCTCTGAGCAGACTTCTGAGTGAGCTTCTGCTTCTTGGAGAAATTATCCTTGCCGTGCTTGCCGCCGTTGTTAGCGGGAGCAATATTCTCATACTTTTCATTGTACTTATCGATCTCGATATAGCTTCCTCTTGTATCAACAGTACGTGTCTTGGTCTCAACCTTTACAGACTCGCTGGAGAAATTTCCTCCGAGCTTTGTCTTGTTAGCGTTCTTATCCTGCTTGTTATCAGCAGGCTTTGCCTCAGACTTCTTCTCCTGCTGCTTTTTCTTCTGCTCATCAGCTTTCTTTACCTGGCTGTTGAAACGTTCAACGGCAGACTGTTGTGCAGGCTTGGCAGCAATATTCTTCTGGGACTTTGCAGGTGCCTGAGCAGGCTTCTTCTCCTGCTTAGGAGCTTCCTGCTGCTTATTTTCCGGAGCAGGCTTTGTCTCTGCCTTTGGAGCAGGAGCCTTCTCTGCCTTAGGAGCGGGCTTTGCCTGTTCCTTGGGCTGTTCATTCTTAGGCTGATCTGCCTTTTTAGTCTTCTTCTCCTGCTTAGGCTTTTCCTCAGCAGGCTCAGGTGCTGTTCTGTTTGAAAAATAGCTATTGAAATCAGCGACCTGATTACGCTGCGTGAAATACTCCAGCGTATAGTTCATTTCTTCCTCATTGAGACTTGCAGAAGGCTTCTTAACTGTGCCGAACTTTTTTGCAAGAACATCTGCAAGCTCCTGATTAGTGATCCTGAGGTCCTTTGCTACCTCACTGAGTTTTGATTTTGACTGAGTCTGTTTTGTACTCATAGGCTGTAATATCCTCCATTATTCCGAGAAGCTAAGAAGCTCCTTCAGCTTTTTTGAAAATCCTTCATCACATACGGCAAGCACACCTGATTTTTTACCCAGACCGAAACCGATCTCTTCAATGGTGTAAGGTATTCTCATAACAGGAATGCCTGATTTATCTGCAAAGAAACGTATTTCTTTTTCGGTTTTTGGGGAAACATCGGAAGCTGTAAGTATAATATTGGCTTTTCCCTCCGCAAGACTTTCCTTGGATGGATCAAATCCCATCTGTATCCGTCCCGCTTTTCTGCACATTGTGAGAAGATTTATTATTCTATCATTATTGCTGTTCATTCAGCTCTCTCTCCATACTATCATAAATCTCGTCTGATATGCGGCAGGAGAAGCTTTTTTCGAGCCTTCTTGCTTTTCTTGCCAGCTTAAGGCATTCGGCAGATCTGCATATATATGCTCCCCTGCCGGATTTTTTGCCCGTCAGATCCAGTGAAATATCATCCTGAGGAGATCTTACTATTCTTATAAGCTCCTTTTTTGGCTTCATCTCACCGCATCCGAGACACATACGCATGGGAATCTTTTTAGTTCCTGACACATTATCACCCGGCTTTCATATCTGTCAGCTGATAATCAGTCAATAGGATTTTCGGGCTTGATATCTATCTTGTAGCCTGTCAGACGAGCAGCAAGCTTAGCATTCTGACCCTTGTTGCCGATAGCAAGTGAAAGCTGATTATTAGGTACGATGACTGTGCAGGCCTTCTCCTCACCCTCCATAAGCTCAACGCTTACAACGTCAGCAGGAGCAAGAGCCTTAGCGATAAATACTGCGGGATCCTCATCATATACGATGATATCGATTTTTTCGCCGCCCAGCTCATCAACGACCTTGCTGATCCTTGAACGTCTGGGACCGATACATGCACCCACGGGATCAACGTTGGGATCCTTGGAGCAGACAGCGATCTTTGTTCTGGAGCCTGCTTCACGGGAAATGGATTTGACCTCAACAACGCCGTCATAGATCTCAGGAATCTCAAGCTCAAACAGACGCTTGACAAGATCCTTGTGTGTACGAGAGATCTTAACTGCAGGCTTTCTGTCAGGATTTATAATACCAACAACATAAACCTTAATGATGTCTCCCTCTGTAAGTGCTTCTCCGGGGATCTGCTCATTCTTGAAAAGGTAGATCTCATTCTTGTCAACAGTAAGGGTCGCATTTCCTGTTGCAGGTTCGATCTTCTGAACAGTAGCCGAGATAATGTCATGCACCTTATCCTTATACTGTGCAATAAGCTTTTCCTTCTCGAATTCCTTTACATCGTGACGGATGGCCTGTTTAGCGTACTGAGCAGCAACACGTCCGAATGCTGTGGGGTCGAGAGGATAAGGAACGCTGTCTCCGCATACGCAGTTTGGATCAATCGTCTTAGCTTCGTCAATATTGATCTCATTGATATAAGTAGGTTCATCATCAACAACTGTTCTCATGATGCATACGTCAAATCTTCTTTCAGTCAGATCGACTTTAATAAGGAATGCATCACAATCCGGATATTCCTTGACAACAGCCTTTCTTACACCCTGTTCAATTTTTTCTGCAAGTGCGTCAACAGGTATTCCATTTTCATCTGCGAGACACTCGAGAGCCTCAAAAAATTCTTTGTTCATTTTTTCAGTATCCTCCAATATATTAATTTTCCTCATCAAATTCATCGGGAAGATCTTCGTCATCATACAGCCTGATAAAAGCTGTATCCGAAATTGCGACCTCGGCAGGACCCTGCTCAGTTTCAACGGAAATAACGCCCGTATCCTTATTATACGCTGTCAGAACTGCAATAAATTCCTTTACGCCGTCCTTTTCGCGAATATATCTTATCCTGAGGGGACAATCAATATATTCTTCGAAATGTTCCGGTCTCCTGAGAACTCGTCCAAGCCCGGGTGAGCCGACCTCAAGCATATAGCTTTCCTCGATGGGATCCTTTTCATCGAGTACCTTAGAAAGCGGTCTTGTCATGGCTTCACAATCGTCCATGTCAACATATCCCCCCGGCTTGTCGATAAGTACTCTGAGATACCAAAGCGACCCTTCCTTATCAAATGTTACGTCCCAGATAGAAAGACCCAGTTCATCAGCGATGGGCTTTGCAAGCGAATATACCGTCGCTGTGGTGTTTCCTCCCTTTTTTCCTGCCATAAGCATACCTCCATACAAACAATAAAGACCGGAGGATTCCGGTCTTTTGCCTGAACTGATTGATGTACTATATGTATTATATCACATTATGTATAAAAATGCAAGCCTTTTTTTAATATTTCTTCTGATTTTTTTCAGATTTCCCAACACAGCAAGAGCAGCTTGAACGTTTCCATAAAAATCGGGTACTCTAAATACATGATTCGGTCTGCCGTTCATCGGCAGCACCTTAATATTTTTTGTTCGTCTCTTGGAATTTTTCCTCTGAGCTTATTCCTATTATAGCACACTTTTTCCGAAAATGTCTTTTTTGACTGTATACTTTATGTTTTCGAGAAACTCATTAAGTCTGTGCGTGCAAATACCGTACAAGCACAGATAATTCCGCACTATCGTGCAAAACGTAAAAAATATGGTGGGTTTTATTCGATCATTTCCATAAGTACCATATTTGTTATGATAGATATGCTCGTTCTCCTCTTGACTATAATTTTTGTTTGGGTTATAATGGAATAAATCGGGCTGCTTAACTGCTTGACTTATCGGAAACTAAAGGAGTAAATAACACTATGTTCAGTTTTAAAGATAAAAATAAGAACAAGACTATCGAATCCCTGCGGAAATTCCCCGGTGAAAATGCTTATGAGATCACATACTTTGGTGATTATGCAATGGACGAATATCTGAAATGCGGTGCGGCGGATAGCTTCGCTATGCTGGATTTTCAGACAAAATATCTGTATGAGGGTATTGACAACAGGTTCTTTTACAAGAATCACCATAATTGTTCAGGCTTTACCGCACACAATTCTGAAGGTGACTTCCTGCTGTGCCACGATCTGGACAATCCCCAAAAAATGCCCGGAATCACACTTGCCGAGAATAAAGTAACCGGCAAAACGATCGGGATATCCAATCTGCTGTTTTTCTTCCGTTTCGCATCAGCGTGGGAGGAATTCTCCGATCTGACGGTTGAAAAACCTATCGACCGTGCAAGGGCACTGGGCGTTCCTTACGAAATGCAGGACGGGATGAACGCTCACGGACTGGCACTTGTCACATTCACCGCAAGCGGCACGGAGATCGGCTCTTACGGAAATAAGATCCCTCTGTGCTATTATTCCCTCTATCGTGCGATCATCGACCGCTGCAAAACGGTTGACGAGGTACTCGATTTTTTGGAACACTACACAATGGCTCCGGAGGATAATATTTCGCATTTTCAGATCGCCGATGCAGGCGGAAACAGTGCTATTATTGAGTACGTCAAGGGTGAGATGAAAATAATTCGCAGTGAAAAGCCTTATCAGATCTGCTCAAATTTCCTGATCTTTGATAATCCGGAAATGGAAGGCTTTGGAAAAGACCGATATCTTGCATATCGGGATTATCTTGACGCACACGGCGGAATTGTCGATGAAGATACGGCTTTCCGTCTGCTGCATGAAAACCATATTACCGGCGACGAAAACTACTCGGTTGTATTCAATCTGACAAAAAGGACCGCAGCAGTACAGTTCGCACCGGAATTTTCTGTGACACATAGATATCAGCTATAGATTTCCTTTTATCGTGGAGTGTGAGCAAAAAATCACGCTCCTTTTTTATAACTGCAACCATTACGCCCTTGCGTGCAGATATTTATCAAATACATATTATTCCGTACTATCTGTACTATGCTGTTGACGAAACGCACAAAACATATATAATAAATCAAAATTTTGGTGGCAGATTTCATTTGTTTTTTCCGGGAGGCAACGTATGCTTTCGAAGCAGTAATAAGATTTTGGACTGTTCGCCTTACAGTGTACACAATGACAACAGGAACACTACAATATGCTTTCATCAGAGGGTATTTGCATAAATCTTCATCAGTTAATTGGCCGGGCAATAACCGCTGTAAACTGTGCTGCATTCCGGAAAACACACTATTTTACATTAAATAAACACCCAAACAAAAATATATATGCAAAATGTACAATGAAAACGTTGACAAATCCATGACAATATGATATAATTGCATCATAATAAAACATATGCAATATCAAAAATTCTATAGGAGGATGACAAATGAAAAAGCATAAAAGAATAATCGCCGGTCTTACCGCTTTATCCATGACAGCTGCATTTGCAGGATGTTCAGATTCAGAGGAAGGCGTAAGCTACGATGAAACGATGGAGACTACTACTCAGGTCACAGTTGAGATCAACTCAGAAACTCTTGCATCCGAGGATCAGGACACTGTAAACAACGTTGCTGATCTCCTTACCGACACAGAGCTTGAGAACAAGACTATAAAGTGGTTCTCTTTCTATGACCCATTCCACGCTACTACATCAGGAAATACCAAGTCACTTTCACTTGAGCTTTTCGAAACAAAGTACGGAGGCGAGATCGAGTACATACCCACTACATGGAGCAAGCGTTTCACTGACCTTTCAACTATGATCCTGGGCGGCGAAGGAATCGACTTTATCGCAGGAGGCGACCTTGATTCATTCCCCAAGGGTGTTCCTAACGGTCAGTTTATGGCAGTCGACGAGTATATTGATTATGACAGCAGCCTCTGGAGCAATGTTAAGGACCTGAACGATCAGTTTGAGCTTAAAGGCAATCATTATCTCATTGCAACAGCGGCTTCTCCCGGAATGGTAGTGATCTACAACAAAAAGACCATCGAGGAATGCGGATTTGAGGATCCTCAGGAGCTTCTGGAAAATGGTGAATGGACATGGTCAGCATTCAAGAATATGCTTCTTGAATTTGTTGATCCCGATAACGAGTGTTACGGTCTTGACGGATGGTTCAACGAGACTCCCCTTATGCTCACCTGCGGCGTTGCTCCCCTTGAGCTTAAGGACGGTCAGCTTGTTCACAACCTTTTTGATAAGCGTCTTGAAGCTTCAATGGATTTCCAGTACAGCCTTGCAACAAACGGTCTCGTTCTTGATAAGAACATTTTCGGATGGCAGGTTCATCCCGAATTCATCGGTGAGGGCAAAGAGCTTTTCTACATTGACGGTATATATACAATGGAATCTGCTCCCGATATCTGGACACCAACCTTTGGCAATCCCGAGGATGTTATGTTCGTTCCCATGCCGAAGGCTGACGATGCAGATGAATATTACCTCCCTGCAGGAATGGATGCATATATGATGTGTAAGGGAGCACAGAATCCCGAAGGCGTTATCCGCTTTATGGAATGCATCCTTGCATCAAATCTTGACGAGGGAACTGTTGCAATTGCAAAGGATAAGCTGAGAAATGACTTTGGCTGGACAGATGAAATGATCGAGATGAAGGATAAGATCACAGCTATGACAAACGAGCATCCTATGTACTCTATCCATACCGGCTGTCCTACTGATATGAACAGCATCATTGACAGCGGTGAGACAGGTATCAGAGCTCCCTTCTACGGCAGTGACTGGCCTTCTGTAAGAGATTCTCTGGTAGATGCAATGGATGCACTTATCGCTGATTTCAACGAATCTCTTGCTGCAATGGAATAATCGTTTATTTTTCGAATACTTTCTATAAGCATCAAAGTGAGCCTTTCGTTCACTTTGATGCTTTTTCACCGTTATGCATCTGCATACAAAAAGAAACGGCAGCAAACACAGCCATCATCAGATCATTCCGATTGGCTGTGCTTAGCTGCCGTATTTGTATACCTAACGTTTAAAGCTTATTCTTATTCGATCTCGCTGTGGAACTGCTGCAGAGACTTAACTGTCTTTCCTCTGCCGTTCTTGACAGCCTTGATACCCTCAACTGTAGCCTTTGCAGCTGCAGCTGTAGTAACATAGAACACTCTCTTACGGATGGCACTCTTTCTGATGTAGCTGTCATCCTCAAGACCCTGCTTGTTATCGGGAGTATTGATTACAATGTCGATCTCACCGTTTGTTATTGCGTCAAGAATGTTGGGTCTGCCCTGCTGAAGCTTGTATATCTTTTCAGCCTTGATACCATTCTTTGTAAGCAAATCGTAAGTACCGCCTGTAGAAATGATCTTGAATCCCAGCTCTGCAAAATCTCTTGCCACGTCAACTATCTCGGGCTTATCGTTATCATTTACGCTGATAAGAACCGTTCCTTCAAGAGCGATCCTTGTCTGGGTAGCTTCCTGAGCCTTAAAGTATGCTTCACCGAAGTTATCGGAAATACCGAGAACCTCACCTGTGGAACGCATTTCGGGACCTAACAGCGGGTCAACCTCAGGGAACATATTAAAGGGGAACACAGCTTCCTTGACACCGTAGTGATTGAACTTCTTCTCACGAAGCCCGGGAACAGGTGACGGATTGCCTGTAATAGGAGCAGTAATTATCTCTGTTGCAAGCTTGACCATCTGAATATTGCATACCTTGGAAACGAGAGGAACTGTTCTTGATGCACGGGGGTTAGCTTCAAGAACATAAACCTTGCCGTTCTCAATAGCGTACTGCATATTCATAAGACCCTTTACGCCCATTTCCTTGGCGATCTTCCTTGTATAATCCTTGATAGTAGCAACATTTTCCTGTGATATGTTGAGAGAAGGAAGAATGCATGCAGAGTCACCGGAGTGGATGCCCGCAAGCTCAATGTGCTCCATTACAGCAGGAACAAATACATTCTCACCGTCACTGATAGCATCAGCCTCGCATTCAAGTGCATTGTGAAGGAAACGGTCGATAAGGATAGGTCTGTCAGGTGTTACGCCAACAGCAGCATTCATGTATATCTTAAGGTTTTCAGCATCGTGAACAACTTCCATTCCCCGTCCGCCGAGAACATAGGAAGGACGAACCATTACAGGATATCCGATCTTATCTGCGATCTCAAGAGCATCATCTACCGTAACAGCCATTCCTGATTCGGGCATAGGGATCTCAAGCTTCTCCATCATTGCTCTGAACAGATCTCTGTCCTCTGCAAAATCAATTGTCTCGGGAGTTGTTCCGAGGATATTTACGCCTGCTTTCTTAAGATCGGCAGCAAGATTAAGAGGAGTCTGTCCGCCGAACTGTGCAATAACGCCAACAGGCTTCTCCTTTTCATGTATAGAAAGAACATCTTCAAGTGTAAGGGGCTCAAAATAGAGCTTATCGGACGTATCATAGTCGGTGGAAACTGTTTCGGGATTGCAGTTGACCATGATCGTCTCAAATCCCAGCTCTCTCAGAGCATTTGCCGCATGAACGCAGCAGTAGTCAAACTCAATACCCTGTCCGATTCTGTTAGGACCCGAGCCAAGTATCATGATCTTAGGCTTGTCTTCGGAAATGGGGTTCTTATCAGGGCAGTTGTAGGAGGAATAATAATAAGCAGCATCCTTTGTACCGCTTACGTGAACACCTTCCCAAGCCTCAACTATTCCGTATTCGGTTCTCTTTGCACGGATATCTTCTTCGCTTACTTCAAGTATCTGTGAAAGGTACTTGTCGGAGAAGCCGTCCTTCTTTGCCTGAGCAAGAACATCCTTTGCAGGAACACTTCCCTTGCCGGCGATCAGAGCATTTTCCTCATCTACAAGCTCTTTCATCTGCTCGATAAAGTACTTCTTGATCTTTGTAAGCTCATAGAGTTCGTCAACAGTAGCACCCTTTCTCAGGGCCTCATACATAATGAACTGACGCTCCGATGTAGGAATAAGGAGCATATTGATAAGCTCTTCCTTTGTTTTGCTGTTGAAATCCTTAGCAAAACCAAGACCGTATCTTCCCTTTTCAAGGCTTCTGATAGCCTTCTGGAAAGCTTCCTTATATGTCTTGCCGATGCTCATGACTTCGCCTACCGCACGCATCTGTGTTCCCAGCTTATCCTCGGAATTCTTGAACTTCTCAAATGCCCAGCGGGCGAACTTGATTACAATGTAGTCACCGTCAGGATAATACTTATCAAGCGTACCGTATTTACCGCAGGGAATTTCCTCAAGAGTAAGACCTGTAGCCAGCATTGCAGAAACAAGGGCAATAGGGAAACCTGTTGCCTTGGAAGCAAGAGCAGAGGAACGTGATGTTCTCGGATTGATCTCAATAACGATGATCCTGCCGTCCTGTGTATTGCGGGCAAACTGAACGTTAGTACCGCCGATGACCTGGATAGCATCAACTATCTTATATGCCTGACGCTGAAGTTCCTTCTGAACATCCTCGGGAATTGTGAGCATAGGAGCGGAGCAGAAGCTGTCACCTGTATGAACACCCAGCGGGTCTATATTTTCTATAAAGCATACCGTTATCATGTTGCCCTTGCGGTCACGGACTACCTCAAGCTCAAGCTCCTCCCAGCCAAGGATGGATTCTTCAACAAGAACCTGTCCGACGAGGGATGCCTGCAGACCTCTTGCACATACACTCTTAAGCTCTTCTGTATTGTATACAAGTCCTCCGCCTGTACCGCCCATTGTATAAGCAGGTCTGAGAACAACAGGATAGCCAAGCTTGTCAGCAATGGCAAGAGCTTCATCTACTGTGTAAGCTACCTCGCTGCGTGCCATCATAATGCCAAGACTGTCCATTGTCTTCTTGAACTCAATACGGTCCTCACCCCGTTCAATAGCATCCACCTGAACACCGATAACCTCAACATTATACTTTTTAAGGATACCCTTCTTGTCCAGCTCAGAGCAAAGGTTAAGTCCTGACTGTCCCCCAAGGTTAGGAAGGAGGCAATCGGGACGCTCAGCAGCAATGATCTCTTCCAGACGTTCTGCGTTAAGAGGTTCCAGATATGTCACATCTGCAATTCCTGGATCAGTCATAATAGTCGCAGGGTTTGAGTTTACCAGTACGATCTCATACCCCAGCTTTCTCAAAGCCTTGCATGCCTGTGTCCCCGAATAGTCAAATTCACAGGCCTGACCTATAATAATAGGACCTGAACCGATAATAAGTACTTTTTTCTTTTTTTCCATACTCTGATACTCCCTTGTTATTAATTCTAATAACTGATAATTTTTTCTATTATATCACATTTATTATAAAAAGAAAAGAGGATTTTTATAAAAATTCTTATTTTTACAAAAAATTAAATAACGCACTTCTTTACCTTCCGGCAAATATTATGCTAAATCATGAGCAAATATTATGCAAAATCATGAGAAACAGGAGATTTTATGAGAGCATCTCTAAAAAAAATATACAACTCCTATCAAAATACGAAATATTATCCTAAAACTATTGCTTTTTTTTTAACGTTGTGTTATAATATCTATAATATACCTTAAAAGGAGATGTATTGTCATGGAAAACCGTATGAACAGGATTACCGATCCATCAATAATCGAGCCTGCTTCGTCCGATATTAATCTTTACCATCAGCTTTTCAACAACCTCTATGACGGTCTTTCTATTTTTGAAGTTAAAGACAATAAGGTACGTGCACTATATCTTAATGAACGCTATTTTGATACAGTAGGCTACACAAAGGAACAGTATCTTCCATATCTGGACAACATAACCGTTACACTGCTTGAAGAAGATGAAGCAGCGATTTTCAGATGTGCAGAGAAGGCATATACCAATAATGAACCTTTTTATTATGAAGCTCAGGGCTACCGTTTCGACAACTCATTGGGTTGGTTCAGTATCCGTGCAAGGGTTGTGGATTTCATCAAAAGCGATTACCCGGTATTCCTCGCTTCTATCACCGATATTTCCTCAAGAAAGCATATGGAGCAGGAGCTTGCCGTTGACCGTGAACGTTATCGCATTCTTGAAGAACTCTCCGATGAATTTCTCTTTGAATATAAGATCGCTGAGGATAAAATGGTATTTTCATCCCGAAAGGGTGCATCCCAGAAAACCATTGAGAATTACAGTCAATCTCTAAGAAAGCCCCTTCTTGTGTTTGACAGTGATATGAATATATTTGTTTCCGCCCTAAACAAGGCTTGTCATAAGGTCAGCAAAGGAAACATTGAATACCGTTCCAAAGTAATGGATACTGATGATTATATATGGTGCAGAGCTTATTATTCCAGCGTTGCGGATGATTCAGGCAAGATCATCAGCGTGCTGGGCCGTATTATCGACATCAGTGATGAACAGCCAAGCGATTACCGTTTGAAAAGCATTGTTGCCACCGATCATCTTACAGGTCTGCTCAACAAGGATACTGCTGTCAGCAAGATCGAAACTGCCATCAATTCGGGCAACTCCCGCGGATTCCTTATTATGGCGGATATTGACAACTTCAAAGCTGTCAATGACAAATACGGTCATGCCCATGGAGATGATGCACTCTGTCTTACAGCTGACCTTATCAGAAAGCATTTCCCGGATGCCATTATCGGACGCTTTGGCGGTGACTCATTCATCATTTACATATCTGATATTAACGAATCCGTTATCCATAATATTTCCGAGGCTCTGCTCAGCGAGTGTGAATCCACTCCCCTTTGCGGTCCTCGTCTGTCTGACGGAGTTGAAGAAAACTATCATATCACACTCAGCATGGGTGTATCCTGGCATCCCATATACGGCAGTGATAAGGTTAGCTTCAACGATTTCTTTATTACAGCGGACAAGGCTATGTACACTTCCAAAAATAATGGCAAGAACTGCGTGACAGTTGAAAAGATAACTTTGTAAAATTATCTATGTTACATATTAGTGCATTTGCCTATTGCAGAAAAATTACAAATATGGTATAATTCAACAGTACCGTTTTGATGCGGTACTGTTTTTTGTCAAGAAGGAAAGAGAAAGGAAAATCAGAATGAACAAAAAGGAAATTGCGGAGATCAAAAAAAATTTCAGCGAGGGATGCGGTCTGTTTTCTCTGAACAAGGTCGCAGCAGCTTATGTTGATGCGGAGAAGAACATTAAGTTCTCCGATGTACGCTCATATGCTATGATCCCTGATGATGAGGGGGTCGTTATCATGGAGACTCTGAAAAAAACTCTCAGCGGTACTTTAGGCAAGAATCTTAATGAATACCCATTCCCCAATGAATCCTACAGCGAAGGCGGAGCACAGAATATCCTTTACGCAGCAGTGAAGGATAAGTTTGATTCCGATGAGATCACAGAGAATTTTGTTAAGCGGATAGTTGAAAATCTTACATATGCATCTGCTTATACTATTCTGGCAGGTCACTGCACCTACAGCATACTTATCAAGGATAAGAACGATGAAAGCATCGGCGAGAGTGACCGTGAGTATAATTTCATAATTACTGCTATCTGCCCCGTGAATACAGGCGATGACGGACTATATTATGACGAAGAAAACAATACTATCGCAAAGAAATCCAACACAGAAATGATAATCAACAGAGCACCTACAGACGGATTCCTGTTCCCTGTATTCTCTGACCGTTCCCCTGATGTAAACAAAGTTCTTTACTATACAAAATCTCCCAAAAAACCGAATCTTTCGGTTATAGAGGATGTGCTCGAATGCAGCTTTGAATTCACTGCGGAGGGTGAAAAGGAACGTTTTCACGCTGTTCTTACAGGTGTCTGCCGTGAAGAACTGGATTACACTGTAATTACAAAGGTAAATGATATCATCAAGGATGTTGTCGCTCAGAACAAAAACGAGACTGACCCAACATTGATCGACAAGAGCAGGCTCCGCAGCATTCTTTCCGATGCGGGAGTAAGTGACGAAAAGCTGACTGCACTCGATGCTGTATACGAACAAGCTGTAGGAGAAGCAAGCCTTAAAGCAACAAATCTCATTGAAAATAAAACTGTTCTTTCCATCCCCGAGATAACTGTAAATATCAGCAAAGACGCTACGGAAAAGGTCCGCACAACGGTTATCCAGGGCAGAAAGTGCCTTATTATTGACCTTGACGACCCCAATGTCATGATAAATGGGATCGAAACCACTATAGAAACCTCAGCCGACTCATCAAATGCCGGCTCACAGGCTGTAACTGTCTGATCTAACCTCTGACACTAAGCTTTAATCAATCTATGAACAAAGGCGACAGAACGATTAAATACTAGTTATAAAATATATGCATCATAGGGTTTGTTAAGCACGAATTCTATGATGCTTTTCTATTATCATTTTCTGCTGCTTTTCTAATCCGTTTTTAATGAAGCTTAAAGTACAGCTTAATGTTCGGATGTTATTATAATAACCACAGAAGGAAATATGGAACATAAGGTTCCGGAAAACATTTTGGAGGTTTTATTATGACTGATTTTGATTTTGTATGTGAGCTTGTTAACAAGACCGGTGCTACATTTGAAGAGGCTAAGTACGCTTATGAGGCTTGCGGCAAGGATATGCTTGCTGCAGCTGTGATGCTTGAAAAATCACAGAATGCTAAAAAGTCAAGAAGCAGCTTCATCAACACTGAGGCTGTTAAGGAAAACAGCAGAAAGGCATCAAACGCACTTGTATCATTCTTCCGCAAGGTATCCCGAACATCCGTAAAGGCTGAGGGTTCAAGAGAGTATTTCAGCATTCCCTCATTGGCTGCTATCATAATCGCTGCTATTCTCTGGGAGATCGCACTTCCTGCTTTCATCATCTCACTTATCTGCGGTATAAGATACACGATCTGCGGTCCCGACCTTGCAAAGGATATCATAATCGGCTTTACAAAGGAACAGAAGCAGACAGACATTGTTCCCGCAAGCTACACCTGTGCATCCGCTCCATCGGTTAATATTCCCGATGAAAAGGAAACTGACAAGGGCATCTTCACAAACGCTAAATAATTCAGCGTGATGTATTGAAAAATCATGAATAATATGATATAATCAATAATGGATAAATTTTAGGGGGCTATGTAAATCCTTTATCCGGCAAATCAGGGTGTGTTGACACTACTCTATGCATCACCAGGTAACGAATTGCAGAGTCCCCGTTAAAGAAAGGCGGAGGCATTGATGGAACCGCATGAAATGGCTGAAAAGCTTGTGGAAAAGTGCGGAATATCCTATGAGGAGGCTGCGGAAGTCCTGAGAGAGACAAACTTCGACCTGCTCGAAGCTATGGTCATCCTTGAAAAGCGAGGACATCTTGGCAGCTCCAAAGGAAAGTATTCCACAGGTTCAATGAATATTGTCAGCACACCCTATACAAAAACAGCTGCAGATGCCGAAAGCTTAGGCGAATTTTTCCGGCTTCTCGTCCGAAAGATATGTGAGATCTTCAGGGACATCCTTGCCTATCAGATAGTAGCGTCGAAGAATGGCTCAGTCCGATTCACTTTCCCGCTGATATTTGCAGTCATTATCTGCTGCGTAACTGCCGGAATGGCTGTAATTCTGTTTATAGCTACTCTTATGTCAGGCTACAGCTATTCAGTAGAAAAGAGATAAGAGATGAATGAAAGGAGAATCTGACATGGCAAAGATACTTGTTGTTGAGGATGAACCCCAGCTTGCAAGATTTGTCCAGCTGGAGCTTGCCCATGAAGAATATGACGTTGTGACCTCGGGAGACGGCAGAGAGGGTCTGACTCTTGCGGAAAGCGGAGAGTTTGATCTTATCCTGCTGGATATAATGCTTCCCGGGTTAAACGGGCTTGAAGTTCTGAGACGGCTGAGAAAGGCAGAGAACAATACGCCTGTTATCATGCTCACCGCCAGGGACTCCGTTATGGATAAGGTTTCCGGGCTTGATATGGGAGCAAATGATTACATCACCAAGCCCTTTGCCATTGAGGAGCTTCTTGCAAGAATAAGGGTTACTCTACGACAGAACAAGCAATCGGAAGAACACAAGGATACAAGCAGCACCATAACCTTCGGAGAGCTTTCTATGGATACTGCCCGTCACACGGTCACATGTGCGGGAAAGCCATTGGAGCTTACTGTGAAGGAATTCGGTCTTCTCCAGGCATTACTGGAAAATAAATCCATAGTTCTCTCCCGTGAACAGCTTCTGGAAAAGGTCTGGGGCTATGACTATTTCGGTGAGACGAATGTGGTTGATGTTTACATAAGATACCTGAGAATAAAGCTTGAGGAAGTCTCGGATGTTAAATATATTCAGACTGTCCGTGGTGTTGGATATGTTATAAAATGATGCATTTTTTTCGGCTCCGCATTATCGTGGATCATGCTCACGGTAATTACGGAGCTGTATAATTAATACTAATAACCAATTAACCTATGGATAGAATACGGCGGCTATAATACGCCCACTCTGCGTCAAACTCCCTTGACAGGCGACAGCCTGCCTGCGGTCGTTTTCCTTGATTGGTCGTATTCTATCCACTGTCTTTATCCATAGAACAAATGGTTATTAGTATAAAAAAGGAAATAACTCCGAAGGATGGTGAAAACATGCCGAAAAAAGAAGCGGACAGCAGTTCCATTGCAGGGCAGATAGCCTCCCACATACAGTTTCAGAGACTTGGGCACTACCTTCTGACAGACCTCATCATCTTTGCGGTTGAGATTTTTTTCTGGTGTTTCGGCGTTGAGAGTACGCTTGGCCTTGAAAGCTTCGACATTGAACTCCCCCGCTCACTGGAAGTAAACATGTCACTGCTTGACGCCATTGAAGATCCCACCTTTGAAGATATTAAGCAGGTTATCGGTACAGCCGTTTATAAGTTCGGAGAAACAACTGTTCCTGCAGGAAATTTTCTTCTTGCGGCACTATTCTCTGTGGTATGTCTGTTGTGTGTTCAGGTATTCTCATGGGTAATCAGATATCTCCCCGAATATTTCACTGCCAAAAAGATTCTAAGTCCTCTTAACAAAATGGCTCTTACTACTACAGAGCTTACCGAAGCCGCTCACACATCAAGCTACAGCTTTGATGACATTGAGGACGCCATCGGCAGTATTGACCCGATTGATTCGGATGTGCATATTTCCACGGGAAACCGTGATCTTAAAAGGCTTGAAAATGCTATCAACGGACTGCTTGACAGAATGAGAGCTGCATATAAAAGTCAGTCCCGCTTTGTTTCGGACGCATCTCACGAGCTGAGAACTCCTATTGCTGTTATACAGGGCTATGCAAATATGCTTTCACGATGGGGAAAAAGCGATGAAAAGGTGCTTGACGAAAGTATCACAGCTATAAAAAATGAATCGGAAAATATGAATCGTCTTGTTGAACAGCTTCTGTTCCTTGCAAGAGGTGATAACGGACGGCAGCCTGTCAATATGACGGGATTCAGCCTTACCGAAATGATAACCGAAGTTTTTTCCGAAGCTGAAATGATCGACCCCGATCACAAGTACATTCTTGATGTCCGGGGAGAGATAGGTATCTATGCCGATATTTCTATGATGAAGCAAACTGCAAGAATCCTCTGCGACAATGCAAAAAAGTACACTCCTAAGGGCAATGAGATCACACTTCGTGTAAAATACAGTGAGGAAGGCTGCCCATCATTTGAGGTACAGGATACAGGTATCGGAATAGATGAAAAAGATATTCCCAACATATTTGACAGATTCTTCCGAAGCGATCCGGCAAGAACCCGTGAGACCGGCGGTACAGGTCTAGGCCTTTCAATTGCAAAGTGGATAGTTGACCGTCATGGAGGCCATTTTGAAGTAATTTCATACAAGGATATAGGAACACGTATTTCCGTAGTCCTTCCCCAGAACAAGGTAACAGCATGAACCGGGAAGCACTTGTCTGACAAAGCAGCCTATAATATGTACAAAATCAGTATTTGACACTTGACTTTTTTATTCAAAGTGGTATAATTAAAAAAGCAACAATTAATTCCCTTTATGGGGAATATTTGAAAGGAAGTTTTACCAATGTCAGCTAAATTTATTATCGAGACCTCAGCACGCCATGTGCATGTAACTCAGGAAACTCTTGAGATCCTTTTCGGCAAGGGAGCAGAGCTTACAAAGAAAAAAGATCTCTCTCAGCCCGGTCAGTTCGCATCCGAGCAGAGAGTTGACGTTGTCGGCCCTAAGAAAACACTTGCAAACGTTTCTATCCTCGGTCCTGTAAGAAGTGCAGATCAGGTAGAGCTTTCCGCTACAGATGCCCGTTCCATCGGTATCTCTGCACCTATCCGTGAAAGCGGAGATGTTGCCGGTTCCGCAGGCTGCAAGCTCGTTGGTCCTGCAGGCGAGGTTGAGATATCCGAAGGTGTTATCGTTGCTAAGAGACATATCCACCTTACTCCCGCCGATGCTGAGGAGCTTGGCGTAAAGGACAAGGATGTTGTTTACGTTAAGGTTGACACAGACGGAAGAAAGGCTATTCTCGGTGATGTAGTGTGCCGTGTATCCGATAAGTTCGCAAGAGCTATGCACATAGATACAGACGAATCCAACGCTATCTCTGCTTTCAACGGTCTTGAGGGCGAGATCTTCAGAATGTGATCTGATTACATAACAGAAAACTATCGATTCTCGGCAGGCAGCCAAAAGTTCGCCAGCCTTTCAAGGCTTCGGGGTCGAGGGGCAGAGTCCTTGTCGCTCTCCGCAGAGAGCGACATCCTCTTTAACAAGCAAAATCCTCAGTTCGTTGTAAACTGAGGATTTTTTTATATGGACTTGAATTCAGAAATGAGTGATGATGGCTTTTCTGCCGTCATTATCGATGACATCACGCATATTCCCTCGGCACCTGCAGCCTTTACAAGGGGTGCATTTTCCGGTGTTATCCCTCCGATGGCATACACGGGAACAGAAGCATTTTCGCATATTTCCTGCAGAAATCCTATTCCTCTCGGGGGAATATCCTTTTTGCAGTCTGTGGGGAAAATATGACCCGCTATCAGGTATTCGGCTCCGCATCTTGAAGCTGCTCTTGCTTCCGCAGCGGAATGAACCGACACACCTACAGATTCAAACTGCTCAGCTGCAGCGAGATCTGACATGAACTGAGCGTATGACATATGAATATTTTTTACTCCAAGCTCAAGGGATGCACGTACATGAGTATGGGTAATAAACCTTGTTCCATAGATACGGCAGAGCTTTATCATTTCTGCAGCAAGGGCTTCATAGGCATATTCATCCATATCTTTTTCACGGAGAATTATCCTGTCGGCTCCTCCCGCACATATTTTAATGATCTGAGCAAGAAAATCATCCTTGCGAAGTGCTCTTGATGTTATGCAGATAACCTTCATTTTACACCATCTTTCAATTTATCCGACGTAGATATAGTCATGCATTACCGGCTGGAGACCCATTTTTTCAATGGCAGAATAAACCTCATCAAAGCTTCTGGGATCGGAGATCTCAAACTGCCCGTCGCCCTTATCCTCCGATTCGCTGTGACCTCCGATGCCAACATCAACACCTGCGGATATCTTGGTTGCAGCGATCTTTATAATGTTATCTCTGAAACGAGCACATTCTCTTGTTGAGATAGTTATGCTTGCATAGGGCAGGAAAATCCTATAAGCACATATCACCTGCAGAAGCTGACGTTCATGCACATCACGGGGATTGATCTTATCGTTGTTGATAATGGGGCGAAGTCTGGGACAGCTCATTGCTATCTCCGCATGAGGATATTTCTTCTGGATAAGGTGAGCGTGAAGTCCGGCTGCAAAAGCATCCTTCCTGAAATCATCCAGACCGAGAAGTGCTGCAAAGCCTACTCCTCTCATGCCGCCTCTTAATGCTCTTTCCTGTGCATTGATACGATAAGGAAAAATACGCTTGTGGCCGGCAAGGTGAAGCTTCTCATACTTGTCCGAGTTATATGTTTCCTGGAATACCGTTACAAAATCAGCACCGCACTTATGCAGATACTCATACTCGTCGGAATTAACAGGATATACCTCAAGACCTACAACACGGAAATACTTGCGTGCGATCTCGCAGGCTCTGCCGATATATTCAACATCGGAATATGTTCTGCTCTCACCTGTGAGAATGAGTATCTCACTGAGTCCCGAATCGGAAATGACCTGCATTTCTCTTTCTATCTCAGCTTCATTCAGCTTGGCACGCTTGATATGATTTTTGCAGTTAAATCCGCAGTAAACACACTGATTCTCACAGTAATTTGCAATATAAAGAGGAGTGAACATATACACAGAACTGCCGAAATGCTTGAAACGTTCCTTCATAGCTCTCCCCGCTATTTCTTCAAGAAATGCATCAGCCGCAGGTGAAAGCAGTGCGGCGTAATCCTCGGGAGTGCAGATATCGGAATCTATCGCCTTACGTACATCTGCTTCGGTGTATTTTGACGGGTCATATCCGTTCATTGCTGAAATAACCTTGTCCTGCACCTCGGAACCTATATCCTCCATGCCTTCAAGGTATTCCATGTGGTTTATTCTTTCTGCCATTTTATTTCCTCCGATCAGTCTGCAAGGAACCCGGTGAGGGGTGAAGATGCACTTCCGCCGTTGTCCAGAACTCTGCCCGGAACTGCAAGATATGCCTTCCGTCCCGCTTCAATAGCAAGTCGGAATGCTTCTGCCATTGCGGGAATATCCCCTGCAGTTGCAATAGCTGTATTAGCCATAACGGCAGCTGCACCCATTTCCATTACCTCAGCAGCCTGTGAAGGCTTGCCGATACCTGCATCAACTATAACAGGCAGGTCTATCTCATCAATCAGTATCTTTATAAAATCCTTTGTGCAGAGACCCTTGTTTGAGCCGATAGGTGCTGCCAAAGGCATAACGGCAGCTGCACCTGCATTGACCAGATCACGAGCTGCATTAAGATCGGGATACATGTAGGGAAGAACAACAAATCCCTCTTTGGCAAGAATTTCCGTTGCCCTGATAGTTTCATAATTGTCAGGCAGCAGATATTTTGAATCTCTGATAACCTCGATCTTAACGAAGTCTCCGCAGCCCAGTTCACGGGATAACCTTGCAATTCGCACAGCCTCCTCCGCATTTCTCGCTCCCGATGTATTAGGGAGCAGAGTAACACCCTTGGGGATGTAATCAAGGATATTGGCTTCACCGCCATTGTTTGCTCGTCTCAGTGCAAGAGTTATTATCTCTGCTCCGGCATTCTCAACAGCAGCCTTTATAAGGTCGAGAGAATACTTGCCCGAACCGAGGATGAATCTTGATGTGAATTCATGCCCTCCGAGAATAAGCTTATCATTACCTGACATATATATCATTCCTTTCAGTTATCTGCTTCCGCCGCCCATAAAGGCAACTATTTCAACTATATCACCCTCTGCAATATCCCGGGTCGAATATTCGCTTTTGGGCAGGATTTCTTCATTTAGCTCAACAACAATATGTGCTTTGTTATAATTGTTTTCTTCAAGATATTTTTCTACTGTCATCCCAACTGCATCGGGACATTTTTTTCCGTTTATCCTTGCCATGATAACCTCCATATCAAACGAAAAAAGGCACACGAAAGCAGACACCCGAGGTGGTGTCCCCCTTCATGAGCCCTTTACTACTCAATCTATATATATTCTACCACAAAATTTTTATCCTGTCAATAGCCTGATAAAAAATTCATCACTCTGCTTCATAGAATACCCTGTATTTCTTTTCCGAATGGGAGTATGTGCTCATAACAAGTCCTATACCGATGTAGAATGACAGCACCGAGCTTCCTCCCTGACTTATAAAGGGCAGCGGAACACCTATTACAGGGAGCATTCCGAAAACCATTCCCAGGTTAAGGAGACAATGAACGCAGATCATTGAATAAACGCCAACACACAGATATTTACCCAGATCATCCTTGGCTATTCTTGAATCGGCTATTACTTTAAGGCAGATGTATGTCAGCACAACAACAACTGCTATACATCCGATAAATCCGCAGGTCTGTCCGATGTATGTGAAAATAAAATCGTTTGCTGCTTCGGGAAGAGCAAGATATTCGCCGTTAAAAAGTCCTTTGCCGAAAACCTGTCCGGAGCCTACAGCTATCTTAGCCATACGCTGATGGTAGCCGATTCCCAAAGGATCAAGCTCTTCATCAAATAAAACCAGAAACCTCATTTTCTGATAGGGTTCCATGTAGTTGTTCCATAAGAAATAGAATACCACAGGCACTGCAAGAACACACGGAAGAATGTATTTCCATGAGATATTTGCAGAGAACATCATTATAGCGAAAATCAAAATGAAAACACAGGCTGTTCCGTCGTCACCCTGTATGATAATGAGCCCCAGCGGAATGGCGGCATGTAAACATAACAGAAGGACATTGCCTATGCTGTTGATCTTGTCCGATACCTTTGAAAGATGGAGAGCAAAGGTAGTAACAAATGTTATCTTCAGCAGCTCTGATGGCTGGATCGTTATAAAGCCTAAATCCAGCCATGCTCTGTCACCTGTTGCTTCAACCTCATATCCCATTGAAGTAAAGGTAAGCAGTACAAGTATGATGCTTAACGGTGCATACAAAACCCAAAGCTTGATTATTTTTTTGTAATCTGCTGCGGAAAGTATCAGTGCAATAACTGCTCCTGCGGCAATAGAAAGAGCCTGATTCTTGTACAATGACGGACCAACGCTGATAGTGGCAGCATCATTGACAACGATGGAATAAAGCAGTATCACACTGAATGCGGACAACCCCATGACAGATACAAAAAGCATCTTATCCAGCTTGCGGAAATACTGCAGTATCAGCCCGAATAAATTGTTCAAATCACACCTCCGTCAGACTATTACAAAAGAATTCTATCAGTATAATTATTATACGATGTATTTCGTTGTTTTTCAATAGCAATTTGACTACAATTTTATTACAACGCAAAGGCATATTTGAAATAATTCCGAAATTATGATAAGTACGACAAAAAAAGGCGGAAAATAATTAAAAAAATATTTATAATCATATGTAGCCAAATCCTATAAAATATGTTATACTATAAATAAGTAATGTAAAACTTTATATGTGGTATGTTTTTATACTAATGCTATGTTTTGTATTAAGGAAACGCTGATTAAATCTGGTATGCATATTGCGAAGTCAGATTTTTCGTCAGGTTGCACCAAAATTTCGCAGGCAGGCTTTTGCCTGTCAAGGAATTTTGGTGCAATATGACAAAAATAAGCAAGCAAGCTGCGTACCAAGCTTTCAGGCGTGATCTATTCAGTGGTTCCTTGGTGTTATGCAATAAGAAGCTTGGAGGATTTGTACTATGCTCACTGATATCGAGATCGCACAGCAGGCAAAAATGCTTAAGATCACAGAGGTCGCTGAACGTCTGGGAATCAGCCCGGATGATATTGAGGCTTACGGTCATTATAAGGCTAAGCTTTCCGAAGCACTTTTTCAGAAGACTGCCGGCAAGCCTGACGGAAAGCTTATACTTGTTACAGCTATCAATCCCACTCCTGCGGGCGAAGGAAAGACAACTGTTTCCGTAGGTCTTACCGATGCTATGGCTAAAATAGGCAAGAAAGCAGTTCTCGCACTGAGAGAACCCTCTCTTGGACCTGTATTCGGGATCAAGGGCGGAGCTGCAGGCGGAGGTTATGCTCAGGTAGTTCCCATGGAGGACATCAACCTGCATTTCACAGGTGATATCCATGCTATCACCGCAGCAAACAATCTTCTCTGTGCAATGCTTGACAATCATATGCAGCAGGGCAATGAGCTGGGAATAGATCAGCGAAGGATCATGATAACACGCTGCATGGATATGAATGACAGAGCTCTCAGAAATATCGTCATCGGCATGGGCAGCAAGGTAGACGGTATCCCCCGTCAGGACAGCTTCAGAATAACTGTAGCATCAGAGGTCATGGCTATTCTCTGCCTTGCAACCGATATTGATGATCTTAAGGAAAGACTTGGAAATATCCTCGTGGCATACAAATATTCGGGTGAACCTGTATTTGCAAGGGACATTGGTGCACAGGGTGCTATGACTGCACTTCTTAAGGATGCCCTCAAGCCTAACCTTGTTCAGACACTGGAGAATAATCCTGCTCTTATGCACGGCGGTCCTTTCGCAAATATTGCTCACGGCTGCAACTCTGTAAGAGCTACAAGACTTGCTCTCAAGCTGGGTGATTACTGCATTACAGAAGCAGGCTTCGGTGCTGATCTCGGTGCTGAAAAATTCTGCGATATCAAATGCAGATTTGCAGGTCTTAAGCCCTCATGTGCAGTTATCGTTGCTACTATCAGAGCACTTAAATATAACGGAGGAGTTCCTAAGGCAGAGCTTTCGGCAGAAAACGTTGAGGCACTGAAAAAGGGAATCATAAACCTGAAAACTCACATTGAGAATATGAAGAAGTTCGGTCTTCCGGTAGTTGTTGCAATCAACAGATTCAGCACAGATACAGATGCGGAGATCGAATACATCAAGGAATTCTGCGGAGTTATGGATGTCGAGGTTTCCCTTACAGAAATATTTGCTAAGGGCGGTGAAGGCGGAACCGACCTTGCTCAGAAGGTATGCAAGGTAATCGAAACACGTGACGGCAGTGATGCCTTCCGTCAGATCTATGACGAAAAGCTCCCCATTAAGGAAAAAATCAGCACAATAGCAAGAGAGATCTACCGTGCTGACGGAGTTGTATTCACTGCTAAGGCAGAAAAGGATATTGCTGAGATCGAACGTCTCGGATACGGTGAAACACCTGTTTGTATAGCAAAAACACAGTATTCCCTTTCCGATGACCCAACAAAGCTTGGAAAGCCAGAAAACTTTACTATCACAGTAAGAGAAGTAAATCTTTCCGCAGGTGCAGGATTTATTGTTGCCATTACAGGCGATATCATGATAATGCCCGGACTTCCTAAGTCCCCGTCCGCACTCCGTATTGACTGTGATAACAATGGAAATATCAGCGGACTTTTCTGATCTGCACAATAATTTATAGCGCAGCTTAGTGCAATTATGACATTTATTATATGTTTTACAAAATATTAATCATGCATTAACCACAAAATAAAATATTACCAATATAATATTTATTGGTAATATATGTGCATTTTGGCACAAAACCACATCACATAATGATAAAGTCAATTATAAAGGAGAATGAATATGTCCATAAAGGTACTTATCTGCGACGATTCAATGCTGGTTCGCAAGAAGCTGACAACAGCTCTTAAAGCACTGGGAATAAACGATGTATATGAAGCTGCCGACGGCGAACAGGCTGTCAGCAAATTCAAAGAGGTTTCCCCTGACCTCACACTTATGGATATAGTAATGCCCAAAATCAACGGTGTTGACGCTCTTAAGGCAATTCTCACTGAAAACAGCAAGGCAAAGGTTGTTATGGCTTCCTCTGTCGGTACTCAGGAGAATCTAAAGGAAGCTATCAACGCGGGTGCATATGACTTCCTCCAGAAGCCTATTACTGAGGATCAGATCAAGGCACTTATTGAAAAGATCAGCAAGTAATTATTTGTGTTAGGAGGACTAATATGTTCACACAATTTTTTGGCAACTATCTTCTGAATAATGGTCTTGTTTCCGCTCAGCAGCTTGCAGATGCTCTTGCAATCCAGAAGACCACAAGACTTAAGCTTGGTGTGCTTGCTATCAATGCAGGCTACATGACAGCAGATCAGGTCGACAAAGTTCACGCTGAACAGCAGCGTGTTGATAAAAGAATCGGTGATATCGCCTGCGATATGGGATTCCTTACACATGATCAGGTCGAGGAGCTTCTCTCCTCACAGGGTCAGGCACATCTTCAGTTGGGTCAGGCTCTTGTTGACAACGGCTATATGACCAACGCTCAGTTTGCTGATGCACTTGCAAACTATAAGAAAGAAAACAGTCTCACAGACGTAGATTTCAGCGGTTCCGATAACGATAAGATCAAGGAAATAATCAAGAAGTTCTACAGCTTCAGCGATGTTGAGAACAATGCTGACTTTACAGAATACGTTACTCTCCTCTTTAAGAATATCATCCGTTTCATCGGTGATGATTTTACTCCGGCAGCTCCTTCAGTAAGCGCTTCTGTTGAACCTCAGTCTGCATCTGTTCAGGATCTGGAAGGTGCTCTCCGCTTCAGATCTGCATTTTACGGTGACGCTCCGGCTTACAGTGCATTCGCTTCAAGGTATGCAGGAGAAGATGTTTCAGGTGATGAAGATATGTGTGATGCAGCTAACGGCGAGTTCCTTAATCTTCATAACGGTCTTTTCTCCGTAAATATGTCTAACGAATCTTCCAGAGAGGTTACACTCCTTCCTCAGTTCAGTATTAAAAATGAGGCTATTTCCGCAGGAAAGGTTTACAGCATCCCAATGGTTTTCCCATTCGGAACTGTTAACTTTGTAGTTGCTATCTGATAACAAAACAGAATAAAACGGGACATGATGCAATGAGTGCATCATATCCCGTTTTTTGTTTCTAAACTACAATTAAGCTTAATATGGCATAGTATTTACAGTACCGGTAATCGATCAGTATACGATCATATATGCCGAAATGGTTGGTAGTTTTAAATTAAACAGCTGATTATTCAGCTGCAGCATCTATAGAAAAATACGAAAGGATTGATCCGATGAAGCTGCTATTCGCTGAGGACGAAATAAGCATGTCTGAAGCTGTTGTTGATATTCTGGAATATCATAAATACATAGTTGATGCTGTTTATAATGGACAGGATGCACTGGAATATGCTCGTCTGGAGAAATACGATGGCATAATCCTCGATATAATGATGCCAAAAATGTCAGGCATAGATGTGCTTAAACAGCTTCGCAGCGAAGGCTGCAAGACTCCTGTACTGCTGCTTACAGCTAAAGCTGAGGTGGAGGACAGGATACAGGGTCTTGATTCCGGAGCAGATGATTACCTGCCTAAGCCTTTTGCTATGGGCGAACTGCTTGCGAGAGTACGTGCAATGCTCAGACGCAGAGAGGAGTTTACCCCCGATATTCTTCGCTGCGGCGGTATCTCCCTGAACCTGCAAAGCTACATGCTCAGCGGAGGAGGACAGTCATTTCAGCTGTCAAAGCTTGAATACAGGCTTATGGAGATCCTGATGATAAATCAAGGAACGTATCTTTCAACAGATGATCTCATGGCTAAGGTATGGGGATATGATTCCGAAGCAGAGATAGGAACAGTATGGGTATATATTTCCTATCTGAGAAAAAAACTTGCTGCATTGGGCGGTACAGCCGAAATAAAGGCAAAACGGAATATCGGCTACACTCTTGAAGAAAAGCCGGGGAATGACGTATGATAAAGGCTCTGCAGAAAAAGTTCGTCATCACTGCAATGACGGCAATAACCATTTTGCTTCTTGTGCTTATAAGTGCGATAAACATAATAAACTACAGCATGTCTGATAATCAGTCGGAGTCTCTTTTAAATCTGATCTCGTCGAAGGAAGTCTCCCCTCCTCCCATGAATCATAATGACCGTAACCATAACGGACCGAAATTCTTTCCAAATGAACAGAATCCCGATGACAAAGAACGTTCTGCAAGATTTTTCACCGTAAAAATTGATGAAAAGGGCGAAATCGCAGAAGTGAACATTGACAATATTTCATCTGTTACTGAGGAAGAAGCAAAGGAGCTTGCCCAAAAAATTCTATCTTCGGGCAAGGAAAAAGGCAAGACAGGTCACTTCAAGTTCCGTATAGTTACATCAGGTGATGGTCAGAAATCATCGATCGTATTCCTGGATACTTACCAGACCGGATACAATTTCCTGATGGTGCTGTGCATCTCTGTTTTTGCGGGGATCCTATGCTGGCTGCTTATGCTTCTGATACTGGTGGTATTGTCTAAAAAAGCAATAAAGCCAATTGCGGTAAACATTGAAAAACAGAAGGAATTTGTTACTAATGCAGGGCATGAGATCAAGACTCCCCTTGCCATAATTCTTGCTAATACAGACGCTCTGGAGCTTAATATGGGTGAAAACAAGTGGACTAAAAATATACGTTCACAGACTGTACGGTTAAACGGACTGATGAAAAATCTTCTTACCCTTTCAAGAATAGATGAAGGAAACACCAAAACTGTTCGCACCGAATTCCCGGTCAGTGAGCTTATCACGGAAACGCTGGATTCATTCAGTGAGCTTGCGGCACAGAACAATGTTTCCATTCAGTCCGATATTCAGCAAGATCTCATGATAAAGGCAGATAAGGACAGCATAATCCAGCTCATATCAATCCTGCTTGATAATGCGTCAAAGTATACAGATTGTGAAGGTTCCATTTTTGTTTCCCTTAAAAAGCATGATAGATACACTGTTCTGACTGTAAAAAATACCTGTGCGGATTTCCCGGATATTGATCCGGAACGACTGTTTGACAGATTCTACAGAGCTGACAGTGCGAGAACTCAGAAAAACGGAGGCTACGGCATTGGATTATCGGTTGCAAGAGCTATAGTCCAATCAAACAAAGGCAGCATCAATGCCGAATATGACGGCAAATACGTTTCATTTATAGTTAAGCTTCAATAAAGCATTTCTGCTGTTTACAAAGATAAAAATCCTGTCTGCAATTATCTACGCAGACAGGATTTTTTTATTTTTTATTCGGTTCTTAATGCCTCAACAGGGTCCTTCTTAGCTGCTACACCAGAAGGGATAAGTCCTGCAATCAACGTCAGAGTCATGCTTATCAATACGAGGATAACAGCAGCTGCCACAGGAAGCACCGCCTTGAGATCCTCAATACCGGTCAAGCTATATATGATAGCATTGATCGGGAAGATCGCTATTGCAGAAACACCGATTCCGATAAGTCCGGATGCAAATCCCACAAGGAGTGTTTCCGCATTGAATACAGTGGAAACATCGTGCTTGGATGCACCGATAGCACGAAGAATACCGATCTCTCGTGTACGCTCAAGAACAGAGATATAGGTGATTATTCCTATCATGATAGATGATACTACCAGAGAGATAGCAACGAAAGCTATAAGCAGATAGGAAATACCGCTGATAATGTCTGTTATTGAAGACATAAGCAAAGCAACATAGTCTGTGTAATGGATGACATCATCTTCTGCCGCACTGTCATTATATGCGGTTATTGCCTCGGAAATATTATCCTTGGCAGAAAATGTCTTTGCATAGACAGCTATTGAGGATGGATCAGAAAAATCAGCATATCCCAATGTTTTCAGATTATCGGAGCATGTTGACTTTGAGAACTCATCGGGAAGATACTCATCAAAAACCTTTGCATACTGTGAATCAGTGAATTCCCCTGCATCCATTGCAGCTGCAAGCTGAATATCAGTAAGTGCCGCAAGCTGTGTCATAACGCCCTCGGCATACTGTGCCGCATACTGCTCCTTGACCGCATCAGCAAAATATCCGAACAAAGTATCGTCGTCCATCTGCTTTATATAGGATACTACAGAATCACTTTCAACACCCATCTGTTCAGCGTAAGACTGTACGATCATCTGCTCCATTTCCTCACGGGAATACTGAGATATAATCCCCTGTGCGTAAGCATCAACCTCTGCTTCGTCAGGAATTGACATGATAAATCTGTATATTTCTGCCTTAGCAGTATCAGACTGCTCTGAAATATACTGCTTTGCACGTGCAGCCTTTTCAGCTGCTTCAGGTTCCTCATAATCCTCAGGCTTGAAAGGAAGTCCGGAAATTATATCTGTTGATTCATCATCCTGCTGTGCCTTAAGAATATCACTCTTTGCGGACTCTTCAATGATGAAGTTAGTAAGAGCACTTGTATATCCAACATATGTTGTGGAAACAGAAATTGATGAATCCTCAGAGGGACGGATAATACCTGATACCTTAAGAGTAGTTCCCACATCCTCGGAGTTATAGAGGTATTCAAGACCGGTCTCATTTTCAGTTAGATCTACATATCCCTTGCCGGATTCGTTTCTCTGATAGTATTCGCAGGGAAGAATAAGCTTGAATGTCTTTTCGCAGATATCCTCATAGCTCCATACAGTCTGTCCGTAATCCTTAATGGTCTCCCCCTTCATGGCAGATCTCATTACCTCGGGAAGATCATCCGTATCCTTAAGTCCAAGTGTATATAGAACAACGTCGGGAAGCTCATTGCTCTGGGAAAGAATTACAACGACCTCATTATAGCTCTGAGGCCAGCTGCCGTAAATCAGCTCATACTGATCTTTTACCATATCACTGATTATCTGACCGTCAGAACCGGGAACAAATTCCTGCCAAAGCTCCAGATCGGTAACTGCAAGCATCTGCTGAGTTGCTGCGGATGCTCTGGAAGTTGCTTCGCTGTCCATTCCCATTGCATTTCCGCAGACTGTACCAAGATCTGCCCGGAATATATCTCCCGATGGGTCTGTAGTAAAGATCGGCATGGGAACGTCATAAGAGTATGCAATAGCACTTGCGTTTGCTTTTATATCCTCAGACTGTTCAAGGAAAGATTTAAAATCCTTTAGATTATTGGTCTGCTTGGCGGTAGAGGTCATTGCATTGAACATCTCGTATACATCTGTATTCGCATAGACCTCATCACGCTTCTCAGTCATCTTATTGATGTTTTTCTCCATGATGGAGCTCATTACTGTACTTGTATCCGCAGTCTCACGGAGAATTGAAATAGGATAAGATGTAAGAGTCTCCTCCTGTATCTGATTGATATAATCGTTGATACCCGTTGATAGTGAAAGGATAAGTGCGATACCAATAATACCGATAGAACCGGCAAATGAAGTAAGGAAGGTGCGTCCTTTCTTGGTCATCAGGTTATTAAGTGAAAGGGAAACAGCAGTACCGAAGGCCATGGAAACCCGTTTTTTATTCGCCTTTACCTCAGTGTCCTTCTGTTCCTTCACATAAGGAGCTGAATCACTGATAAGCGTACCGTCCTTGATACGGACGATTCGTGTAGAATACTGCTCTGCAAGCTCAGGATTATGAGTAACCATAATTACGAGCTTGTCCTTTGCTATCTCTTTCAGAAGCTCCATTACCTGTACACTGGTTTCACTGTCAAGAGCACCTGTTGGTTCATCAGCAAGGAGAATATCGGGATTATTAATAAGAGCACGGGCAATTGCAACTCGCTGCATCTGACCGCCTGACATCTGATTTGGCTTTTTGTGCAGCTGATCTCCCAGCCCGACCTTCTCAAGAGCCTCGGCGGCACGCTTACGGCGTTCCGTTTTTGATACACCCGAAATCGTAAGTGCCAGTTCCACATTAGCCAGCACCGTCTGATGGGGTATCAGATTATAGCTCTGGAAGATAAATCCGATGGAATGGTTTCTGTAAGCGTCCCAGTCCCTGTCCTTGTATTCCTTTGTGGATACGCCGTTAATGACCAGATCGCCGGAGGTATAGTGGTCCAGTCCGCCGATGATATTCAGCATTGTAGTCTTACCGCATCCGGAATGTCCAAGAATGGAAACGAATTCATTTTCACGGAATGTGATGCTTACACCGTTAAGTGCAGTAACAACATTGTCGCCCACACCGTACTGTTTTACGATGTCTTTGAGCTCTAACATTCAAACACTGTCCTTTCAAGCATTGCTACTATTCTTGATCTTTCTATAGACAAAGCCAACAGATAAAAGTTTGACCAACCCAGTACCCCCTCGCAAAGCATAACATTACGTCAAAGGAGCTTTACGACAAATGGACCGTTTTTATCCATGAAGCTGTCTGTAGGTTGATCAGGAATTAGTATTTGGTTTATTCATTATGTATTGCATATCCTATGCGTCAGATAAACGCATAATATATTATATATTATAATACCACAACAGGAACATTATGTCAATAAACAAGAAGCATTTCAGCAAAACAGCAAATAATGTCAGTTGAACTACCGGCATTTTTTAGACATAATATATCAGATGCGGTCAGCCCTCTGAACGATCTTATCAAGAAAAGCATAAGTTCATTAAGTGACACAAAGGATTCACGGGCATATAATGATTACGGGAGCAAAACAGCTCTCAACTTTTTCTGAAAGGAGTTTGCAATGAACGAATCTAACCGTTATCCTAAATGCGGATATCGTAATTTTACAGTGCCCGAAGGGAAATTTCCCGATGAAACACCGCTTGCTATGGCATATGTGCCCTATCAGAGCTGGGAAAAACCTTATGAGGAAAACAAGGCTCTGGAGGCCGGAACTATTTTCCCAAGCCTTGATATGCCATTCAAGGGAAAGGAGCTTTACAGGAGATGAACAATATGGATCTAACCCCTCAGATGCTTCTTAACGCCATACAGATGTATGATTTTTATCTTTACGAACTGCAGCTGTATCTTGACACTCACCCTACATGCCGAAACGGTCTGAATGCATTTAAAAGGTATAAGGAACTGCGTGCTCAGGCGGTGAGTGCATATAATCAGCGGTACGGACCGATAACTGCACTTGAATCTGACTGCGATAATCAGTTTTCATGGGCTGCGGGACCATGGCCATGGGAAAGAGGTGCCAACTAATGTTTATTTACGAAAAAAAGCTTGAATATCCCGTAAATATCAAAAAACCTGATGCAAAGCTTGCACGGCTTATTATGACTCAGATAGGTGGTCCGGACGGCGAACTTGGTGCATCACAGAGGTATCTGAATCAGCGGTTCACGGCACCCATGTCCCAGGTCAAGGGTGTACTGACAGATATCGGTGTAGAAGAGCTGGCTCATGTTGAAATGGTTTCTGCTATAGTGTACCAGCTGACAAAGGATCTTTCCCTGGAAGAGATATCAAAGTCGGGATTTGACGCCTATTTTGTTGATCACACAACAGGAATATACTCTGCATCAGCAGCAGGCGTTCCATTTACAGCTGCATACTTTGAATCGAAGGGTGATATTTTTGCAGATCTTCACTCCGACCTTGCTGCTGAACAGAAAGCAAGAGTCACCTACGACAACATACTCCGCTTTGCAGAAGACCCGGATGTCCGGGATCCCATCAAGTTCCTGAGACAGAGAGAAATAGTGCATTTCCAAAGATTCGGCGAGTGCCTGAGAATTGCTCAGGATAATCTTAATCCAAAGAATTTCTATATGTATAATCCTGAGTTTGATAGATAACAAACCGGCACCCTTACTTGCATTATGCACAAGTCCAGTAAAAACGGACAATAGAAAAAAAGCCCTCCTAAAGAACCCTCCTATGGTATAATCAAAAATACCATAGGAGGAAATTTTATGTCAAAAAGCTATATCCGCATCTTTCAAAATAAGTTTTTTCTTCTTTAGATTTTCTTTGATAGTTGGAGTCATCCTTCCGCATCCTAATTTTTATGATCAATGTCCTGCTTTATAAAATAACAAACTATTACAATTATGACTAATACTTTGTAAACTCTAAATCTTAATAACAGGATAAAGATGAATGAGCTTGATTCT
>JBJERX010000089.1:0-2823 GCA_051882495.1 Huintestinicola sp. | reverse complement strand
GGCGTATTATAGCCGCCGTATTTTATCCATAGGTTAAATGGTTATTAGTATTATTATCATAACTTAAACGTTTTTAGAGAACTCTATAGTAAATTCTTCAATTAGCGACATTATTTGTTTATTATTCCTATTGAAAAAAGGTCATGGATATTTTATAATTATTTATAGCAATATCCGTGCCTGTGCAGTTTTTTTCATATTGATACAGCACGGTTCTTCTATGCGGCATTCGGCGATATCCCATCAGGCTATCTCGTGTATGATATATTATATGACTATTATAATGTACCACTGCCCTAATGCCATAAATCCAGAAAGAAAAGGAGAATCCGCATGACACCTATCATCACTAAGGAAGATTTTGAAGAGAAGCTTCGCCAGGAATTACAGGTTGAATTCAACGTTACTCCCATCGAGGCTTCCGATAACCAGATCTACAAGGCACTTTCCTCTGTTGTTGTTGATCTGCTCCGCCTTAAGAGAAGAAAGTTCAGAAATCAGGTACACTCCGCAGGCAAGAAGGAGGTTTACTACCTCTCCATGGAGTTCCTTATGGGACGTTCTCTCAAGACGAGCCTCTACAATATGGAGCTTAACGAAATGGTTGAGTCCATCCTCAAGAAGTGGGACGTAAACATTGAACGCATCTACGACTACGAGCCTGACGCAGGTCTCGGAAACGGCGGTCTCGGCCGTCTTGCTGCATGCTACCTTGACGGTCTCGCAACAGACGGTTATCCTGCAATGGGCTATTCCATCTGCTATGAGTACGGTATTTTCAAGCAGAAGATCGAGGACGGCTGGCAGACCGAATATCCCGATAACTGGCTTCCCGGCGGCGAAAACTGGCTGGTTCCCAAGAAGGACAAGGCTATTGAGGTACACTTTGAGGGTCAGCTCCACGAGTACTGGGAAAATCAGTACCACCACATTTCCTATGAAAACTACAACACTGTTGTTGCTATCCCCTATGATATGTATGTTCCCGGTTACGACAGCGACGGTGTTTCCGTGCTCCGTCTCTGGAAGGCTTCCGCTCCTTCATTCGATATGACAATGTTCAACCAGGGTGATTACGCTAAGGCTCTCACTCAGAACACAGTTGCACAGGCTATCTCAAAGGTTCTTTATCCTAACGATAACCACCTTGAGGGTAAGTCCCTCCGTCTCCGTCAGCAGTATTTCATGTGTGCTGCTTCCGTCGGCGATATCGTAAACAGACATATGTCCGTTTACGGCACTCTTGACAACCTCCACGAGAAGGTTGCTATCCACATCAACGATACTCATCCTACACTTGCTATCCCCGAGCTTATGAGAATACTTCTCGATGACTGCGGCTACAGCTGGGACAAGAGCTGGTACATCGTTACCAACACATTTGCTTACACAAACCACACAGTTATGGCTGAGGCTCTTGAAAAGTGGGATGTTAACCTGGTCCGTCAGATCGTTCCCCGTATCTTCGATATCATCTGCGAGATCAACAGACGTTACTGCGAGGAGCTTATGGAGCGTATCGGTGACGGCAACAAGGTTTCCAGAATGTCTATCATCCAGAACAACCAGATCCACATGGCTCTCCTCTGCGTATGTGCTTCTCACTGCGTAAACGGTGTATCCAAGCTTCACTCCGAGATCATCAAGGATGACGTATTCAGCAATGAATCCTCATATACACCTCATAAGTTCCAGAACGTTACTAACGGTATCGCTTACAGAAGATGGCTTCTCCAGTCCAATCCCGGACTCACAGATCTCCTCACCGAAACTATCGGTGACGGATTCAAGAAGAACGCTTTTGAGCTTGCCAACTTCAACAAGTATGAAAATGACAAGAAGGTTCTCGATCAGCTGGCTAAGATCAAGCTGGAAAACAAGAAGAGATTCGCAAAGTATGTTAAGACCAACTTCGGTACAGTTCTTAATCCCGATGCTATCTTCGATGTACAGGTAAAGCGTCTCCACGAATACAAGAGACAGAACCTCAATGCTCTCAACATTATCGCTGAGTATAACGCTCTCCGTGAGAATCCCAACATGGAATTCATGCCCAAGACATATATCTTTGCAGCTAAGGCAGCTCCCGGCTACTATCTTGCAAAGCAGATAATCAAGATGATCTGGGCTCTGGGCGAAGAGATCAAGAAGGATCCCGTTATCAGCAAGAAGCTGCAGGTATTCTTCCTTGAGGATTACCGTGTAACTCTCTCTGAGCTTCTCATGCCCGCTGCCGAGGTTTCCGAACAGATCTCACTTGCAGGTACAGAGGCTTCCGGTACAGGAAACATGAAGCTCATGCTCAACGGTGCTCTTACTCTGGGTACACTTGACGGTGCTAACGTAGAGATCAAGGAGCAGGTAGGCAGAGATAATATCTTCATCTTCGGTATGACAACCGATGAGGTTCTCGCCAAGAAGGCACAGGGCTACCGTCCCGAGGATTATGTAAACAACAACGACGTTATCCGCAAGGCACTTGACAAGATGTACACAGGCATCAACGGCTGCACATTTGAAGAGGTGGCAAATACTCTCAAATACAAGGATCCTTACATGGTTCTTGCAGATTTCGATGCATATCAGTCTGCACAGCAGTACATTTCCGAGTGCTACAAGGATAAGGAAAAGTGGAACAGAATGTCTCTCCACAACATTGCAGGTGCAGGTATCTTCTCTGCAGACCGTGCTGTTGACGAGTACGCAAAGAACATCTGGAAGCTTTCCAAGTGATCGCAATAATACTATAGAGATAAAAAGCTGCAGGGATAATGCATTGACCCCAAAAAGTTAGACAATGTTATTAAGGAAAAATTATACAAA
>JBJERX010000088.1:0-42716 GCA_051882495.1 Huintestinicola sp. | reverse complement strand
GTTCCTGTACATTCTTTACGGCGGGTTTCTGTATGTTTTATTATACTGCTTACATATGTTTACCGAGATGGATGCAGAGTGTTTATCCGTTATCCGTACAATAAACCGGGAACAGAAAAGCTATATTACGGGCATGGTATAATTCTTTCCGATAATAGGGGAGAGCATCATGATTTCTATTATAATCTGATAGCTGATAAATAATAAAAATGCCTCACAGAATAAACTGTGAGGCAAAGATTGTTAAGAATAAAAAGGATTATTCCTGCTTCATCTTAGCGAAGCACTCGCTGCAATATACAGGGCGATCCTCTCTGGGCTTGAAAGGAACTCTTGCGATCTTGCCGCAGGAAGCACATGTTGCTTCAAACATTTCTCTTTCAGCCTTACCGCCATTCTTTCTTGCAGAGCGGCAGCTCTTACATCTCTGAGGCTCGTTTTCAAAGCCCTTCTCGGCATAGAATTCCTGCTCACCTGCAGTGAAAACGAATTCCTGTCCACATTCCTTGCATACTAATGTCTTGTCTTCGTACATTTTGATTTCCCTCGCTTAATAATTTTTTTGGACCTGAGGACGGATTCACACCGACACCTTTGATAAACAACGCTCTAAAGATTTAAGCTACTTGGCCATATATAATGATACACGACACATGCCGCATATATTACCGTTAATTAATTATCAATTATACTGAGCAGTTTTTTCTTTGCTCTGTGAACTGCATTATCGGCAGACTTCTCGGATATACCCAGCATCTTAGAAATATCTTTGGTTTTCATACCCTTAATATAAAGACTGAAAACATCATTTTCCTTTGAAGAAAGCAATTTACTTACCTCACTAAGCATTTCTTTTTCCATCAGAATGCTTTCCGGCGTATCAGAACTTGAATCAGAAAGCATCTCATCATTATCGCAGGGTGTTTCCAACCTGATTTTATTGATGCTTGCTGCTGCTGTCTTTATTCTGTTTGAAACACAAACATATGCATATGCAGAAAATTTTACATTCCTTGTGCAGTCAAAGCTATTGACCGCATTCATAAAGCCCAAAAGACCTTCCTGAATAAGATCTTCACAGACATTTGCAGGAATGTCCGCAATTGAAGCTTTGTGTTTAATAAAGTCAAAGTATCTGCAAACAAGCTCTGTAGAGTAGGGGGATGCTGATATCTGAGAAGCTGCTGTCCGGCATTTTGCTATAAGTTCCTCGTCGGAGTAAGCAGATAATTGATCACCAACAGCGTTGCTGCCGGGAACATCAGATTTCTTCCAATTGCTCCCGCCCATATACAGCCTCCGTTCTGATGTAATATCTTACATCTTTACAATTTTTATTGTAATATAATTTTCAATATTTGTCAAGCTTTTTTTGAATAAATTTAAAATGAAAAACAAAATTTTGTTGTAAAAGTTATTATAATAGGGCGTTTTTTGTCTATTTTGACAAATGAATATATATAATGTATTATAAAAATATACGTTTACACGTTTTGCTAGCATTGTTGCACTATCAGCAATATTCTTGCGCCAGATAAAAGATTAGTTTAGGATCAAGCTTTTTGAAAAAACACTTGACAAACGGAATAATTTGTGTTATAATGTTTAAGCTGACTGAGAAACAGTGTTTTGATGATATGCGAGAGTGCTGGAATAGGCAGACAGGCACGTTTGAGGTGCGTGTGTCTTTGACGTGTGGGTTCAAGTCCCATCTCTCGCACCAGATAAAAGCTTGGTTTAGAATCAAGCTTTTATTTTTTCAAAAAACACTTGACACGGGGAATGATTTGTGTTATAATATAAAAGCTGACTGAGAGACAGCCTTAATTTAATATGCGAGAGTGCTGGAATAGGCAGACAGGCACGTTTGAGGTGCGTGTGTCATTGGCGTGTGGGTTCAAGTCCCATCTCTCGCACCAAAGTAGGACATCTGTATTTTTGGATGTCCTTTTTTTATTTGCTTATCAAATGATCAAAACAATGGTGAAACGTACACCTTATATTTGTTTATTCCATATAATACTAATACTAAATCATCCTATAGACAAATTCTCGGATAGAACAAACCAATTCGTCGTTAAACTCACTTGTAAGGCGTCAAATCTTGCTGCAGTCGTTTCCCTATATATCAGAACACTCACGGTGCTTTATAAATTATTGTACATAAAAATATGAGTGAAAATATTTTTATATTTGTGCTTGAAATTATCTTATAGTTATATTCATAATTATAAATTCCGAATATAACTCAAAATATTGTGCATTGCTCCTGATAAATATTTTTTATGATCAGAAATACATTTATACTTGGTTAATGAATAAATCTTTATATCGAACAGTGCTTTTTATCGGATGTTCTGATCGGAATAAAAATATTATATTCCGAATAAAATTTATTTTAAACTGTTGCAAAATATAAAAAAATATAGTATAATAAAAATATATTTATTTTGCGTCGATATATTTTATATAAAGGATGTGCTTTTATGGCAAGAACAAAAGGTGCTCTCGGAAAAGCTACCATTGCCAGGATGAACGCAGAGAATGGTGAGGTTCGGGCTTCTGCTGAAAGTGATACAGCAAAAAAAACTTCTTCGGGTCCTGCAAGGTCTCTGCGTGCTGTTCAATCCGATGAAGATATTTTTGCATTGGATATCGGCACAAGAAACGTAGTGGGTGTTCTCGGTCATATGGTCGAGGGAGTTTTCCATGTTGTTGATGCTGTTTCGGTGCCCCATAAAAAAAGAGCAATGCTTGACGGTCAGATCGAGGATATTAATGAAGCTGCAAAGATAGTTAAGCAGGTCAAAACTCAGCTTGAGGATAAGCTGAATATGACCCTTACCAAGGTTTCCATTGCCGCTGCCGGACGAGCTCTTAAGACTCGCCGTGCATTTGTGGAAAACGATATTGAGGGCAAGGATAAGATCACTGAGGATATGCTGAGATCTATTGAGATGGAGGCTGTTGCTAAGGCTCAGGGAGAACTTGATGAAGAGATCAAGAACAGTATGTCCGTTTTCTACTGTGTCGGTCACACTGTAATCAAATACATACTTGACGATTATCCCATCAAGAGCCTGCTGGGGCATAGAGGAAAGAAAGCATCTGTTGAGCTTATTGCTGCCTTTCTTCCGGGGCTTGTTGTTGAAAGCCTTTACACGGTAATGGATATGAATGATCTTGAGGTCGCAACATTGACTCTGGAGCCTATTGCAGCCATGAATGTTATTATTCCTCCCGAGGTTCGTCTGATCAATATTGCTCTGGTCGATATCGGAGCAGGTACAACGGATATTGCCATATCCCAGAATGGAAGCATTGTGGCTTATGCAATGGCAACCATTGCGGGAGATGAAATAACTGAGGAGATCATCCGTAAATATCTTGTTGATTTTGAGACTGCTGAACAGATGAAGCTAACTCCATCAGGTCAGAATGTTGAATTTACCGATATTCTCGGTTTTGATCATTCTATTGATTCTCAGGAATTCTTTTCTGAGCTTAACCCCACTGTAGATGTTCTCGCTAACACCATATCGGAAAATATCCTGTCTGCTAACGGCGAATCTCCCGCTGCAGTATTCCTTGTCGGCGGAGGAAGTCTTATACCCGGACTGCCTGAGCTTGTTGCTGAAAAGCTTAAGCTGCCTCAGTCCAGAGTTGCTATCGGCGGACAGAAATATCAGAAAAATGTTGATATCGGTACCGCATCCGTTATCGGACCCGAATATGTTACACCTATCGGTATCGGAATTACAGCAACTCTTCAGAACGGCTACGATTTCTCTATTATCACTCTCAATGGAAACAAAATGCGTATCTTTGATACAAAGACTGTTTCCATGGTGGATGTTCTAATGACAGCCGGATTCAAATCCAATCAGATAATCGGTCGTTCCGGCAGGGGATTGACCTTTACACTTAATGGTGAAAGACAGATGCTTCACGGCGAGCTTTCAACCCCGGCAAAGATACTGGTAAACAATGAACCGGTTTCTCTTGAATACACAGTTAAGCAGGGTGATGTTATCGAGTTTACTCCCGCTGTAAACGGTATGAATGCAGCTGTTTCTATCTCGGATATTGCCGGTGATATCTCAACAAAGAAGCTTTCAGTGGATGGTATCGAGTACGATTTCGGCAAAACCGCCATGGCTAATGGTGTGCCTGTATCAAGCAGCTATAGTATTCAGAATTATGATGATATCACTGTTTCTACAATCGAGACCCTTGATGATCTGATTATGTCGCTGCCATTTGATGCAAGCGGTCTGTATTTCTATAAAGGTGAAAAGCTTGTCAGACGTGATTATCTGCTGAACGAGAATGATACATTAGTTACAGCTGAGAATCACCATCAGTCTTTGGAAAATCTTCCTAATCGTGCCCGTGAGATAGCTGAAAGAGATGAAAAGGCTATGCGTACACTTGATTTCATTTCCGCAACTCCCATGACTACTCCTGAGGTGCAAACTGAATCAGTACCGCGTGAGCCTGCTCCTAAGCATGATTCTCTGCCTGCAGCAGAAGCGGCTCCATCTGAAGTCACACCATCTGATACTAAACTCGGCGGACCTATAACGGTCATTCTTAACGGCAAGCCCACAAAGCTTGAGCAGAGGTATGATAATTCGCCTCATGAGTTTCTTGAGCTTATGGCTCTTGCTGATATTGACATCAGCAATCCTCCTCCAAGCGGTAATATGATTCTCACTCTTAACGGAAAATCTGCAAGCTTTATGGATGTTCTTCATGAAGGGGATATTATCGTTATTCGCTGGGATAATTGAGAAATATTTTATTTAAATCAATAAAGGGAATTTTTTGCAATTATATCTGCAGTTTATCAAGCTCCTTTTTCAGCTTTTTTATAATCTTTTTTTCCAGCCGGGAAATATATGACTGTGATATCCCGATCTTATCGGCGACCTCTTTCTGTGTCAGTTCCTTGCCGCTGATAAGTCCGAAACGCATTTCCATAATTATTCTTTCACGCTCCGGGAGGTTATTTACTGTCTCCCGGAGCACCATTTTTTCTGCATCGTCTTCTATGCCGCTGTTGACCGTATCATCATCGGTTCCAAGAATATCGGAAAGCAGCAGCTCATTTCCGTCCCAGTCGATATTCAGCGGTTCGTCGATGGAAATATCATTTTTATGCTGAGCTGTTTTGCGAAGGTACATAAGTATTTCATTTTCAATACATCTTGAGGCATATGTTGCAAGCTTAATATTCTTTGTGGGCGAAAAGGTGTTCACTGCTTTAATAAGACCGATAGTTCCGATTGACACCAGATCGTCTACGCAGATGCCTGTGGATTCAAATTTTTTGGCTATGTACACCACAAGTCTGAGATTATGAATAATCAGCTTTTCACGTGCCTTGGATGTATCTGTTTCAAGCATACGCAAAGCTTCATCTTCTTCTGTCCGGGATAATGGCGGGGGAAGAGTATCGGGACCGTTGACATAATACACTTCACTGTTTCCGGGGAAAAGTTTTTTGGTTGTGCTTATCAAAAGCCTTATAACTGATTCTGTCCATTTTTCATTAATCATAATTTATCTTCCCTTCTAAATCAACACACATGGATTAAATATTGCATAATCAGATAATTTATCCGAGACACCGATATATACATCTACAGAATACAGATCCCCGTTTTCGTTATTTTTTACGTAAACCGAATCGGGTCTAATTATTGGGATGAGACCGCCGCCTCCGATAGTGGCATATGGAATATATCTCCATCCGCTTATATATTTTATTTCCGTATCACATAAGTCGGACGGGGGAATATCATCAAATATTTTTTCTGCATCCGTTCTGCTTATTATTATCACGCTCTTTCCGGTGAAACTGTCTCTCAGAACATTTCCTGTATCGGCAGCGGCTTGCAGTGAAATGGTTTTATTTTTATTTTGCAGTATGATCGTATATTTTATATGTGAGCTGCTGTTTACGCCTGTCACTATCTGATATATTTTTATTGCAGCAAAGGCAAATATCGTTGAAAATATCAGAGTAGCCAGAGAAAAATCAGCGTATACAGTTCCGTTGCGTGTTATTATAAAATTTGAAGAGAATATCGAGGAAATAAAATAACACGCTCCGGAAAATATAAAGCTAACTAAAAATAAGATCAATGATCTTACAATAAATTTTCGTCTGCATTTTATTCCAAAAGCTATTGCAGAAATAATTCCTGCCGATAACACTTTTATCATCAGCATAATTATAAAGTTCAGCCTTGGCAGCAGAATCACAAGTGAAAGCAGTCCGCCTGTAAAAGCAGCGGCAAGTCCTCGTGAATTTTTTATCCGGGTGTGGGTTATTGCCGCTGTGGATCTGATAAGAAGATAGTCCACGTACATATTTGTTATTATAAGAATATCAGCGTATATGTACATGTCCTCAACCTCCTTCTTCAGCAAATAAATTATATAATATTGTTATATTTTTATACTGTCGAAACAGAGTACAGATAAAAAATATTCTTTTGAACTAATACTAATAACCATTTAACCTATGGATAAAATACGCCGGCTATAATACGTCCTCTCTGCGTCAAACTCCCTTGCAAGTTTCAAGCTTCACTTGACATATTGCTGCGGTCGTTTTCCTTGATTGGACGCATTCTATTCACCGCCTTTATCCATAGAACAAATGGTTAATAGTATAAAAACGCCCTTGACAGGTCTTATCCGGTCAAGGGCGTTTTCATGATCGTATGTATTTTCAGAACATTAAAAGAAATTGGAGTAATCTACTTCGGGAAGTGAATTTACAGTATCATTAATGGTTCTGATAATGATTTCATCGGTGGAGGTATATTTTTCAGGCTTATTTCCGTATTCGTAAACAGTTGTCTCGAATGACTTGTAAACCTCGAGATCCTCGTTGCAGAGTGCGTCCATTGTTATATTCTCGGCAATATCATTCATGATAACAAATGGATTCTGATGGTTAAGTATAGCAGGGCCAACATAAATATCTTCGCTGTTGATTTCTTCGATGGCAGTCTTATTGCATGTAAAGGCATCAAGCTCCTGAGCGAAGATTTTTGCCTTTTCTGTGTCAGTTGTAAAGAATGAAATGAATTCCTTTGCAAGTGCCTTGTTGTCACATCTGTTGGCTACAGAGAACCATGCACCGGGCATATATGCATCTGCAGGGCCTCTTGAGATCTTCATATTGCCATAATACTTGTTTCCTTCACCGTAAACTACTTCGGGAAGATAGGTCTGCCAAACCCAGGGAGCAATGAAATCTCCGAGGACCTCATTATCTCTTACATGTGTTGCCCATGCGTCATCCAGGGAACGGCTGTCACTGCGAACATATCCGTTTACATATGTATACCGACAGATATCAAGGAATTTTTTGGTATCGTCTTCAACTGTAAATTTATTATCTATTATCCAAGGGGACTTCCTTGTAGAGGTCATTGTCCACCACATTTCGTTAACTGCACCGACTATATCACATTCACCGTGAGAAGCTATGTCAAGATTTACAGCAGTTTCCATGAATTTGTCCCAGTCAATGATAAGATTCTGCATGTCATCCGGGCTTTTTACGTCAAGATATCTTTCGGCAAGAGATTCTTTGTAGCAGAAAACGCTGACAGGAACAGATACCATAAGTGCCTTCTGATTACCTGCATCATCCTTGCCGCCTTTTACGCTTACGTCGTAAAGATCGCTGTAATCGGAATCCTTGAAGCCGATCTCTTCAAGGGAAAGTGTTCCGAGAGCACTGCTGTCATCGTTAATGAAACGCTTCATCCACTGTGTATTAAGAATGATTATATCGGCATCATTGGACTCGTCTTCCAGGTACTTCTTGTAATCCGGATAAACATCCTTGTATATCTGGTGAAACTCCTCAACTTCAATACTATTTTTGTCATATGACGTGTTCTCGCAGAAAATCTCAACCATCTTATTGATATCATCAACATCTCTTGACCATACAAGGATCTTCAGCGGTGTCTTGGAATTGTCTGCCTCTACTGCATTTTCATATTCTGCTGCAGGTTCAGTTTCAATTTCAGCCTGAGTCACTGCTTCTGCGGTTGCAGCCGTTGTCTGCAGTTCAGGATGAACTGGTCCCACATCGTTATCATTAGCCTTTCCTGCATTTGCAACTATAACTCCAAACAGGATAAATACCGCAGCAGCTGCTCCTGCTCCCATAAGAACCTTTTTAGGAATCTTTATTTCGGGAATGGCAATTTTCTTAGTGTTGTGATTAAGACCCGAATCAAATTCATTAGAGCTTGAAACTATCGGATCATCAGAAGAAATGTAAACGCTGTCGGACAGGTCATTTCCGCAGAGCGTACAGTTCTTTTCGCTGTCCTCGTTGAGATGTCCGCAATAAATACATTTTTTCATCATTATTACTCCTTTTTATATTACCATGATTTTATAATTATAACACAAATTATTTTAAAATTCAATAGTTTTAGTTAAAAATCAGGTAAATTCTTTGTCATTTGTAAGATCACCGTTCCCGCTGATAGGAATCACATCTCCGAGATAGGTTGGTTCAGGCTTGAAAATGACTTTTACAAAGTCTTTATCACGAGCAAGGATCTCTCTGGCATCATAAACAGGCTGTCTGATATACGTCTGGAGATCAGATTCCACACCATATGCTTCCAATCCAAGCTTTTCTGCAATATAAATACAACGGTACAGATGGTAGCTCTGCGTTATGATTATGACCTTTTCTGCCTTAAACACATCTCTGGCACGATACATTGTTTCATATGTTGAAAATCCGGCATGGTCCATGAAAATATCTTCGGAGGGAACGCCGCAGTCTATGGCATACTGTTTCATGGCATTTACCTCATCATAATCCTTCTTTCCGTGATCTCCTGACATAAGTAGCTTTGGAGCCGCTCCAAGGTTGTAAAGCTCTATTCCTCTTTTGAGTCTGTCTTTCAGCATAGGACTGGGTGTGGTATCATTTACACGGCATCCAAGAACTATTATGCAGTCAGCATCAGCAATGTCCGCTGCTTCCTCCGGAGTGATCATCCTGTCTGATGAGAACGCCTTCACATATTCACTGACGCCGATGGCAGCACCCAGACCTGCTGCACATACTAAGGCAAGAATGACAAACAATCGTATCAGCTTTTTTAGTATAAGCTTTCTTTTATCTGTCACTGTTACCCCTCCTCAGCACGATATTCCAGATTTTCCCATATAAGGCTGACTCCTATGTCAGTTTCTTCGGGGAGCAGTGCCATTGCAATAAATAGCTCTGAACCGTCGCTTTTATCACGGAGAGTTGCGTATTCTCCGTCGATCTTGATTACGGTATAATATTTGGTTTCCATGATAATGACCTTTCTTTATTTATTCTGAATATCCGTTGACATATCCGGGGGACAGTTCCATACAGGGTTATTTCAGATAGGATAATTTTCCAACAAAATCTCTGTCAATAAAAAACAGCCATCGGATGATGACTGCTTTTTATGGAAAGATTTTAAGAGAGGATAGTGTTTTTATCAAAGGTATAGTAAAAGCTGTATGTAGGTTACAGCCTCCTTTGAGATTGATTACATTATACACTATCTAAACAAAATAATCAATTCATTTTCTGCACATACTTTATATTGTTTTTTCGTCGTCTTGCACATATGCGTATATAACACTCGACCGCTATTATCTATATTGACAAAAGTCATCAATTTTTTGTGAATTAACCGGTATGTACATATTAAGGGAAGATACTTGCCAAAATAGTTGGGGACAGCGGTTTCTTATACTGATTCGCTCTGACGTCCTTGTCTGTAGGTTGGTTTAGAATCAGCATTAATATCCGAATTCTTCGGAAGTAAGTATTACCTTAACTCTGCCCTTTATACGCTGATATGATGATACAACGTAGGAACAGCATATTCTTGCTGTGCTTTTGCATCCAGAACCGATATTGTCTTTGGAAGAAAGTGAGATGCATTCGCCTGTTTCACGGCAGTATGTAGGGCATGCCAGACGTTCGCAGTTTGCGGGAGCAGATATTTTCTTCACTCTGACAGCTGCCTCCTCAACATTACGCACGATCTTGTTGGAGCCTGCGATAACAATAACCGAATCGGGTCCGTATACTAATGCTGCAACACGATTGCTGTTTCCGTCAACATTATAAAGCTCGCCGTTTTCAGTAACAGCATTGCTGCTCATGAGATACACATCCGCACTGAATGCCGCACGATAGCAGTCACGCATTGTTTCGGGAGAATAGTTTTTGCGGTCTATGAAGTTATAATCACCGCTCCGAAGTATGTTCATGATGCCAGATTCCTCAAGTGTCATGGAACCGCCGCTTGCAGCAGTGCATCCCTTTGGGAGAAGTGTTTTTACAAGCTCCGTCAGTTCCTCACGGCTGTAAACGCAGTATGCATCCATATTGTTTTCCCTGAGAGCCTTCGCTGTCTTTTCCATTCGGAGTCTTACAATTTTTTCCTTGCAGCTGTTCATAATAATACATCCTTTCGATATTGTATGGAAATATCTGCAAACATACTTCTGCGGGAAATCTGTGCAGATAATTATGCTGCAGATAAAATCATATCGGATACATCTGTGTCAGATTCGATGCCTGTACACATAAGGGATCAGCATTAAGTATCAGATATGTTAATCACAATAAGGTTATTTCTGCATATTATGCAGTATCGGTAAAACAAGATATTTATAAGGAGCTGATGATATGTCTGAAAAAGTATATTTCCTGGGTACATCTACCCCAAAAGGATTTATATCCACCACCGCTGACGAACTTACAGGAAGCACTGAAAATAAGGTATGTATCCTTAAGGGAACTGCAGGATGCGGAAAATCTACACTTATGAAAAAAATCAGCGAAGCATTTCCCGACAAGCCTAAGGAAATATTCCGCTGTTCAGCGGACCCGTATTCATATGATGCCGTGTATTTCAGCGATATTGGTTATCTAATTATGGACGGAACTTCGCCTCATTGCTATGACCCTAAATATCCGATAGCGGTCCAGTCCATCATTGATCTTGGAGCAAATCTTGACGCCTCTGTCATACGCTCACACAAGGATGAAATAATCTCTCTGACAGATGATTACAGTGAGCATCATAAACGATGCAGACTTTGCTTGTCGGCAATATCATCCGTTGCAGAGGACATAATCTCCGCGGCTGGCGAAGCTATTGACAAGGAAAAGCTTGCAGGCTTTGCTCAGCGTACAGCAGCTCGTATGCTTCCCAAAACAGGTAAGCGTTCCCGGGGCAAGATATCATACAGACAGCTTTCGGCAGTTACAATGGACGGCTATAAAACCTATATCCCATCGGATATCAAGCTGTGTCAGGTAACGGATAACAGCATCACAGCAGCCGCATATTTCATGCATACTCTTGCAGAGACTGCAGTAACAAAAGGCTTTGATGTTATCATAAGCGAGTGTATGATATGTTCGGAGCCGTTCTGTGAGCATATTATAGTTCCCGAAGCGGGTATTGGTTTTATAACATCTAACTGTATCAATAACATTGATATAGCTGCAGATGTAAAGAATATTACTCTGAAACGGTTCTACTGCTCCGATATTCTTTCACAGACTTCATCTATAAAACATCGTATCCGTTTTGACAGAAAGGCTATAGCCGAGCTTTCGGCGGAAGCTTCCTCCGCTCTAAGCAATGCAAAATCAGTCCATGACAGAATAGAATCCTATTACATCGCTGCCGCAGATTTTGACAGTCTTAACAGACTTGCATATAAGCTTATCTCGGAAATAAAGAGCATGCCTGTCAGACAGTAGTTGTTTCCTTATTCTCTGAGTTGGAAGAGTTGGAAGCATTGTCCTGCTTGTTTTTTTCCTCTTTGACACCTTCTGTGCTCTCGGGAATAAACAGTATCTTGACAGTCATCATGATGAGCTTCAGATCAAGCAGAAATGAATACTGCTCTATGTACATCAGATCAAGACGAAGCTTATCATAAGGGGTTGTGTTGTATTTACCCATGACCTGTGCATATCCCGTAAGTCCTGCCTTGACCTTGAGTCTGTAGCTGAATTCGGGCATGGTTTCCGCATTTTTCTCTGCAAGCTCAGGTCTTTCGGGACGGGGACCAACGATGGACATATCGCCGTTAAGAATGTTTATCAGCTGAGGAAGCTCATCTATACGAACCTTGCGGATTATTTTTCCTATGGGAGTAATTCTGTCGTCGTTCTGGCTGGCAAGTCTTGCAACTCCGTCCTTTTCCGCATCTGTTCTCATGCTGCGGAATTTGTAGACCTTGAATATCTTGCCGTCTCTTGTCAGTCTTTCCTGTGAATACAGCACCGGACCTTTGTCGTAAAGCTTAATGCAGACAGCGGTAACAAGCATAATAGGTGATGCAAGGATCAATCCCAGCAAAGACAGGAATATATCAAATGTACGTTTAACAATAAGCTGCTCCGCACTTAGTCCGATGTTTTTGCAAACAAGCAGGGGAGTATCAAATAAGTGCACCTGATCTGCTCCTCTGATAATGATATCGGAAAGCTTTGGAGTTATGTATGCACGCTTGGAATACTTGAAGCAAAGCTTGATCACATCGTTTTTCTGTTCACTTGGAAGATCACATATAATTGCAGCATCATAGCTTGAAATAAGCTCTTCGATAAGCGACATATCCTCATTGCAGCTTACAGCACGGCATATCATGAAACGATCTACTCTCATTGACATTTTTTCAACAAGAGATACAGCCTGACGGCTTCCGTATATGATAACCATTTTTTTAGGTGCGTACAGCTTGGAATAAATTCGGTTTCCGCATAATGCCCAGAAAACTACAAAAACAACATCTGCAACAGTCAACAGAATAATTGGAAGGGGAGTTACAATTACACGCATTATGAGGCATATCTGAACATAGGTTATTGCATTGATAAACAGCATGGAGAGCGTCTGGGAGTAGATAATATCCGATACCCGAAGATACCCTATTTTCAGACCATTGTATATACGGGAGAATATCATAATGAAAACCAGATAGACTCCGCCTATAAGCAAATTTCCCTTCCAACCGAAATAAGCGGCAGTAATACGCTCATCGTTGAGGTTAAAGTTATAGTATCGTGTCCAGACGAACATATATGCGGCTAAAAAGAATCCAATAAGAACAATGCTTATCAGACCCATAATAAAGTTTTTATACTTATCTCTTTTTTTCAAAATAGATCCCTGATTTCGTGTGATTATTATAATAAGCGTAATGCAGTCATACGCTGAATCAGTCGAAAAAACGACATTTATTTGTTTTTTTCATTATAACATATATTTAATTCAAAAGCAATGATTTTTGTGATTTTTCATATAATAACAGTCTCTTTTGAATAATATATACAAATGTACATAAAAATCCTGATCTGCTCTTGACAATTACAAATATTTGTAGTATACTATGATAAAGCTTATTTAGTACAAGTTAATATCCTTGAGGGAGTAGTTAGCATACTATTATATATAGTAATTTGTTTAGTATATATGATATTTGCGGCAAATCGACATACCGACAGTTTTCTGTCCGGTTTGCCTTAATAAATGAGACTCATGTACAGATAACGTAATGGCGGATGCTTTAGCGTTTGGTCTGTATGTGCGTCTTTTTTTATTGCCTTCAGGATATAATATATCAAGTATTAAGGAACCAATGAATAAATCACGCCTAAAAGCTTGGCACGCATCTTGCAATGTCAGATCTATTCAGTGATCCCTTAAAACACAGTGGGACAAATTCCCGGGAAAGGACAATGTATTATGAGTTTATTGGAGCTTTTTCTTCTGGCAGTCAGTCTTTCCATGGACGCTTTTGCTGTGTCGGTCTGTAAGGGGCTTGCAGCAAAGGAATATAAATTCCGTTACAGCCTGATATGCGGTGCCTGGTTCGGTTTTTTTCAGGGGCTAATGCCTGCTGTCGGATATCTTCTGGGAGTAAACTTTGCTGACAAGATATCCAGCTTTGACCACTGGATAGTTTTTGTCCTCCTTGGTTTTATCGGCTTCAATATGATAAAAGAGGCTCTTTCCAAGGATGATGAGGATGAAGAAACTGATTCATCTTTTGCTGTAAAGAATATGTTCCTTCTTGCTATAGCTACAAGCATTGACGCTCTTGCTGTTGGTGTTTCTTTTGCATTCCTCAAGGTTAACATAGTTTCGGCAGTGCTTTTTATCGGTGTATGCACATTCCTCATTTCGGGTGCGGGTGTTAAGATCGGTTCTGTATTCGGAACTAAATACAAATCCAAGGCGGAGCTTGCAGGAGGAATTATACTTATGCTTCTCGGAATAAAGATCCTTGCAGAGCATCTTCTCGGTGCCTGATATATCCGATTTCTAAAAAAAATATATATAATTTTTGCTTCCTAAAATAAGGGTAAACTTATAAACGTTTAAGTTGCCCTTATTTTTTTTGTTTACATTTAATTCATGATAAAGTCGTTGAAATAAACGAATATATATGTAAGAATATCAAGAACCGGAAAGAATAAAACTAATTCCTAATCGTTCTATAAACAAAGCCGAAAGATAGAATAATCCAAGTCAAGGGAGTCTGACGCAGAATTGGATTATTCTATCCGAGGATTTGTCTATAGGTTGGTTTGGAATTAGTATAAAACTGCAGATCATGCAGGCTCCACACTGAAGAATTAATGACAGAATTTAAAAGGGGGAATATTTATGTTCCAGATCAAGTGGCTGTGGGAAAACATGAAGGGCTACCGGGCATTGTATATTTGTGCGTTATGCATGACGCTCATAAGTCAGTCAATGTACATAATCTCTCCGCACTTCGTTTCTCAGATAGTAGATGAATTCATCTACGGAGAACAGGCTGCAGCAAATCTTGCATCCAATCAGGACAGGCTAATTTTTCTGCTTGCGATGATGATACTGTTCACACTGCTGAGAACCACTATACAGTACAATGCAAACATCATGTATGAAAAGACTTCTCAGGGACTTATTTACAGAGTAAGAAACTATCTTTTCAGAAATGTCCAGATCCAGGATGCAGATTTCTTTGACAAAAACAGAACAGGTGACCTTATGACAAGACTCAGCGGTGACCTTGATATGGTGCGTCATTCTATTGCATGGATAATCAAATCGGTGGTTGAATGCATAGTGCTCTATGCAGCATCATGTGTATTCTTTTTCTCAATAGACTGGCTCATGGCTCTTTGCATGATAGCACTTACTCCCGTCATATTTGCCATAACCCTTTCTCTCAGAAAGGTGGTTGGACCTACGTATGTTCAGCTCCGTGACAGATTATCGGAGATGAACACAGGTGCAGAGGAAAACATCTCAGGCAACAGAGTTATCAAAGCATTTGCACGTGAGGATTACGAGATCAATAAGTTTGAGAAGCAGAATACAGACTATTCAGCTGCTAACAAGGAAGCTTCCCTCATGTGGCTTAAATATTACCCATATATCGAGATCACAGCTCAGGCTCTTATGGTGGTACAGCTGCTGGCAGGCGGTATATTTGTTATCAACGGAAGGATATCTGTAGGTGAGTATACAGCATTCTCCGGACTGATTTGGACAATGAGCAACCCTATGAGAATGCTGGGAAGCATCGTAAATGATCTTCAGCGTTTTATGGCATCCGCAAATAAGATCATTGAGGTTTACTATTCCCGTCCTATGATCGTTGACAGGGCAGATGCGGCAGATATGCCTGAAAGATTCAAGGGAAGCGTTGAATTCAAGGATGTTTCCTTCCGTTACAGCAGCGGAGCAGAGGTCCTCAGGAATATCAGCTTCCGCATTGAACCTAGTGAGACTGTTGCTATCATGGGCGCTACAGGCTCAGGTAAAACCACACTTATCAATCTTATTTCCAGAATGTACGACGCTACTTCAGGCATGGTCATGGTTGACGGATGCGATGTGAGAATGCTGAAGCTTAATCAGCTCAGAGGAAATATCGGCGTTGCTGCTCAGGATGTGCTGTTATTCTCGGATACTATTGACGGAAACATTGCATTCGGCAGAAGCAGCATGTCTGATGACGAGGTAAGAAAATACGCTTCTCTAGCAGCTGCAGACGGTTTTATCAGAAAGACCTCAGATGGCTATGATACCATTATCGGTGAACGAGGTGTGGGTCTTTCCGGCGGTCAGAAGCAGAGGATCTCACTGGCAAGAGCACTGGCTGTCCGTCCGTCCATCCTTATTCTCGATGACACAACATCCGCGGTAGACATGGAAACAGAAAAGTATATTCAGAACAGTCTGAAAAACCTTGATTTTCCATGTACCAAGATCATTATCGCACAGCGTATATCCTCCACAAAGGACGCTGATAAGATAATCATTCTAAAAGATGGCGAGATACAGGATATTGGAACTCATGAGGAGCTAATCTCCCGTGAGGGCTATTACAAAGAAGTTTACGATCTTCAGAAATAAGGAGGCGAGGGCAATGGCAAGAAACAAATACGACATAGATGAAGAGCTTGAAAGCCCATTTGACATACGTCATTTCAAACGAGCCCTTATTTATGTTTCCAAATATAAGAAGCAGGTAGCAGTTGCTATGGTACTGAGTGTATTTGCTGCTGTTATTTCACTGCTTGCACCTATGATAACCCAGTATGCACTGGACAATTCTATTCCCAACAAAAACATCGGGGAAGTTATCATTCTTTCCTGTCTGCTGCTGCTAACGATAATTGTAAGCGTAGTATTCTCCGCCATACGTTCAAGAATAATGACCAAAGCAGGACAGGATATGATATGTGATATCAGACGTGATCTGTTTGCACATCTCCAGAAGCTTCCCTTTGAGTATTACGATTCCCGTCCTCACGGAAAGATCCTTGCAAGAGTGATCAATTATGTAAACAGTGTTTCCGATCTGCTTACAAACGGTCTTATCACTCTTGTGCTTGAGATGCTGAATATTGTGTTCATCGCAGTATTCATGCTTATCATTAACTGGAGGCTTGCTCTGGTAGTTATCGGAGGTCTGCCTATCTTCGTGTTCTTTATGTTTGCTATAAAAAAGATGCAGAGAAAAGCATGGCAGCAGGTTTCCAATAAATCATCAAATCTCAACGCTTACCTTCACGAGGGACTTGTAGGTGTCAGCATAACACAGAGCTTTACCCGTGAGGATGAGAACTGTGAGATATTTGACAGATTATCTCAGGCTTACCGCAAATGCTGGATGAAGGCTGTACGCTGCTCCAACCTTGTCTGGCCTGTAGCGGATAATATTTCCATCTGGGTCAGTGCTGCTATATATATAGTAGGTCTGCTGGTTATCGGACCGGCAGGAGGGATCACTGTAGGTACTATCGTTGCAATGGGCGGATATTCAGGCAGGTTCTGGCAGCCAATCATGAATCTGTCGAACCTCTATAACACGTTTATCAACACTGCCGCTTACCTTGAAAGAATATTTGAGACTATGGATGAGCCCGTTACAATCGATGACGCTGAAAGCGCTTCCGAAATGCCTGAAATAAGCGGAAATATCAAGTTTGATGACGTAACGTTTTCATATGAGGACGGTATCAATGTTCTGGAGAATCTCTCCTTTGATGTAAAGGCAGGACAGAGCATCGCTCTTGTCGGACCTACAGGTGCAGGTAAATCTACTATAGTAAACCTTATCTCACGCTTCTATAATATCAACAAGGGTAGAGTATTGATCGACGGAGTGGATATATCTACGGTTACTCTTAAATCACTTCGTTCTCAGATGGGAATCATGCTTCAGGACAGCTTCATATTCAGCGGTACTATTCGTGACAACATTAGATACGGCAGACTTGATGCTACTGACGCTGAGATAGAAACGGCTTGTAAAATAGTAGGTGCGGATGAATTTATCCGTGAACTTGAAAACGGCTATGATACAGTTGTTAAGGAACGAGGTTCATCCCTTTCTCAGGGACAGAAACAAATGATCGCATTTGCACGAACCATACTTGCCGACCCCAAGATACTGGTACTTGATGAAGCGACCTCTTCTATTGACGCAAAAACTGAAAGATACATCCAGCAGGGAATCAATCATCTGCTTAAGGGAAGAACATCATTTATTATCGCACATCGTCTTTCCACGATCCGCAGCTGCGACAAGATAATGTATATATCCGATAAGGGTATTGCAGAATCCGGAACGCATGAAGAACTTATGGCTAAGAAGGGTCTTTATTACAAGCTTTGCACAGCTCAGGCTACATAAAACAGAATATGTTAATTTGCTGCTGCGGTCACAGAAATGGACTGCAGCAGTGTTTTGTTTTATTCTTTTCGTTTGACATTACAGTCCCTATGTGGTATAATACTATATAATTGATATAATTGACCGATTTTCTGCGGGAGATGACGTCGGCATATATATGTCGCATCAGCCCGTAATATTGGGTGATATTTTTTGATTCCGGGTGAGAATATGAAAATAGAAAATATACGTCCTGCTGATATTGAACGCAGAAGCATGGAGATCATCTCAGAAGAGCTTTCCCAAATGGATATGCCCGGGCTCAGCGAATCCGAACTTGATACCGTAAAGCGTGTGATACATACAACAGCAGATTTCGATTATCTGTATAATCTCAGATTTACAAAAAATGCAGTTGAATCCGGGCTTGAAGCATTGTCAGAAGGTGCAGTTATCGTGACCGATACCAGAATGGCTGAATCGGGAATAAGCAAGCCTGCGTTGAAGCATCTTGGATGTGAGCTGCACTGCTTTATGTCTGATGAGGATGTTGCAATTCGTGCTAAAAACGAGGGAGTGACCCGTGCAAGCGTTTCAATGGATAAGGCAGCGGAGCTATATACCGATAGGAAGATGATATTTGCTATAGGAAATGCACCAACCGCACTTATACGGCTGAGTGAGCTTGTTAAAGAGGGCAGGATTCAGCCAAAGCTTATTATCGGTGTACCGGTGGGATTTGTTAATGTTGCAGCATCAAAGGAAATGATAATAAAATCGGGAGTACCCTCCATTGTGGCAATGGGACGGAAAGGCGGAAGCACTGTAGCAGCTGCAATATGCAATTCGCTGCTTTACAGATTATATAAAAGATAACGGAGAAATACAATGTCAGGAAAACTATACGGAGTAAGCGTCGGACCGGGCGACCCGAGTCTCATGACACTGAAGGCAGTACATATACTTAACAATTGCAGGGTCGTTGCAGTTCCGAGAACTGCAGGTGATAAGACACTTGCACTGAGCATAGCGGAAAAGAACTGCTGCTTTGATGATAAGGAAATACTGTATCTGGATTTTCTCATGACTTCGGACAAGGAAAAGCTGCGTGAAAGCCATAGAAAATCAGCAGATACAATGGCAGACTATCTGAAAAGAGGAGAGGATGTTGCTTTTATCACTATCGGTGATATCTCCATATATTCAACATTCTATTATCTTGCAGATCACATAACCGATATGGGCTTTGAAACGGAGATATGTGCCGGAGTGCCAAGCTTTTGTGCGGCTGCTGCGGAAATTAAGCAGCCTATAGTCATAGGAAGCGAATCACTTGCCATACTGCCATATGGATGCAGCAATTTCAGCGAGATTTGCGAGCTTGCTTCTGTTAAAGTCATAATGAAATCTGGAAGGAATATACGTCAGCTGAAAAAGGATATTGGTGACAGGCAGATATACGCTGTAGAAAACTGCGGACTTGAAAATCAGAGGATATACAATGAGATACCGGAGGAAAGCGGGTATTTCACAACGATCATCGTAAAATAAGGAGTATCCGATGCTTGAAGAATATGTATACCATGGCAAGACCCGCCTGAGGTGCGGGTATACTACAGGTTCCTGTGCAGCAGCGGCAGCTAAGGCAGCGGTTAAAATGCTGCTTTCGGGTTATGCTGAGAAAACAGTAGAGCTTATGACACCTAAGGGGATATTGCTGACTCTTGATGTGATCGACCCTGTTATTGACGGTGAATATGCATCCTGTGCCATAAAAAAGGACAGCGGCGACGATCCCGACATTACCAACGGCATTCTTGTATATGCAAAGGCGGAATGCATCCCTGAGGGAATCGCGATAGACGGCGGAGAGGGAATAGGACGTGTGACCCGCTCGGGTCTTGACCAGCCGGTTGGTGCGGCAGCAATTAATTCCGTTCCCCGCAGGATGATAACTGCCGCAGCAGAGGAAGCCTGCGAGGAGTGTGACTATCACGGAGGAATCAAAATAACTGTAAGCGTTCCCGATGGCGTCGGGATAGCTGAAAAGACCTACAATCCGAGAATGGGAATAGTGGGCGGTATTTCTATAATCGGTACAAGCGGAATAGTTGAGCCTATGAGCACCCGTGCTCTGATAGATACCATTCGCACAGAGATACGCATGAGAAAAGCGGAGAATAAGAGTTCACTCCTCCTGACTATTGGGAATTACAGTGAAAGCTTCTTAAGTAAGGAGTTTCCCTTTATGCTTGAAAACAGCGTCAAATGCAGTAATTTCATCGGTGAGGCAATTGATTCGGCACTTGAAATGAATATGAGCGGAATACTTATTATCGGTCACATAGGCAAGCTTGTGAAGCTTGGAGCGGGGATAATGAATACCCATTCATCGGAAGCAGACGGACGTATGGATGTGCTTGTAACATGCGGAGTGCTTGCAGGCGTTGATGCTGTGCTTCTGAAAAGACTGCCCGGATGTGTTACCGTTGACGAAGCACTTGCCATACTTGAAGAAAAAAACATGATACAGCCTGTGATGGCTGAGCTTATGAAAAAAACTCAGTATTATCTGAACGCAAAGGTAAAAAATGAAATTCCCATAGGAGCCGTCATGTTTTCCGGCAAATACGGTATTCTGGGTATGACCGAAGCGGCCGAGCAGATGATCTGTCGTATATCGGAGGAGTATAATGGTTAATTTTGTTGGAGCAGGCTGCGGAGCACCTGATCTGATAACGGTTCGCGGACAGAAGCTTATCAGTCAGGCTGATGTAATAATTTATGCAGGTTCCCTTGTTAATCCGCAGCTGCTTGATTATGCTAAGGATGGCTGTGAGATACATAACAGTGCCTATATGGACTTGGAACAGGTCATAGGAGTTATCAAAGAAGCGGAAGAACAGCATAAAATGACAGTGAGACTTCATACAGGAGATCCCTCTATATACGGAGCGATCCGTGAGCAGATGGACAGACTTGAAGCTCTTGGCATCCCATATGAAATATGCCCCGGAGTAAGCTCATTCTGCGGAGCGGCAGCTGCACTTAAGGCAGAATACACACTTCCCGACGTTTCCCAGACAGTTATTATTACAAGAATGGCAGGCAGAACGCCTGTTCCCGAAAGTGAATCCATCTCAAAGCTTGCAGCCCACAATTCAACTATGGTTATATTTTTAAGCACAGGATTTCTCAATGAATTGTCTGCAGAGCTTATCAAAGGCGGGTATTCATCCGAAACTCCTGCAGCTATTGTATATAAGGCAAGCTGGGAGGATGAAAAGGTATGCAGATGCACTGTAGGTTCACTGCATGAAACTGCTGAACAGAACAATATCCGCAAAACTGCACTTATCACTGTAGGAAATTTCCTGGGAAATGATTATTCTCTTTCAAAACTCTATGATCATAGCTTTGAAACGGAATTCCGAAAGGCCGATAGCAAATGAAAATTGCAATTATCTCGTTAACTGACAAAGGTGCCGAAACAGGCGGCAGGATAAGTAACGGATTCGGACAGAATAACACTGTAAAGCGGTTCTCCTTCACAAGCTGCCAAGATGCCGAACGTTATTCCGACATTCGTTCTCTGACATCGGAGCTTTTCGGAAGCTATGAAATTATTGTTTTTGTTTGTGCAGTCGGCATAGCAGTCCGTATGATCGCTCCTCATGTCAGTTCAAAACTGACAGACCCTGCAGTCGTGGCAGTTGATGAGCAGGGTAAATTCGCAGTACCGCTTTTATCGGGGCATATAGGCGGGGCAAATGCAGCTGCGGAAAAAATCGCAGAATATATCGGAGCGACGCCCGTTATCACTACTGCAACAGATATCGGAAGAAGGTTTTCGCCCGACAGCTTTGCAAAAGCAAATGATCTGATTATTAAGGATATCAATATGGCTAAGGTCATCTCCTCAGCTGTTTTGCGTGGTGAGAGGATAGGTGTCGAAAGCGAACTTCCATTGATAAATATTCCCGAGGAGATTGCACCGGACTGTGAGTGTGCATATGGTATCTGCATTTCCGGGAACAGCAGCCGAAATCCTTTTATGCACACGCTGAATCTAATCCCACGGAATATTATTATCGGTATCGGATGCAGGAAGGGCGTTTCCGAATCGGTTCTTGAAAGCAGAATAATCAATGCTCTGTGCTTCGCAGGAATTGAACCTGAACGTCTTTGTGCCGCAGCTACCATAGATATTAAGTCTGATGAACCTGCAATAATCTCATTCTGTAAAAAGTATGACATTCCATTAAGAGTTTTCACATCGGAAGAGATTATGAAGGTTGAAGGAGAGTTTACATCCTCTGAATTTGTAAGAAATACGGTAGGTGCGGATAATGTGTGCGAGAGAAGTGCAGCTGCCTGCGGAGGAAAGATAATTATGAAAAAAAATGCAGGGGATGGTGTGACCTGTGCCGCTGCGGAAATCAATAAAGCACTTGATTTTGAAAGGAAGATTCTATGAAGCTTTACATTGTGGGTATAGGTGCAGGCTGTCGTGACGGTATGACTATTCAGGCTGAAAAGATTCTGAGCAGCTGTGAACTGATAGTTGGGTATACGGTTTATGCAGATATTGTCCGTGAGTTTTATCCCAATAAGGAGTATTACTCAACTACCATGCGTAAGGAGAAAGAACGTGTTCAATATGCAATTGAGCAGTCCCTGACACGGGATACCGCACTTGTTTGCAGCGGAGACAGTGAATTATACGGAATGGCAGGCCTTGCATATGAGCTTGCAGCTGATTATCCCGATGCTCAGCTTGAAACTGTTGCCGGAGTAACCGCTGCATTCAGCGGTGGAGCAGTCCTTGGCTCGCCCTTAACACATGATTTCGCTGTGATAAGCCTATCCGATCTGCTCACTCCATGGGAGAAAATCGAAAAGCGTCTTGAATACTCTGCAGCTGCAGATTTTTTTGTAGTGCTGTATAATCCATCATCGAAAAAACGTTCAGACTACCTTAAAAAGGCATGTGAAATAATGCTTAAGCACAAATCATCCGATACAGTATGCGGAATTGTCAGAAATATAGGCAGAAAGGGAGAAAGTGCTGAGATCATGACACTTAGTGAGCTTTGCAATTGGGAAGCCGATATGTTTACCACCATATATATCGGAAACAGCGAAACTAAAGCTATAAACGGGAAGATGGTAACTCCAAGAGGATACAGAAATGTTTGATGTGCTGATTTTCGGCGGTACAACAGAGGGGCGTCTCCTTGCAGAATATTGTGCTGAGACAGGCAGAGATGTATACGTAAGTGCAGCAACGGAATACGGTTCATCACTGCTTCCCGATTCTCCTCATATAAGAAGCCTGACCGGAAGAATGGACAGGGACGGGATCAGCAGATTTATCCGTAACAATTCCATATCCGCAGTAATTGATGCGACCCATCCATATGCCGTGGAAGCCTCGGAAAACATACGCAATGCGTGCTCCGATAATAAAATCCGAAGTATGCGTATTATCAGATGCGGCGGAGAAAGCAATGGTGCGGGTATTTACTTTGAGTCAGCTGCGGAGGCTGCAGAACACCTTGACCGAACAAAGGGCAGTATATTTATTACTACAGGAAGCAAGGAACTGTCGGTTTTCTGCAGGATATCGGATTTTGCCGACAGATGTGCAGTCAGAATATTACCCACGGAAAAATACATAAGCTCATGTTTAGAAATGGGTTTCAGGCGTGACAGGATAATAGCTGCACAGGGACCGTTTTCCGTTGAGGAGAATGTCAGACACTTCAGCCGATATGATTCGGAATATGTAGTAACAAAGGACAGCGGTGCTGCTGGGGGATTCCCCGAAAAATATGAAGCTGCCCGCAGTATAGGAGCAAAGCTGCTCATTATCAGGAGACCTATGGAAAGCGGCATAACGCTTGAAGAAGCTAAGAAAATGATCGGGGAGTGTTCCGTATGAAAATGGTCTATATAGTAGGTGTTGGAATGGATGGTATGAACACACTTACAGCCGAAGCCCGTGAAGCCATCTGTTCTGCAGACATTCTCGTAGGTGCAAAGCGTATGACGGATATGTTTGCCGATTCGGGAAAGACGGTATACAATACGTATCACAGCACAGAGATCGCAAAGCTGCTGGAGTCGGAGAAATTTGAAATTGCTGCCGTGCTTATGTCCGGTGACTGCGGTTTTTACAGCGGTGCTGCAGGACTGCTTCCGATGCTGAGTGAGTATAAAACTGAGGTGATATGCGGAATATCATCTCCCGTGTACTTTGCATCGAAACTTGGTATATCATGGCAGAACATGCGGTTCATTTCCCTTCACGGTGCGGAGGATAATATTGTAAGGAATGCAGCGTCCAATGAAAAGACGTTTTTTCTCCTTGGGGGAAAGGTCACCGCATCAGATATATGCAGACGTTTATGCGAATACGGCTTGGGAGAAATAACCGTTCACATCGGAGAATGCTTAGCCAATGAAAATGAGCGGATCCAATCGGGAAAAGCATCGGATTTCACAGAAATTGACACTGACCGTCTTGCAGTCTTGATGACTGTTAATCCTAAATATCAGCGAAATGTAAGGTTCGGTATTGATGATGGATTTTTTCAGCGTGGATCTGTACCGATGACAAAATCCGAGATACGTGGGGCTATAATATCAAAGCTCGATATCCGTCCGGATGATATCTGTTGGGATATTGGATGCGGAACAGGCTCGGTGTCTGTAGAAATGGCTCTCCAATGCAGCAGCGGACGGGTGTATTCGGTAGACAGGAATGAGGAAGCATGCAGACTTACCAAAGCTAATGCACACAGGTTTTACTGCGATAATATTACTGTTTACTGTGGAATGGCAGGTGAAATCATACCTGAGCTTCCAAAACCCGATCGTTTATTTATCGGAGGTTCCTGCGGTGAATTGGAAAAAATTCTGCATAGAGCTTACGAACTAAATCCCGAAGTTAAAACAGTCATTACCGCTGTATCTCTTGAAACCTTATCATCTGCCGTAAAGCTTCTTGAGCAGTCGGGAAATAACACAGATGTGGTGCAGATAGCAGTAACACGCACAAAAAAAATCGGAGAGCATACCATGCTCTCCGCTGAAAATCCCGTATATATTATTACCTCATCTGAGAATTGTTAGTGGGCAGAACATTGAAATTCCTTGAAGGACGCTGACCGGGATAATAGAAATACACAAATTTAACAGAGAAGATATCGCAGAGGATAAAGTCATTGGCTATATCATCATAAAGTGTGACATAACTTGTGCCTACATGTGTCAGGATTCCCTGCTTACGCATAATCATCTCTGTGCCGATAAGAAATTCGATAAGCACGTATTCACCAATGTTTTCCGCTAATATTTTCTGAATCGAACCTGCCATCTCTTCCGTATCAAAGCTTTGCTGGGGAGGGGTGGAAAAGGTCGGTGCAAATGGTTCGGGTGACTTGATATTCTGTCCCTGCATTGGAGGACAGCACTGATTCTGGGCGGGGTATCTGCAATTATCATACATATTCATACAGAGATTCCTTTCGTTATTAAAAAATGAATAGATCTGATTAGTTCAGTTTTTTCTACGTATCCGCATAGGCTGCGGTTGGGTTATAAAAGCAGTGCTGACCGATGCGTATGACGAATTCACCTACATTTGAAGGAAAATACTGCTGGCAGGTGGGCTTGAATGGATTGAAGTACCATAGAGCAAAACCGAGATTCGTGAGACGGTTTCCGGCGATTGCCCAGTTTGCTATATCGTAATGTATCTGTTCAGGACGCATATTGTAAATATTCTGCAGGTTCGTCTGCCCTCGTATGGTTTCCCTTACACAGTCAAACTGTCCGGGCTGATATACTATTGCTCTGATCGTATGTTCTAATCTGCCATACTCGCCGTAAGTGATATTGACTCTGTTCATTACAACGCTGGCAACGCCTCTCATCCCGTTATCACCTTCACCGCCTGCTTCGCACTGTATTATCCGTGCAAGTATTTCCAGGTCGGAAAATGCCATGAAAGGTACCTCCTTTCGTAGATTCGGTAACTAATGCCTTATAATACATATGAAATATGAGAGAAAATAATGCTTGTCTGACAAATTTTGTTTTTCACGCTCAGTTTTTGTATTGAACAGTATCACAGGTTTATATTTATACATACAAAAAATCTCCCTCGGAATAACCGAGAGAGATCATAATCAATCAACTGTATTAGTGAGTGTTCCTATGCCCTCAACCGTGCACTCGATAACATCTCCGTGCTTGAGGTATCTGGGAGGCTTGAAGCCCATTCCCACTCCTGCGGGAGTACCCATTGAAATGATCGTTCCTGCCTTGATGAGCATAGTGCTTGAAAGATCTTCGATGACATAAGGGATATTGTGAATGAATAATTCGGTATTGCAATTCTGGCGAAGTTCACCGTTTACCTTGCATGTAAGTGTTACTCTTGGGGGAAAATCAAATTCATCTGCTGTAACAAGGTAGGGACCCATGGGAGCAAAACCATCCATGCTCTTGCCTCTGAACCACTGCTTATGACGCATCTGAATGCAGCGGGCACTTACATCATTCATTATGGTATAGCCGAAAACATAATCTCCTGCGTCCTCAGCCTTTACTTTTTTTGCATCCTTACGGACGATAAATGCCATTTCAACCTCATAGTCAAGGTCTGTAACGAGATCAAAATGACCGTTGATGCAGTCACCGTCCGGAACAGCTTCGTTAACATGCTTAGCGAAGTAAATAGGGTATTTGCGTTCTCCGCCGTATTCTGCCCCCATTACACCCACGCTTTCCTTTGCATGTTCGGAAAAATTAACACCGAGACAAATAATATCTCTTGATGGACGGGGAACAGGAGCAAGTATCTTGACATCGGAAAGATCCATTCCCTTACTGCAGGATGCTGCTTTGTCTTTTAGCTCAGCCAGCTGTTCATCTGTTATCTCAGATGCTAGCTGTTCCATTCCTGAAAATGATATTCCCAGCATGGAAAGGGGAATGACCCGGTTTTCGTCAGCAGAGAGTACACCAATTTCCTCCGAATTATCATATAAGTAAGTTAGAAACTTCATATAAACAAATTCCTTTCAAATTATTGTGCTTCATCACATAATAAACAGCCATCAAACCGTTACGTCAAACGATTCAATGGCTGTTTCTCATGGAGCTTGTGACGGGACTCGAACCTGCGACCTGCTCATTACGAATGAGCTGCACTACCAACTGTGCTACACAAGCAGAATTATCTTCCTAACCGACATTTCATATTATATACTGTATCAAAAAAAAAGTCAAGAGAAAATAAAAAAATTATTTGAAATTTCGGATGAGATGTGGTATAATGTATTATAGTCTTTTTTTATGGTTGATAATAGCCATAAATGTTGAATAATTAAGTACAATTTATTATATAATTATGTTTTGTGAATACGGAGGTTAATTATGGCAAAAAGAAGAAAGAAAAATGGAATAAATGTCCTGGAAGGAATAGTAATAACTCTTGTAATAATAGTAATAGCATGCATGCTAATGCTGTATTTCACATTCAGAACCAGCGGAAAGCCTGCTGATATGTTCGGCTATACCATTTATCAGACCAATGCAGTTAATATGGAGCCTAAGATACATGAGGGAAGTGCCGTTATCTGCAAGGAATCGGAAAAAGAGAATATCAAAGTCGGAAGTGCTGTATTGTGCAAGATCGGAGATGATATTGTTGTTTCCCGTGTTCAGAACGTGATGTCCGAAAATGGTGCAGTATCATATGTTGTTAAATTCGATACTGCCCCCGAAGCGGAATCCTTTAAGCTTGCTGAGGACAAGATCATAGCAAAGGCACTCTGGACAAGCGACTTCTTCGGAAAAATACTCGATTTTGCAACATCTACTCTTGGCATCATGCTTGTAATTATTATTCCAAGCTTTATGATCATTGTTTTCCAGGTAATAAGAATAGTCAATGCCAAGCGTGCAGAAGAGGAAGCAGCTTCTCTTGATGATCTTGAAGAGATCATGATCCCAGATTATGAGGATAATTCTCAGATAACTTTTATCGAGCCCAAGATAGAGGAAAAGCTTCCTGAGGTAAAACCGGCAGTACTGACAGTTGATAAAAACGGAAAGGCAGGACTTGTAACTTCTGAAAACAGTTCTCCTCTGTTCTCCTATGATAATGTTGTGGTAAGCAGAAATGAAAAGCCTAAAAATGCACAGTCCGTTCAGAAACAGCCGGTTATCGTAAAGCCGGAAAAAATGCCCAGAACACAAGATTTTTTTGATACATATGCTCCTAAGTCCTCGCAGGGTCCTCTCTTTGATGAAAGTGCAGTTCAGGCTAAGAGATCAAGAGGAAGCGAATATGCTGATTATCTCAGCAATGTTCTTCCCGAGAAGCTTAATGAAACCGCTTCAGGTGCAGAAGTTAAGGCTGCTGCTCCTGCTGTTCCTGTCAGTGAACCCAAATCGGTCAAGAATTCTTCCGCTGCTGATAAGAAGCTTTCAGGAACAATTCCATCCCAGGCAGTTGTGCCCAACGATAAGATCGCTCCTCCCAAAAAGCAGAGCAGCCGTGCAACTCTCAGCGAGCTGATGAGCATGATAGACGCTGAGGAAAGCAAGTTAAAGAAATAAAACATGAAATACATTCTCCCGTCCCGAATATAATATATTCAGGGGCGGGATTTTGCTGCTGTTCTTCGGTATGAGGGACGTATTCTATCCGCTGTCCTTATCCATAGAACAAAAGGGAAATTGTATTAATTTCACGGATTTTAGTACAAAATGTTAATGAAATAATGTGTCAATAAGTATATTTTGTATCATATGCCGTTTTTTCTAAAATCTATTGACATATGTAAACAAAATCATTATAATAAATTTAGTGATTATAAATAAGGCATCAGGATCAAGGTCTGATGTTAGTGATTGGTTCAAAAATGGTGTAAATAATACTTTAGGAGGATACTACAATGGCAAATGTAAAGAAGACCAATGTACTTGCTGCAGAAGTTAAGGAAGCAGCACCTGCTGTAGAAGTAAAAACAGAAAAGCCTGCAGAAAAGAAAATAGCTGAAAAGAAGGCAGCTTCTGAGAATAAGCCTGCTGCTAAAAAGCCTGCCGCTAAGAAAACAGCAAAGAAGGCTGCTGTTACATATTGGGATGTTGTTGATGGCCTTAAGGCAAAGGTTGCAAAGGCTACAGCTCCTGTTGATGTAAGTGTTGCTGCTCAGGTAAAGATCGATGGTTCTGCAGAGGGTATTTTCTATATTCTCGTTGCAAATGGAGTAGCTGTTGTTGAGCCTTTTGATTATAAGGGTGCTGATATAGAGATCAATGCTGATGCGGATGCACTTGCTGCTGTTATCAATGGCAAGAAGGAAATTTCTGAAGTAATTGCTGACGGCTCTGTAAAGATGCAGGGTAACGCAGGCAAGGCTATTCTCCTCGCTAAGGCTGTTTTTTGATCGCATTGTAATGATTGATCAGTGAATTACTGAACCGTTTATGGCAGAGATAATGCTGTAAACGGTTCTGTTTTTATGTTGACATATGCTGCGAGGAATGATATACTGACTTATAACCAAAGCGAAAGAGGGTAACAAATGAAGAAAAATGTACTTGTACTGCCTTGTATAATTCTTGCAGCTTTATGTGTGGTGCTGCTGGTTTTTATGCTGATTTTCCTCAATGATTTCATGAATGCTTCTCATTCAAATGAAATGCTTACCAAGCTGACAGAGGAGCTTTCCCAAAAGCTTGCGGAGGCGGAAAAGGCTGAAGCTGTTAACGCTTTTGTAACGATCGAAACGGAAATGGAAGAAAAAAACTATACTGTGATTTTTGATAATGGTATAGATCAGATAGAATATCCTGTTATCGAAGGTGCCACACTCAATGATTATAATATGGAGCTCCTTGAGATAAATGACAAAAAACGCAAGGTGCTTTATAATGAAAACGGTGAAAAACGCAGCCGTTTTGGTATAGACGTATCATCTTATCAGGGCAAAATTGATTGGAATGCTGCAGCTGCCGATGGCGTTGAATTTGCGATCATCCGTGCAGGATATCGTGGTTATGAAACCGGAAGTCTTAATGAGGACAAGTATTTCCGCAGAAATATTGAGGGTGCAAAAGCAGCAGGTATTGATACAGGAGTGTATTTTTATTCCCAGGCTCTGAATGAAGAAGAAGCCTTGGAGGAAGCCGATTTTCTGCTGAGTCTGCTGAATGAAAGCGGTGCGGATATCTCGCTTCCTGTAGTTTTTGACTGGGAATTTCCAACCGATGAGGATCCGGCCCGTACCGATAATATGACCGCTGAAGCTCAGATACTATGCTGCAAAGCTTTCTGCGACAGGATAAAATCGGCAGGATATGACCCTATGTACTATGCAACCGTGAATACCGCTTTATTCAGATACGATATGGGTGAGCTTTCCGATTATTCTTTATGGATAGCTGAATATGGAGAACGCACTGCATTTACATATGACTATGCGATCTGGCAGTATTCCTGTTCAGGGGTTGTTGATGGTATAGATGCACTTACCGATCTTAATATTATGATAGTGAAATGATTTTTCGGGAGAAAGTATAATGCTGTACATTACAAGTTTTCCAAACGACACATCTGAACAGAAAAAATACCGTTTTCAGCATGATATGGCATATACACTCCTGTTTGATGGTGTTTTTCGTGAATATGGTCTTAAGCTGTCTGAAAATGATTTGAAAATCAGCGAAAAGGGAAAGCCGTTTTTCGAAAAATTTCCCCATATCCATTTCAGCGTAAGTCATACAAAAGGATTTGCAGCATGTTTTATTTCAGAGCAGGAATGTGGTGTTGACTGCGAATTTCTCAGGAAGTATAATCCAAAAGTTGCACGAAGAGTATTCAGCAAGGATGAACAGGATTATGCCGATGATTCATCTGAGATGTTCACTGAGATATGGACAATGAAGGAATCCTATGGAAAAGCTCTCGGAGTAGGGCTTGCATATAATGCTTCCGGCGTTTCTTTTGTACAGGATGGTAATATAATAAAGCATTATGGCGAATATTCGTTTTACACTGAATACAAAGATGAATATATCATAACATCATGCGTCAGATCAAAGGAGCATTTTCCGGGAATTATGTATGTTTGAAAAAACAAATTAAGGAACCACTGAATAAATAACGCTTAAATACTTGGCACGCATCTTGCCCGCAGATCAATCAGTGCTTCCTTAATCAAGAAAAAACCGTATGACAGGATATCGTCTGTCATACGGTTTTTTTATGTTCTAAACGGGTGCTCCTGTAAATAGAATGTAACATGAAAATCATTTTCCAATGAAAGGACTGATAAAATGGATATGGGAATCAGATCGGCTGCTCCGCATTATTTCAGCAGCCCGATCGCTAAAGCACTTATGTCCTGTGTAAAAGCAAATGAGATCATGGAGGTTCGGCTAAGGGCAAACAGTCCCCTTGCTGTTACCATGACGGACAGGTATGCTTATATAGATGCATGCGGCTGTATAACGGAAAAACGTGAACATGCGGTCATAGTTACATCAGAAGATGTAAAACGGAGCTTTGAGGCTATCTGCAGGTATTCTGTTTACAGCTGTCAGAATCAGATCAACCACGGATTTATAACTGTAAACGGAGGACATCGTGCAGGAATCTGCGGAACTGCTGTAAATGATACCGATGGGCGGACAGGGAATATCCGGAACATAAGCAGTATTAATTTTCGTGTAGCACATCAGATCATTGGCTCAGGTGATGAGATATATGAGAATATGCTGTCTGATGGAAGCCCCCAGGGGTTTCTTATCTGCGGTGCACCATGCTCTGGGAAAACAACGATGCTTCGTGATGTGTGCAGAAGAATCGGAGATATCTATCCTGTATCATTAATAGATGAACGGGGGGAGCTGGCAGCATCAAGCGGAGGTGTGCCTCAGAATGATATAGGGGCTAATACTGATGTATTCAACGGGTATTCAAAAAAAGAGGGTATTATTTCAGCTGTCAGGTCAATGTCACCTGTTATGATCTTTTGCGATGAAATAGGCTCGGAAGAAGATATCTCAGCTATAATGACAGCATCACTCAGCGGTGTTAAAACTGCCGCTTCCGTTCATTGTTCTTCTGTGGACGAGCTTCGCCAAAGAGAAAGCATTATGAAGTTGTTCAGATGCGGTGCAGTCAGCAAGGCATTTCTCCTCAGGAACAGGCATCTGGTACGTATATGTTCAGCAGAAGAGCTTTTGGCAGGTGAAGCTATATGAAGCTCACGGGAATAGTTATACTTGCTGCAATGTCCATATGTACAGGATTTATTGCAGCAGATGGACTCATGCATCGTCTGCAGGCACTTAAACAGCTGCGGATGATGCTCGAAAACATCAGACTTATGATACGATATGAATCCGTTCCGCTGGATGAGATATTCCGAAGGCTGTCTGAGAACGAAAGCTATGACAGACTGCTCTTTATTGCTCCTGCAGCGGAAATGCTCCAAGGTGTTCCATATGCAGGTACAAGCTTTTCATCTCAGTGGGAGGATATAGTCAATAAACACTGCGGAAGCTTTACCCGTGAGGATACCGACATTATATGCAGCTTGGGGACAGTTCTTGGGACCACTGATACTGAGGGGCAGCTTTCGGCATTATCTCTTGCAGTGGAAATGACGGATACACTCATCTCAGATGCATCGGAGCAATATCGGGCAAAGGGCAGACTGTACCGTTCCCTTGGTGCCATAGCGGGTGCACTCATAGCTGTAATTATCATTTGACAAGTTGCTGAAAGGATGTGCCAAAGTGGATATAGAGCTTATATTCAAGATTGCGGGAGTAGGAATAATCGTTGCTGTTCTAAACATCTTGCTGAAAAAGGCAGAGAGAGATGAACAGGCACTTATGACTACCCTTGCAGGGCTTGTTGTTGTAATGATGATGATCGTTCAGCAGATATCCGATCTGTTTGAGAGCATACGAAATGCTTTTGGATTATAAGAACAGGAGGGAATCTGATGGATGCCTCTCTGCTTATACTTATTTCGGGGATATGCATTGCCTGTGCCGCCATATGCAGAGTGTTTGATTGTGGTGCAAGGGAATATGGAGTTGTGTTGAAAACCGCAGCAGCGGCATCGGTGCTTATAGCTGTGATATCTGCTGCTGAACCTGTTTTTTCTTCGGTGAATGAAATATTCAGCAAGACAGGTGCGGACAGCGAGTATCTGAAAATTATGATAAAGGCTGCGGGGATATGCTATCTAACAAGGCTTGCATCAGACATATGCACTGACAGCGGAGAAAGCACTCTTGCTTCACAGGCTGAGCTTGCAGGCAAGATCTCGCTGATAGTTCTTGGTCTTCCTCTTTTCGAGAAAACAATTGCGGTGATAACGCCGCTGATCTACTGACAGGATGTGAAGCATGGGAAGAAGAATAGTAAAGCTCGGTGTTTTCATACTGATCTCCATATTTGTTATATTGTTCATGAGTATACAAGCATATGCAGAAACAGGAATAGAGGATTATGCCGAGGCATACGGTGCGGACGTGCTTTCCCACAGTGAGTATCTGTCAGAAGAAGCAGCTGAGTTCCTGAAAGAGAACGGAATAGCTGCCGATGATCCCTCTTCAGCAGAAAGGATAACCCCTTCCCTTGTATTATCATATATGTGGGATAAGACGGTAAAATATGCTGCTGCACCACTGAGATTATTTGCTTTGATACTCGGTACAGTGCTTATTTCATCACTGTCAGGTACAGTGGGAGATTCGGCAGGAAAGAACACAGAACAGGTATACAGGATAATTTCTGTTCTTGTCTGCGTTTCTGTTATTGTTCCTTATATTTCCGATGCAGTAGAAAATGCGTCGGAAACATTATCTGACGGGAGTGAATTCATGATCGGATATGTACCTGTAATGGCAGGAATATCTGCTGCTTCCGGTACTGTGACTGCTGCAACGTCTTATAACGTTATGGTGCTGTTTGTATCTGAGGCAGCGGTCAGAATATCATCTGAGTACATGATGCCGCTTCTGTCCCTTTGCATGGCAATGGGTATAATAGACGCGGTAAATCCGGGCTTTTCGCTGTCCTCAATTACAAATCTGCTGAAAAAATGCATTACCGTCATGATATGCTTTGTTATGACTATATTCACGGGATTGCTCTCCATCCAGAGTATTGTAGGTTCCTCAGCCGATACTCTTGGAGTTAAGGCGGCAAAATTCGTTGTCGCTAACGTTGTGCCTGTTGTGGGAAGTGCTGTTGCGGATGCATATACAACAATGCGTGCCGGGCTTGGGCTTCTTAAGGGTGCAGCAGGTGCATTCGGCGTTATTGCAGCTGCTGTAACGCTGCTCCCTCCGATCATTGAATCAGGACTTCTTTATATCGCAGTATCTGCAGGAGAGGCAGCAGCAGAGATGTTTGGCGTAAAGGAGCTTGCTGTTCTTTTCAGAAATACAGCTTCGGTGCTTTCCTTGATTATTTCTTTGCTTTTCTGCTTCAGTGTAATGTTTATAGTTGCAACTATAGTTCTTATGGCGGCAGGAATGGGAGCGACAGGGTAGGTGGTGATTTGATGGATATGCTCAGAGCTTCGGCAATGGCGGCCTGTGCATTGGGACTGATCTTTTCTGTTATTTCAAATGCGTGCCCGTCTGAAAAATACTCAAAACAGCTGAATGTGATATTTTCGCTTATATTTATACTTGTGATAATCAAACCATTTATGAAAGGGGATTTTGATGGGTCGGATCTTTCTTTCAGGAATGATACTACAGTGGATTACTCAGATAAATATGATATTCTGGCAAACGAGCAGATATCAGCAAACATCTGCAGCGAGCTTGAAAAAATACTGATCACAGAGGGGATAACCTGTACAAAAATATCTGTAAATATAAATAATCTGAACGAAGACAGCATATCTATTACTAATGCTTCTGCGGAGCTTGACTCAGAAAACTATGCACATGCTAAGCAGGTCAGGGAGATAATATCAGATGCACTTGGGATAGAAGCTTCTTCGGTAAACGTCACCCTTGGGAACGGAGGCTGATAAAATGGAGGCTGAAAAAAAGAGCAGCAATCATCTTGCTGAATCACTAAAGAAATACACAGATAAACTAAGACACTTCACTGAAAGCAGATATGCAATGCCCACAGCTATTTGTGTTGGCGTGCTGGGAATGCTGATGATATTATTTTCGGGAGGAGCAGAAGATGAAGGAAAGAAAAACACTGAGGAGAAAGGCAGCGTATCGCAGTTTGCGGATTACCGGCAGGAAACTGAGCAGCGGCTTGAAAAAATACTATCCGCCATAGACGGTGTAGGCGACGTAAGTGTTATGGTCACAGTCAGCTCGTCAGAGGAATATATCTACGCAGAAGCTCTGGAGAAAAGCGGCGAAGATGAGGAACGCAGTCTTGTAATAGTAAAAAACGGATCAAAGGAGGAGGGGATAGTAAAAAAAGTAAAATATCCCATAATAACGGGTGTTGTGGTGGTATGTGAGGGCGGTTCATCCGGAATGGTCTGTGAAAAAGTTTATTATGCTGTTTCAAAGGCACTTTCCATACCTTCGAGCAGAATATACGTTGCACCCGCTGAGTAACTCAAGGGGTTCTCGTTTAAACCGGGACACGAGCCGATAATGTAAGTCACAGAAAACATGCTGTGAAGGAGGTTTAATCGAGATTTCCTCAATATACTTACATAATGGAGGATTATTATGCGTAAACCAAATATCATTATAGGAAAAAAACAGATCGTTCTTGCAAGCCTTACACTTATTCTCGGAATTGCAGTATATATGAATTATGTATTCGCTGAGGTTGAAAACGAGATAGCAGCGGATGCATCATCGGGTGCCGTAACTGCGGAAAACGGTATAGAGGCAGCAAATTACGGTGATGCTGAATTTGTAAGCTCTAACGGATCTGCAGATGATTATTTCGCACAAGCAAGACTTTCAAGAATGACATCCAGAGATGACGCAGTTGAAACACTTTCAGCGATCCTCGGAGGCGGAGATCTTTCGGAAGAGGAAAACGCTGCATATACTATGGAAGCAGTCTCCTTGTCTCAGCTTTCAGAAAGCGAAAGTACTATCGAATCTCTTATCAAGGCACAGGGCTTCCAGGATTGTGTGGTATACCTTGACGGAGAGACTGCAAGTATAGTTGTTCGCACTGAGGGACTAACATCTGCAGAAGCTGCACAAATTAAAGACATTCTGTTAACAGAGGTGACAATTCCTGCAGAAAATATTAGAATTTTTGAAGTAAAGTAGTTGTTTATTTTCTTAAAGTATGTTATAATATCTATATGTGCAATCAAGTCTGAGAAATGATGCTTTTTGTTTTAAAAAAAGTACATTTCTCAGGCTTAAAGGCGTTTATAGAATTGCATCCGGATGATGCAGTTTTATCCATCTAATATAAAAAGGATGATCGTACCATGAAAATGAAAAGAAGCGATGTCAGAGAAGCAGCATTTATGCTGGTGTTTGAAAGCCAGTTCCGTGATGACGGTATAGAAGAAATCATTGAATCTGCAAAGGAAGCTGACGAATATGATTTCAACGATGAAGCTATTGAGCTTTTTAAAAATGTTACTGATAAGGCAGAGGAGCTTGACGAAATTATTTCCCGCTTCAGTGAAAAGCGTAAGGTCAGCAGGATCGGTAAGGTAAGCCTTGCTGTGCTCAGAATTGCAGTTTATGAGAGTATCTATGATGATCGTGTTCCCGTTAATGTTGCTATCAGCGAAGCTGTGCAGATATCTGAAAGGTATTCCTTTGAAAGCGATACACAGTTCGTAAATGGAGTCCTGGGTGCTTTCTCAAGAAGTGGAATTGCTCCCGAAAAGAAAGACACCGTCTGATTCCGTATGACAATGCTCTTTTCTTAAGAATAGAAAGGATAGTTGTATGTCCGTATATTTAGGTATCGACACAAGCAATTATACCACGTCAGCCGCAATTTTCGATGCTGAAAGCGGCAGGACTATCATGCGAAAAAAACTTCTTCCGGTAAAAAAGGGTGAAGCGGGTCTGAGACAAAGTGATGCGGTGTTTCATCACACAAGGCAGCTTCCCGAGATCATTAGCGGACTGTTTGCGGATTACGGTAAGAAAGCAGATCTTGCAGGGGTAGGCGTATCTGTCAAGCCAAGGAATGCCGAAGGCTCATACATGCCATGCTTTCTGTGCGGCGAAGGGCTTGGAGTCAGTCTTGCTGCGGCTATTTCTGTGCCCGTGTACAGGACCTCTCATCAGACAGGGCATATTCTTGCTGCTTTGCTTTCTGCGGGCAAGACTGATCTTATGGGGCAGAAGTTCATTGCATTTCACGTCAGCGGAGGCACTACCGATTGTCTGCTGTGTGAATATGATGATGCAAACATACTTAAGATCACAGAAGCAGCTTCGTCTCTTGATCTTAAAGCAGGTCAGCTTATAGACAGGACAGGCATTATGCTGGGACTTGATTTTCCATGCGGTCCTGCTCTGGAAAAGCTTGCAGAAAACAGCACCGAGAATATTAAGACAAAACCTGTAATAAAAAACGGTTCCTGCTGTCTTTCCGGATTTGAAAACAAGGTCTCAGATCTCATAAAGAGCGGAACGGCTCCTGCTGATGCTGCTATGTTCATACAAAATAGTGTCGCATTTACTGTTTATGAAATGAGCAGGCTCGCAAGGAAATGCTATGGAGAAGAGCTTCCGGTGATCTATGCGGGCGGGGTTATGTCAAACAGATATATCAGAGGCTTTATCGAAAAAAGGCAGGATAAAATTTATTTTGCATCGCCCGAGTATTCCTGTGATAATGCGGCGGGAGTGGCTTTATTTGCTGCCGTAAGCTCAGAAAAGGGGAACTATAAATGAGTTCTGTACTAACAGTATCTCAATTAAACAGATACATGGCATTCAAGCTTAAAGAGGACGCAAACCTCAGGGGTAAGCTTATCAAGGGAGAAATCTCAAATTTCACTAATCATTCCAGAACAGGGCACTTCTATTTTTCGCTTAAAGATGCAGAATCTTCTGTAAAAGCAGTCATGTTCAATAATTTTGCATCACGTCTGCCTTTCATGCCTAAGAACGGCATGAGTGTTATAGTCATGGCAAGTGTTCAGGTTTTTGAGCGTGATGGTGTATATCAACTGTATGTTACCGATATGCAGCCAGACGGACTCGGAGCAATGTACGCAGCTTTTGAACAGCTTAAGCAGAAGCTGTCAGACAGGGGAATGTTTGATATTCAGTATAAGAAGCCTATCCCTCGTTTTCCTTCAAGGATAGGTATAGTTACTTCCACTAACGGTGCAGGTCTGCAGGATATCCTGAATATCCTGTCAAGAAGGTATCCTGTATGTGAAGCAGTTCTGTTTTCATGTCTTGTACAGGGTGAATATGCTCCTGATTCTATCTGTGAGGCTCTGGAATATGCTGATACCTGCGGATGCGATGTTATAATCTGCGGCCGGGGCGGAGGCTCTCTTGAAGATCTGTGGGCATTTAATTCTGAGAAGGTGGCATGCACTGTATTCAATATGGTCACACCGGTTATCTCAGCTGTTGGTCATGAAACGGATACCACAATTATAGACTATGTTTCAGATCTTCGTGCTCCAACACCTTCGGCAGCTGCAGAATTAGCAGTACCTGATATTTCCGTTCTAAGGTCAGCGGCTGAAGGATATAAAAGCTCTTTGAATGAAGCTTTCAGAGGATATATTGAATCCAAATACAAAATAATTGACAGTCTGGAGCTAAGACTTAAGGCCCACAGTCCCGAGGAACGTATTAGGCTTTCATCCGATAAGCTTGATATGCTTTCAGACAGCCTTAACAGAGCATTTAAGATATATATTGATAAAAAATGCGATGTGCTATCGGCTTATGCTGAAAGGCTTGATGCACTTAGTCCCCTTAAGGTCATGGCAAGGGGATACAGCCTTGTTTATAAGGGTAACGGGCTTGTTAAAAGCTCAGATGAACTTGAAAAGGGTGACAGAATAACTCTTCGGTTCTCTGATTCTGCAGCGGAAGCTGAAATCGTATAAAGGATGGTAAATACAAATGAGCTTTGAAACCTCCGTCAGAAAAATTGACGATATCATAAATAAGCTTTCAGAGGGTGAAATACCTCTGGATGAAGCAATTGAGCTTTACAAGCAGGGTGCGGACGAGATAATCTCCTGCAAGAAGGAACTTGACAATGCTAAGCTGAAAATTGTTTCCGCTCAGGATACGGAATCTGAGGTGGAATAATATGGCAGCAGCATTTGATAATAAACTCACTGAATACTGTGATCTGGTCAATCATCGGCTGGAACAAATGCGTTCTATGTATTCCGAGGATAATGCAGGTTATCAGATAATATGTCCCGAAGCGATGTGGTATTCACTTTCCGCAGGCGGAAAACGTATCCGTCCCATTCTTGTGATGGAATTCTGCAGGATATTCGGCGGTGATATAAACATCGCACTTGATACAGCATGTGCTCTTGAAATGATACACACATTTTCGCTGATACATGATGACCTTCCCTGCATGGATAATGATGATTACAGGCGTGGACAGCTGTCGTGTCATAAAAAATATGGTGAAGCAGAGGCTTTGCTTGCAGGTGATGCACTTGAAAACCTTGCATTTGAGATAATCTCATCGGACGAGCATCTGACGGAAAAGCAGCGTGTGGACATTATCCGCGTTCTGTCCCGTGCTGTGGGAGTACTCGGCATGATAGGCGGTCAGATCATTGATATAAGAAATGACGGCAGAGCGTTTGAACCGGAGAAGCTTCTTGCTATGTATTCAATGAAGACCGGTGCATTACTCAGAGCAGCTTGTTCAATGGGATGCATTTGTGCAGGTGCCTATGACAGGATACCGGATGCTGAGGCGTATGCTGATGATCTCGGACTTGCGTTCCAGATAATTGATGATATTCTTGATATAACCGCCACTTCCGATGAGCTTGGCAAGCCTGTGGGAAGTGACGAAGAGCAGGGAAAGGCTACATATCCTCATATTTTCGGCCTTGAAGCTGCTATGTCTAAGGCCGAAGAGCTTACAGAAAATGCTTTGTCCACAACTGCAGGATTCCCGGACAATGAGTTTTTGAATGAGCTTACAGAATACCTTTTAAAAAGAACAAAGTGAAAGGAAGTTCAGATAAATGTATTATAACTATATACTTGTTACAGCCGTTTGTGCGTGGTGTATTTCCCAGCTGCTGAAAACGATCATTACACTTTGCAAATTCAAAAAATTCAGTGTTGAACGTCTTTTTGGTGCGGGAGGCTGGCCCAGTGCACATTCTGCAATGGTATGCTCTGCTACAGTGGGTGTATGCAGGGTCAGGGGTGCAGGTTCGGTAGAATTCGGTATAATGTGTATCCTTGCCCTTATTACAATGTACGATGCTATGGGTGTCCGTCGTGCGGCAGGACTTCATGCACATGAGATCAACAAGATCAACAGATTCATTGTTTCTGCAAAGGAAGAAATGGAGGCAGAAAGACAGAATTCAGATAATCCGACTCCGGTTCCCAAATCATTTGAAGAAGTCGCAGCTGCAGCAACGGAAAAATTCAAAGAAATGAAAGAATTCCTGGGACATACACCCTTTGAGGTTTTAAGCGGTGCAATTCTTGGCTCGCTAATTGCTTTTCTGGTCCCTGTATTCTGGAATTAAGAGGTTTTTTTCATGGATAAATATCACACAGTAAAGCTTGATGAGCTGAAGCTGCCTTATGATCTTAAGAAGCTTTCCATATCTCAGTGTAAGTCACTTTGCAAAGAGATCAGGGAGATACTGATAAACACCGTTGCAGAAAACGGGGGACATTTGTCCTCTAATCTTGGTACGGTGGAGCTTACAATGGCAATCCATCGTGTTTTCAATTCTCCTGCAGATAAGATCATATGGGATGTCGGTCATCAGGCGTATACACATAAGCTGCTCACAGGCCGTCTTGACAGGTTTTCAACCCTTCGTACTGAGGACGGGATTTCAGGCTTTGCAAAACCGTCTGAATCAGAGCATGACATTTTTATCAGCGGACACAGCAGCAATTCTATTTCTGCGGCTTGCGGCATTGCTCATGCTATGAAGCTACAGGGTGACGATCATAACGTTATTGCCGTTGTGGGTGACGGTGCCTTTACCGGCGGAATGATCTATGAGGGACTTAACAACGCAGGAAAAAGCGATGATAATATCATAGTTATTCTTAACGATAACGAAATGTCCATCTCTAAAAATGTTGGTGCAATTTCAAAATACCTTGCAAAGCTTCGGGGCAAGAAAGCATATATTGATGCAAAAAAGAGTATTGAGAAGATTCTTGATAATACTCCTGTAGTTGGAAAGCCTGTTAAGCAGGCTATCGGCACTTCAAAAGATGCAGTTCGCTGGCTGCTTTACCATTCAAGCGGGATGGATGGGGGAAGCACTATGTTTGAGAACATGGGATTTGTTTACCTTGGTCCTGTCGATGGGCACAATATCGAGAATCTTGAAGAAGTACTGAGAGCAGCTAAGGCTGCAAAAAAGCCTGTTCTAATTCATGTTAATACTATTAAGGGCAGGGGATATCGCCCCGCCGAGAATAATCCGGGAGGATTCCATGGGCTTTCGGCAGGTGCAATGAAAAGCGGCAATCCTGACGCAGTTTGCAGTGAATGCTTCTCCGCTGAATTCGGACGTGAGCTTTCGCATCTTGCTGATTCGGACAAGCGGATATGTGCTGTAACTGCTGCAATGAAGTATGGTACGGGACTTAATTTCTTTGCAGAAAAGCATCCTGACAGGTTTTTTGATGTGGGCATTGCTGAACAGCATGCAGTAACTTTCTCATCAGGACTTGCTGTAAGCGGTATGATACCTGTTTTTGCCGTGTATTCAAGCTTCCTGCAAAGAGGATATGACCAGCTAGTACACGATGCTGCTATCAGCAGGACACATATCGTTCTTGGAATTGACCGTGCGGGTATTGTGGGAGAAGACGGCGAGACGCATCAGGGCATTTTTGATACAGCTATGCTGTCAACCATACCAAATGTAACGATCTTTTCACCCTCGGATTACAGCGAGCTGAAAATTTCTATGCGTGAGGCTATATACAACACTCCTTCTGTTGCAGCAGTCCGTTATCCCAAGGGAAAAGAAGATCCTGATTTTCATATGGAGATTGACAGAAGGAATTTCTATTGTTATCGTGATAATGGGGCAAATACTCTTGCAATTGGATATGGCAGAACAGGAATTTCTCTTGTAAGAGCTGTAGAGAACATGGATAACAAGTCTGATATACTCAAGCTTGTGAAGATTTTTCCTATTGAATCTGCAGTTTTGGATATATGCAGGAAATATGATAATATATTGTTCTTTGAAGAAGCTTCCGTAACCGGAGGTATC
>JBJERX010000087.1:0-11737 GCA_051882495.1 Huintestinicola sp. | reverse complement strand
AGAATTGGATTATTATATCCGAGGATTTGTCTATAGGTTGATTTGGAATTAGTATTAGGCAAATTTGCCGAAAAGACGCGTGCATATGCTTGTGAAGACGGGTTCTGAGCGAGATCTCCGGCTGCATTGATCCTGATGAAATCTGTTCAGCCAGAAGATTTCGCTCAAAAAAGGGGGGGTGATATTCATACTCCTCAGATGTTAAGAGGGGAGGATGATCCTTGTGGATTTTGTTCCCCGCCGATGCAGCTTATGCAGCAGCGGCAGGAACAAAATATAGGAAGAAATGAAGATGATTGGTATTATTCAAGAGGCTGAATACCGGCTGCAACAGCCCAGTCATATGTAGTAAGGTAAGGATCGGGAGCAACGGGGTCGGTCGCATATATCTCATTGATAAGACCGTCAGTGCCAACCTGACCGATCCTTACAGGCTTTACAAGGTGGTGGTTGTCGCCCTGGATAGTTACTGTTCCCTCGGGAGCCTCAAATGAGATTCCTCCTGCTTCGATAGCTGCTACAACGGAAGCTGTATCGAATGCACCTGCCTTTTCACAAGCTGCCTTCCAAAGATATACTGCATCGTAAGCTGCCTCGGCAGGGTCGCTTGTTACTCTGTTGTCACCGTATGCAGCCTTATATGCACTTACGAAAGCATCATTTACGCTGCCGGCTGTTGTCTGATAATAGTTCCAGGAAACCATATGTCCCTGAAGAATGTTTGCACCGATAGTTGCGACTTCTTCCTCAGCGATGGAGAAGGACATTGTCATAAATTCATTGCTTGTATAGTTCTTTTCGGACATCTGCTTGAAGAAGGAAACGTTGCCTGTACCGTTAAGAGTATTTACGATAACATCAGGCTGTGCTGCTTCGATCTTGGAAATGATAGCCGCAAAATCTGTCTGATCCATATCGGCATATTCCTCGCCCACAACCTCAAGACCTGCCGCACTTACCTGTGCATTGATTATCATGTTTGCTGTTCTGGGGAATACATAATCGGAGCCCAGCAGGAAGAACTTCTTGTAGCCCTGATCAATAAGATACTCGATAGCAGGAACGATCTGCTGATTGGGAGCAGCACCTGTATATACGATGTTGGAGGATGCCTCCATGCCCTCATACTGTACGGGATACCAGAGGAGTGAATTGTAATCCTCTACGATAGGCTTAACAGCCTTTCTGGAAGAAGAGGTCCAGCAGCCGAAGATCGTTGTTACCTTTTCGCCGTCAATGAGCTTCTCTGCCTTTGTTGCAAATGTGGAAGGCTCGGATGCACCGTCCTCCTCAACGTATTCTATCTGCTTTCCAAGCACACCGCCTGCTGCGTTGATCTCGGAGATCGCAAGCTTTTCCGCATCGCTTACAGCCTTTTCACTGATTGCCATTGAACCTGTCAGGGAGTGAAGAAGTCCTACCTTTACAGTATCACCGCCTGCCGACGCAGATGTCTGTGCACCGTCGGAAGAGGTGCCGCCTTCGGAAGCTCCTCCGCAGGCTGTGAGTGACATCATCATTGCTGCCGCAGCTGCAATGGCTGCAATTTTTGAGAGTTTAATCCTTTTCATAAAATCTTTCCTCCATTTTATAACTAAAGAGGTCAGTCATGGAGCTTTCCATAACCGACCTCTTTGTCGATAATAAAAATATTCATTACATGGTATCAGATAATACCCATCTGACGAAGTGCCTTTTCGTTTTCCTCGGTACCCTTTTTTTCAAGGATATCATCGCCAAGCTTTATCTTGAGATACTCAATTATAAGCTCTGCACATTTATCTCTTCCGATACGTGCACTGTTAAGTGTCATATCATACAGAACCGGATTTGTCCATGTTTCTCCGCCTGTATAATACTTGTAATAATCCGCACGGTATTTATCGGTCTGATATATCATGTTGTGTGCTTCTTCCTCTGTGACCCCCAGCTTTGCGGTAATGGACTTAACGCAGTCTGCACGGGGAGCTTCGATATAGACGCTGACAACATTGTCATAGTCACGAAGCAGATGATTTGCACATTTACCTATGATTATACATGACTGGTTTTTTCCCAGTTCACGAATTATCTTTGCCTGGATGTTGTATAGGTTCACATCAGATGTAAAGCTTCGTTCCGTAGGTTCAACTATCTCATCCTTATTGTTTGCTTTCATGAGGCGTTTGATAAGATGATAGCCTCTCAGCTTTTCATCCACCTGAAAGAAAAGATCCTTTTTTATTCCGCTGTAGTTTGATGCCATTGCAAGAATCTGACTTTCATAGCAGGGAATGCCAAGTCTTTTTGAAAGATCAAGACCTATCTGTTTTCCGCCGCTTCCGAAGCCTCTTGCTATTGTTATAACGTAATTATCCATTATAACCACACCTTTCTTTGAGATCCTTGCGGGTTTCATTTGATGGTATGATTATAGCATATATAATCCTGCATTTACACCCGAATAATCAGTGAAAACACAATAAAAAGCAGCAAAAAACCCGAATTTTTGAAAGTTTATGAATAAAATTATTCATTTTTGGGATTTGAACTGAGTCGGAGTTTCTCCTGTCATTTCCTTGAATATTTTTGAAAAATAATCTACCGTCGAATATCCCAGCATATCGCTTATTTCATAGTTTTTATAGTTTCCTGTTTTCAGAAGTTCTTTTGCCTTCTCAATTTTCACAGCTGAATAAAAGCTGTTAAAGCTTGTTCCCATATGACTTTTGAAAAGCTTGCCGAAATAATCCTTGCTGAATCCGAATGCCTCCGACATTTCTTCATGAGTGATTATCCTGTCAGAATTATCAGAAAAATACCGGCAGAAATTATATACCATTCCTTCCTCAGAAACAGCTATGCCAAGCTGCTCTGCCGCCGCTCTGACTTCTTTCGACAGCTGCCGCTGAGAAGTTAGCCTCTCCTTTACCCGCAGAAGCATTTCCCTGAGCTTGTTGTCCTCGGCAGGCTTTAATATGTAGTCTGTCGCCCCGTAAACAAGCCCCTGACGTGCATATTCGAATTCATCATAGGAGCTTACAAGCACAACCTCGCTGCGTATATTTTTTGAACGTATCTCACGGAGCAGCTCAATACCATCAATAAAGGACATCTGAATATCGGTAAGAATAAGGTCATACTGCTTCTTATCAATAAGTGCAAGAGCATCCCTGCCGTTTGACGCCTGATCTTCAATGGAGAAACCGCAGTCGCTCCATACCTTTTTCTTTGAATAAACAAATCTCAGTGCGGCATCATCCTCAACAATAAGTATCTTATACATTTGCTCCATCCTCTCCCGGTATAGCCGGAATGCCTTTGTTCTGTGTACTTTTCAAACATCGCATATTTGCAAGTTGTAATCACAAATCCTGCATAATCCTTTCAGAATTTTACCATAGATAACAGCTATTGTCAATGACAGATTTTTGAACTTACAGAAAATTCTCTTGTTTTTATTGGACTTTATCTGTTTTTTAATGTATCATTCAAGGCGTTGCTATGATATAATAAAACCCAGAAAACAAACACATTCAACGAACAATGGCGTTCGCACAGGGTATAGTCCTGTGCGGACTTTTATTTTATTCTCTCATAAAAAGGAGCGATTCGAAATGCATCTTACCCCAAGAGAGCAGGAACGCCTTATGACGCATTACGCAGGAGAACTTGCAAAGCAGAGAAAAGCAAGAGGTCTGAAGCTCAACTATCCCGAGGCTGTGGCATACATAACCTCGGAGCTGCTGGAGCTTGCCCGTGACGGTCTGACCGTGACTGAGCTTATGAGCAGGGGCAGACATCTGCTGAGTGCTGATGACGTTATGGACGGAGTAGCTGAGATGATACATGAGATACAGCTTGAAGCTACATTTCCTGACGGTACAAAGCTTGTTACGGTACATGAGCCGATCATCCCGAATAATAGCATTATCCCCGGAGAAATGCTCATAGATGACGGAGAGATAATGATAAATGAGGGTAAAAATGCCATTGAGATAACCGTTACAAACACCGCCGACCGTCCCATTCAGACAGGTTCTCATTTCCATTTCTTTGAGGTAAACAAAATGCTGGAATTTGACCGTGCTGCCGCATTCGGAAAGCGGCTTGATATTCCCGCAGGAACTGCTGTGAGATTTGAGCCCGGTGAAAGCAAGAAGGTAAAGCTGGTAGATATTGGCGGAAAGCGTGTGGGTATGGGACTTAACGATCTCACTCAGGGCAGCTTTGACGACGAAAACGTAAAACAGTCTGCACTTGAAAAAGCGAAAAAGCTTGGCTTTAAGGGGGTGTAAAAATGTTCGCAATGAATAAAAAGCAGTATGCCGATATGTACGGTCCCACAACAGGCGACAGAGTACGGCTTGCGGATACATCTCTTATTATCGAGGTGGAAAAGGATTATACAGTATATGGCGATGAAGCAAAATTCGGCGGAGGTAAATCACTCCGTGACGGAATGGGGCAGTCCTGCACCGTCCCCGACAGCGAATGTCCCGATACTGTAATTACATCTGCTCTTGTAGTGGATTCCACGGGAATATACAAGGCTGATATAGGTATCAAGGACGGAAAGATCTGCGGCATTGGCAAAGCGGGGAATCCCGATATTATGGACGGCGTTACACCTTCGCTCGTGTTCGGGGCAGGCACAGAAGCAATTGCGGGAGAGGGACTTATCCTGACTGCAGGAGGAATTGACACACATATCCATTTTATCAGTCCCACTCAGATAGAAACCGCTCTGTACTCAGGCATTACGACCATGATAGGCGGAGGAACAGGTCCGGCGGACGGAACCAATGCAACCACCTGCACTCCCGGTAAATTCAACATTGAAAAAATGATGGAGGCTGCAGAGGAATATCCTATGAATCTGGGCTTTCTCGGAAAAGGAAACAGTGCAGATCATGATACCCTTGCCGAACAGATAGAAGCAGGTGCCTGCGGTCTGAAAATTCACGAGGACTGGGGTTCTACTCCGTCAGTTATAGATAAGGCACTCAGTGTTGCGGATAAATATGATATTCAGGTCTCAATACACACCGACACCCTCAACGAAGGCGGATTTGTGGAGGACACGCTGAATGCCATAGGCGGAAGAGTTATCCACACATATCACACCGAGGGTGCAGGCGGCGGACACGCTCCCGACATCATAAAGGCGGCAGCTTTTCCGAATATTCTGCCCTCATCGACCAACCCCACAATGCCATTTACAAAGAATACTATTGATGAGCATCTTGATATGCTCATGGTATGCCACCATCTTGACAGCAAGGTCCCCGAGGACATTGCCTTTGCAGATTCCAGAATACGTCCCGAAACCATTGCTGCAGAGGATGTTCTTCACGATATGGGTATTTTCAGCATGATGTCAAGCGATTCTCAGGCAATGGGAAGAGTGGGCGAGGTCATTACACGCACATGGCAGACTGCTTCTAAAATGAAGGATCAGCGAGGCATTCTCTCCGAGGATAATGAAAGAAATGACAATTTCCGAGTAAAGAGATATGTTTCCAAGTACACCATAAATCCTGCCGTGACCCACGGAATATCCGAATATGTAGGCTCTGTAGAAGTAGGAAAAATGGCAGACCTTGTGCTGTGGAAGCCTGCAATGTTCGGCGTCAAGCCCGAAATGATAATCAAGGGCGGGTTTATCTGTGCTTCAAAAATGGGCGATGCAAATGCGTCCATTCCGACACCGCAGCCTGTGGTTTATACAAAGATGTTCGGTGCTCACGGACTTGCGGTGAAACGCTGCTGTGCAACATTCGTATCACAGGCTGCAAAGGACAGCGGCATTGAGGATAAGCTGGATCTGAAGCGGATGGTCCTCCCCGTAAAGAACTGCCGCAATATCGGCAAAAAGGATATGCGTTTCAACGACAGGACCGGAGATATAAAGGTCGATCCCGAAAATTATCATGTAACGGTTGACGGCGAGGAGATAATCTGCGAGGCAGCAGAAAGGCTCCCGCTTACACAAAAGTATTATTTATTCTAATGGAGGTTTTATATCATGGCTTGCTTTACAGTTCCTGCAGCAGAGGCGATCATCACAACAGCTGCACAGAAAATAATCGAACATCAGGTCAAAAAAACAGGAGTGAGACCGGAAATAAACATATCCGAAAAAATGGGTTGGCTCAACAAAATGCTCTGGGGCGGCTCTGCTCTCCTTGCATTTGAACATGTATGGCATGGTGAGGTAACGCCATGGTTTCCGTTTCTTACCGCAGCAGGTTCCCCGGAGAGCGCAGCGGTAATGCTTCAGGAGATGGCAACATCCGGTGTTGCCATGGCTGTACTTGTAACCGCAGTATGGTTATGCATGGCTGCAGTCAGCATTGCCATTGAAAAACGGAAGGATACTGCTTCCGATAATGCTATGGGAGGTACGGAATAATGACACTTCTGATAACTGTTTTTGCTGCAATAATAAGCACAGCGGTATGGTACACAAGCCGGAAGGCAAGGAAGCTTAATGTGAGCCTGCTATGCTTCATGTACTGGGGTGCATCCCTGATGTGGCTTGTAGATGCTGTTGTTGAGTATATGGAAGCGGGTGCGGAGTATTTTCTCCCCGCAGGTGCAGATATGATAAATGACGGATTTTTAGGCTTGTCAGTTGCTGCTTTCGGTATGGTCATCTGGCTTGTTTCCGTAATGATAAAGGACCCTGACGGCGTTGTAAGTGCCGCACTTACTCATAAAAAGTAACACAAAGCTCATACAAAATTCTGTGCCGCTTGAATGCGGCACTTTTTGGAGGAAGTCATTATGATCGCAGAAAAGATCCTTGGAAAGCTTAATGATTCTCAGAAGAATATCGAAACCGTAACTATTGACTGGTTTGAGCGTGATAAAAAGCTTCTCCGCAAGACCACATCTGCAGGGGAGGATATCGGGATAAAGGTCGATTCTCCGCTGAATGAAGGAGATATCCTTTATGAAGATGAAAGCAGGATAATTGCTGTGGAGATAGCACCCTGTGACCTTGTAAGCGTGACTGTCGGTTCCATGAAGGAAATGGGAAGACTCTGCTTCGAGCTTGGCAACCGTCATCTGTCCCTGTCGATTTCCGATGATACGGTTAAATGTCCCTTCGATGAGCCTACATTTGAATATCTGAAAAAGCTTGGATTCAGCGTTACAAAAACTCACGAGAAATTTGCAGGATATCTTGAATGCAGAGCACACGCACATACCAACACCAATACCCATTCCCACGAGCATCACCATGAATGATACAGGACTGATCTCGCTGATGCAGGCACTTGACAGCCTGTTTCCCATCGGAACCTTCACGCTGTCAAACGGAATGGAAACCTACACCCGGAAAGAAATTGTCAAAGATAAGGACAGTCTCGAAGGATTCTTGTCCGCATATATTTATACTCTTCCCACAAGCGACTTGGGTTTTGCAGCAAAATCAGCCACCGGTGATGATATGGGAATGCTTGATGAAATATGCACTGCTGCCAGATCTCCCTATGAGCTTAGAAAGGGCAGTGAAAGGCTTTGTGCAAGATTTATTAAAGCAGAGCAGGCTATGGGCGATTACCCGCTGCTTCAAAGCTATGCCCGGAGGATATCGTCGGGTGAATGTATGGGGCATCACTGCATTGCCATAGGTCTTTTTATTGCCGATACGAACACGGATATCCGTACAGGTTTGCAGATGTACTGCTACAGTCTGCTTTCATCAATGGTAAATCATGCGGTAAAGCTCGTTCCCCTCAGACAGCTTGACGGTCAGGCTGCACTGAATAATGCTATGAAGCTGATACCCGATGCAGTTGAAAGGGCACTCTCTGTTTCTATTGATGAGCTTGGAATAAGCGGCTTCGGCTTTGATATGCGTTCAATGGAGCATGAAAAATTATACACACGAATTTATATATCATGAGAGGTGACGTAATATGTCATATGTAAAGATCGGCGTAGGCGGTCCTGTAGGTTCGGGAAAAACCGCACTCATAGAACGTCTTACAAGAAAAATGTCCGAGGAATACAGCATATGTGTTGTGACAAATGATATTTATACAAAGGAGGATGCAGAGTTTCTGATAAAAAACTCAAAGCTTCCTCCCGAAAGGATAGTAGGCGTTGAAACGGGGGGATGTCCTCATACCGCTATCAGAGAGGACTGCTCCATGAACCTTGAAGCTGTTGAGGAGATGGCAGAAAAATTTCCGGATGTACAGATAATTTTTATCGAAAGCGGCGGAGATAATCTTTCTGCAACATTTTCCCCCGATCTTGCAGATGCGACTATTTATGTTATTGATGTGGCACAGGGAGAAAAGATACCAAGGAAAGGCGGTCCGGGAGTTACACGCTCCGATCTGCTTGTTATAAACAAGACTGACCTTGCTCCCCTTGTGGGAGCGAGCCTTGATGTTATGGCAAAGGACTCCGAAAGAATGAGAAACGGCAGGCCGTATATGTTCACAAACCTCATGTCCCTTGACGGGGTAGACGAGGTCATTGCCTGGATAAAGAAAAACGTTCTGTTTGAGGATTTAAAGTGAGCAGGCTGTATATCTGTGCCGAGCCAAAAAACGGAAGAACTGTTATAACCGACAGCTATTTCTCATCTCCGATAAAAATCGCTAAACCGTTTTACCATACGGATCACACCGAAATAATGATGATGACAGCCAGTGCGGGAATGCTGGACGGTGATAATTACGACATTGAGATAATTGTAAAAGGCGGAGCGTCACTTAAATTCACAGGTCAGTCATTTACAAAAATATTCAAAGCAGGTGAAAAAAGAGGAGCATCTCAGCAAGTGAAGATAACTGTCGAAAACGGCGGCAGATTCATGTATTTTCCGCAGCCTGTCATTCCATTTGCAGAAAGCGTTTTCGACAGCAGGACAGATATTTATCTCCAAGAGGCTTCGGGATTTGTTATGCATGATATTTTATCCTGCGGCAGAACTGCTATGAATGAAGCCTTTGCGTTCAGAAGCTTCCGTTCAAGAACTGCTGTTCACATTAACGGCAGATTAGTTTTTCTCGATAATGTTAAGCTTATACCAAGCGATGCCGACCTTTCGGGTACAGGCTTTTTTGAAGGTCACACACATTCCGGAATGATGTATGCCTACAACGTAACTACAGATGACGGACTATGCTGTACAAATGCATATAAGGGCAAAGTGATCCGTATGCTTGGAAATTCTTCACAGGATATTTCGGATAGCTTTAAATCTGTTTTATAATATCGCTCCGCCGATCAACTAATGAAGATTTATGCGAAGAACCGCTGATGACGGATTTCGTCAGCGGGGCAAGCAGGAAATTTAACAGTTAATGTGGGAGCAAAAATTTATCCTGCCGTTTCCTTTATGTGAAACGGCAGGATTTTTTTGAATAATTCGATCTTCTTTACTGCTTTATACTAATTCTAAACCGTTCTATAGACAAAGACGGCAGATAGGATTGCGTCAATCAAGGAAAGCTACTGCAGGCGGGCTTGCTGCCCGGCAAAGGAGTTTGACGCAGAGTGACGAAATTATAGCTGTCGTATTTGTCTATAGGTTAGTATAAATACGTTTTACAAGAATTTCGCAGACCTATGATAGCCGATTTCACATTGCGGATATATAATGGGCTAAATATAATTTTTATGGGACGGTCTTGATATGAAAAAAGCAATGTGTATGTTACTGTCTGTCGTAATGTCCGCAGGAATTTTTTCTTCCTGTTCATCTTTTTCGGAGAAACTGCTTGACGGCAGAGGTATTTATAAGGGAACTATCAGGATATTATCAGGCTCTGAAAATAAGGAGCTTTCGGATCTGCTTGATGACTGTTCATATAAAACGGGTGTGGAAATTGAAATGACCTACAAAGGCTCTGTGGAAATTATGAACGAGCTGAAAAACGGTGCCGAGGATTATGACGCTGTGTGGCCCGCTTCAAGCATATGGCTTTCTTTGGGCGACGAGCGGCATATTATCAAGCACGATAAATCAATTTCATCATCGCCCGTTGTTTTCGGAATAAAAAAATCCCTTGCTGAAAATCTCGGCTTCACAAGCGGAAAGGTATCTGTCAATGATATTCTCGGAGCAATAAATTCGGGCGATCTGAGCTTCTGTATGACCAGTGCAACTCAGTCAAATTCGGGTGCAAGTGCATATATCGGATTTCTTTATGCACTTACGGGAAAAACCTCTGCACTGACCTCCGATGATCTTGATTCGCCTTTGCTGAGAGAAAATATATCCTCGCTTTTTTCGGGAATCGACCGAAGCTCGGGCAGCTCCGACTGGCTGAAGGATATGTTCCTTGCAGGGGATTATGATGCAATGGTAAATTACGAATCCCTGATAATTACCGCAAACAAGGAGCTTGTTTCACAGGGCAGAGAGCCACTTTATGCGGTATATCCTTATGACGGACTGACAGTTGCCGATTCACCTCTTGCCTATGCCGATCACGGTGATAAGGATAAGGAGGAATTATTTCTTGCGGTGCAGGAATTTCTCCTGTCCGATGATGCTCAGGAGAAAATTCGTCAGACAGGCAGACGAACGAGTTTTACCGAGGATTATTCGCAGTACGGTGAAATTTTCAATGCAGAATGGGGAATTGATACCGAAAAAATTCTCTCGCCAATAACAATGCCATCGGAAGACACGCTGATGAAAGCACTGAACTTATATCAGACTGTATTCCGAAAACCATCACTGAATATCTACTGCCTTGATTTTTCGGGCAGTATGAAGGGTGAAGGAAATCGTCAGCTTGAAGAAGCTATGGCTCAGATACTTCTTCCCGAAAACGCAGAGAAAAATCTTTTGCAGGCGTCGGAAGATGAAGTGAATATCGTTGTCACTTTTGACAGTAAGGTGCGGACAATTTATGCAGAAGAAGAGATCTACAATTTGCCGCTGCTTTACGAGGAAATTGCAGCCGAAGAACCCGGGGGCGGCACGGATATGTATATCGCAGCACTAAAAGGTATCGAGTTTGCGGTAATGGCTTATTATATTGATGATTATTGCCCTGCGGTGATAATTATGTCGGACGGAGCTTCGGAAACGGACAGCCGTGAGGGATTTATCAGCGGATATAATTCCTTCGGATACGATATCCCCGTATTTTCCATAATGTTCGGTGATGCCGATGACAGCCAGCTTAACGAGCTTGCGGAGCTTACAAATGCAAGAGTATTTGACGGCAGAACTGACCTTGTCGGAGCATTCCGAAGCGTGAAAGGATATAATTAAGGTGAAAAACGATTTTCGTCAGAATATTGCAGCCATAATATCTGCAGCTGCTGCAGGAGCGGTTTTCATTATATTGCTTTTCCTGCTGGAATGGTCGGTGTTCATTGATATTCCTGTGGCAGTAGGAACTTATGCGGGGCTGTATCTGATAACAAAGCCTAAGCGAATGATAGGAAATTTTGATATTGAGTTTATCGAAAACGGTGCAGAGCTTGAGAGCAAGCTTCTTGAAGCAAAAGAGGATTATGACAGCATAAGAAGATCTATTGTAAAAATTGGTGATATGCAGGTCAAAGCCGAAGCGGAAAAGCTTGCTGAAACCTCGGATGCCATAATAGAATATCTTGAAAAAAATCCCTCCAAAATACGTCAGGCAAGGCAGTTTATCGACTATTATCAGGACACCGCTTCAAAGCTGCTTTCAAGGTATATCGGTCTGCAGGACGCTAAGGAAACGCTGAATAAATCTTCCAATTTGCTTCAAAATGTGGTATAATAGAG
>JBJERX010000086.1:0-2838 GCA_051882495.1 Huintestinicola sp. | reverse complement strand
TGTCACCCATAGAGGGAATGCCCGAAAAGCCCTTTAATGTTTATGATGATATTCGCAACAAACTTATTGAGCTGGGCGTACCCGAACAGGAAATTGCTTTTATCCACGATTATGATACGGCGGAGAAAAAGCAGGCACTTTTTAATCAGATGAACTCCGGCGAGGTTCGTGTGCTTCTTGGCTCAACGGCTAAGTGCGGAGCAGGAATGAATAGTCAGCAGAAAATGATAGCTCTCCACCATCTTGATGCACCGCTTCGTCCTTCGGATGTTGAACAACCCAAACGGAACATCGAAAAACACAATCGAACAAGCCGTAATATATTGAACAAATACGCACATACGTTTGTGGCAAGGGATTACAATCAAGAAATCTGCTATTATGACAGTTAAGTCTAAGGCAGAATAATCCCCCATAATACAGAGCAAGGCGTACATCCTACCATAACGGTAAGGTGTACGCCTTATTATGATGCGGTTGGTTTATTACCCTTAAGTTACCTGCCATGAATCAAACTCGACTCCGTCCGACAGTACGAAATAAATATCATTAACTCCGCTGATGTCGGAATTGAATTTGTTATATACCGAAGTCCAGTTCTTGCAGTCGAATTCAAGCGAGGTGTCGGGTTCGCCCTCGGTTTTGCCGATGTAAACATCAATTCTGCCCTTGCCCCGAACGTTTGCTGCAAAATACTTCGCAGAAGTATTGAAATCAACTCCACGAACGCATATCCACGATGCCTTGCCATCGCCGCAGCCGCTGAGAAGAGTCATTCCGTCCTCACTTTGTTGATATGAAATGTTGGAGCAGGCAGCTATGGTTTCAGCCTGATTTACCTGAAATGGGTCAAGATTTTTTATTTGCTCTACACCTGCTTTAGTGGCAGATACCTTTTCAATAGTGACTGTACTCTCATCGACCTGTGCTTCGTTTACGCAAAGGCTGCGAAAACCTCCGCTTGTGCCGAGCAGCTTCTGAGGGAATAATGAGTGGTAAAACAGATAATACTTCCCTTGATATTTCTGAAGATGCGTATGGTTGTTGCTGTATTCCAGACCCTGCTCACCGGGATTTTTGAAATAATAGTCACGGTATTCCCAACTATCCGTGTCAAGCGGAGTTTTGGTAGTCATATAGGACATACTGCACCCCGGAGGCGCTGAAACACCCTCAATGTCCCAGCCTAAGATATGCTTCTCCCAATCATTGTTATAGGTATAAACATAAGTGCCGTTGATGTAGTTCAGCTCGCTCGCCTCAAAATGAAAAAGTGACGGTATTTTTACTATCTCGCTGTCCAGACTTATCATATCGCTGCCTAACTTAACTATCCTTGCGCTGTCTGTTCCACCGCCGAAGGAAAGCCAGCCTGCTCCGTTGTCATCAATGCATACGCCGGGGTCAAAGGGTGATTTGCAGCCGTCAAGACCGGGTGTATTTCCGTCAATGAGAGATTTTCCGAGTGGGTCGCTCCACGGACCTGTGGGTGATGTGGCGGTTATAACGCCCGTTCCCCAGCCGCTGTTTGAGAAATACAGATAAAAATGTGTAAGCCCGTCGTCCTCAACACGAGAAACTATTGACGGCGCCCATGACGCAATTATCCACGGGCATATTTCCCCGACCTCTATGCGTCCGTGATATGTATAATTCACCATATCGTCAGTAGAGAGCATGACAAGCGATTTTATATGCTCGTAGGTGTTGCTGCCGTCTGCACCTACCGCTTCATATTGCTGGTGATCACATGTGCCGTAAATATACAGCCTGCCGTTGTATTCCACCGATGTCGGATCGGCGCAGAAGATGTTGGAGATAAGCGGATTGGAATCTCCGGGATACTTTGATACCGTTTCGCTGATCGTTCCCATAGATATCCCTACAGGTTCGGACAGCAGAGTTTCTCCACCTAATGAAAAGGTAGGCGGTACATCTTCTGTTGAAGATGCAGACTGCTCATCAACTTTTGATAATGTAGGCGTTTCGTCTGACTTTGCACAGGAACACAATGTCATTAAAAGAGCCAGTGCTGCGGCAATAAAAGATTTGTTCATAACTATCCTCCCGAAAAGTGTATTGTTTATATATTATTATAGCCGTTTATTTGGTTATAATCAATGGCACTATCGGTCATTTCAGATAGCAGAATGTGCAAAAAATCAAATTATGCTGCGGAGCTGTGTCGGGGTCTTGCCAAAATGATTTTTGAACTGACGCATAAAGCTGTATTCGCTGGAATAACCGCATTTATACGCTATTTCTCTTACCGGGAGATCGGTAGAGATCAGCAGGCTTTTATGCTAACCCATGTAATTGGAGCAAAGTTATGCGTTCCATCCTCATTGTTTGTACCAATAATAAAAGCAGGCTGAACACACATTGAAAAGTGTGTTCCTATTGATTTTCGCTTTATAACTTTCAACTAATCCTACCTCCTCAAATCCCGATTTATCGAGCAGTCTATCTACCCGATTTATTCCATTATACCCCAAATTATAAATATAGTCAAGGGGAGAACAAACAGATTTATCATAACAAATACGCCACTTTCGGAAAGAGCCGAATGAAATCCGCCGAAAAGATTTTATAGATTTTATATATCACGTTTTGCACGTTTCGTCAACGGATAGTACGGAATTATCTGTATTTGTATGTTATTTGCACGCATAGGCTTAATGAGTTATACGAAACAAAAAGTATGAGGTCAAAAAAGCGTTTTCGGGAAATATTGATATATAATGGGAGCAGGCTCAGGGGAAAATCCCAAGAACCGAACAAAAGAAAACGGAGGTAAATCACAATGAACAGCAGAGATACCCTGCCGATGATGTTATC
>JBJERX010000085.1:0-2845 GCA_051882495.1 Huintestinicola sp. | reverse complement strand
AAGATCAGAACAGTAATGGACAAGGCACAGGATACCATGACGGAGATCGGTGCCAGAGCAATGCTTGCTGCTACAAATGCGGTTGGCAAGGCTATGAACACAAAGGCAGGCAGATATGCTCTTATCGTGCCTATGGCGGTGAGTGCCTGCACCATCAACGCATCTGCCGAAGGTGCGGACGCACAGGGAATGATCGACGCTATCATGGGTATCCTCGGTCCCGGTGTTATCGGACTTGGCTCTCTCGTGGCGGTTGTCGGCGGTATTCAGACCGGTGTCGGCTTCAAGGACGATAATGCCGACGGAAAGACCCGTGGTTTCCAGACACTTATTGGCGGCGCAATTATAGCGGCTGTCGGAGCTATCGTTCCTTCCACCATTTCTCTCGGCGGTTCCTGATACAGAAAACGAGAGATGATCTCCCGTGGCAGAGGTCGGTTTTCAGCCGGCTTCTGTTATGGGAATGAGAGGAGGAATGAATTATGGCGGAGCCGAGCTTCTGGGAAACCGCCTTTACCGAAGCGCAGGAGCTTTTGCAGACAGAATCCGACGGATTTGCAGCGGTACTCAACACCATTGCAGGCTTTGATGTTATTTCCAGCTGCGGAACTGCAATAAATGTTTTTGAAGCAGCGGGAACAGCACTTCTCACTTTGTTTTTCTGCATGGAAGCCTTCACATATTGTGCAAATATCGATTTTCATGGAGGAATTGAAGGTGCAATAAGGATAGCGATGAAGCTGGTTGTCAGCGCACTTATCGTTCAGAATGTGGACAACATTGTGGGTGCAGTATCGGGGCTTCTGAAACAGTCGGTGGACTTTTCATCGGCGTTTTCAAATATAAGCTCATCGTTTGCAACGGCTGCAACGGCAGGAACTATAGATCCGGGAACCCTTGACATCAACTATATCTGTATGAGCTTTATTCTGCTGATACTTATAATTCTTATGTTTGTCATGTATTCCTTGATAGTTGTCACAATGCTGGGAGTTGTATTTGAAACAGCAATTTTGACCGCAATTTCGCCTGTTGCGCTGTCAACATTAGTTAATTCACAGGCAAGGTCAACGGGCATTTCTTTCATAAAGAATTTTGCCGCAGTTTCAATGCAGTGGGGAGTGTTGGCAATATGCTTTGAAGCATTTAACGCAATTTCCAATAATCTTACCCTTGATTTTTCAAGCGGACTTACAAATGAAGGCTTGCTTATGCACATCATGCAGTATGCGACACCTGTTTTATGCGTGATAATGCTGGCTGTTACGGTTGCAAAGGCAAGTGAAATTACAAAGAGAGCGTTAGGAGGATAAGCAGATGATTATGAGTGATGCTTATGATTAAAGCCGATGTACCACAGGACGTAACCGAGTACAAGGAGCAGTTTTTCTTCGGTATGAACAGCCGACAGCTTATCTGCTCCGTACTCATGATAGTAGTTGCAGTTCTTGTTTTCCTTGTGGGAAGTAAATTCATTTCAACGGATATTCTGGTGTATATCACCATTGCCCTTATCGCTCCGCTTGCGGCGGTAGGATTTCTGAAATACAACGGTATGGGCTTTGAAAAAATAGCCGCTACCGTTGCAGAGTTCTACGTTTCCAATCAGCGGCGGCGAATGGAATATCTTCCCGATGAAATGGAGATACACGATACGGTAAGGAAAATATATATTCAGCAGCTTGAAGAAGAACGCAAGGCTGAAAAGAAAAATATGAAGCGAAAGAGGTGAAACCTTTGAACGAAAATGAGATCGTAACTGGGACAACGGCTCCCACAGAAAGCGTGACCGCTGCTCCCGTAAGTGAAGAAAGTGTTGTGAGTAATGAAAGTTCAGTTCCCGGTACGGGAGAAATGACCGAAGAAATTACTTCGGACGTTTCTGAAACCGAAAGAGTGGAATCCTCTCTTTCACTGCCCGAGGGCATTGATGCCGATGCTCTTGTTTCAAGCATAGCGGCAGAGGGCGTATCGGAGGTAATGAGCGAGGCAGGTATTGAGCAGGAAACAGTTGTTCAGACGGCAATAGTCACACAGCCTGTTGTTACAGAAGCGGTTATTGTTACCGAACCGGTTATATCCGAAACCGAAATGTCGGAAGCTGCTGAAATTGTAACAGAAGCGGCAGAGATAACAGAATCCGCAACAGCGGAAACTGATGTCACAGAGGTCGTAGCAGTCCCCGAAACCCCAAACGGGGTAATGGGATTTGTGCAGAGCAATCCTGCTGTTGTGGGCGGTCCTGCTGCCATAATCGCACTTGCTGTTGCTTTTCTTGCCATAACCCGCAGAACAAGACCAAAGCGTGGCATTATCGAAAATAACGATGATGTCAAGGAAAATATGAATGCCCGTGAGCGTGATGCGGCAAGGCTTGAAGCAAATAGACCGAAGAAAAAGGACAAGCGCAGTCAGAAGGTGGCAAAGGAAAAGGAGAAGAAGGATTTTGCGAAAAAAGTCCTGAACACTATTCCTTACAAGAAAATTTTATCCGACGATATTTTCTTCCTGGGAAAGAAGATGTACTCTAAGGCGTACACCTTTGATGACATCAACTTCAATCTTTCCGATGAAGAGCAGCAGTATATGTACCTTGAAAGATACATTGAATTTCTGTCAATTCTCGATGATACCGTTGACTGTCAGATCTGCTGCTGGAATAGTCAGATAAACTTAGATGATTTTAAGAAGAAAACCCTGCTCCCGCAGAAGGCAGATGACCTTTTTGAATATCGGTATGAGTTCAATTCGAGGGTGCTTGAGGAAAATATCCGTAAAGGTCAGAACGCCATTCAGAAGCATATGTATATTACCTTGACTATCAAGGCTCCCGATGAAGAAACCG
>JBJERX010000084.1:0-11777 GCA_051882495.1 Huintestinicola sp. | reverse complement strand
CGGTCTCCAAAACCGCGTGTCGTGAGTTCGATTCTTACTGCCCCTGCCACTAAAACGCCGTAGATACGTCATCTGCGGCGTTCTTGCTATATTTGGATTTGTTCGTAAAGTGTCGTATTTTCCGTTTTTACGACACTTTTGACACACATTTTGTCGTCAGATTGTCGTCAGAAAACTGTATAATACAGTATAGTATTATATGGAATGATATAGTATTCTATTTTTTGGAGGATGATTATGCTTTTTCTTCTTATCGTTATAGTGCTTGTTATTGTTTATAACTGTAAAAATAATGAGTACAAAAAAAGTGAGTACTATCAGCAGTCCAATACTCCTATGCTTTCAACTATTACAGATAAGGGAAAGTATGGAGAGTATCTGACTTATAGAAATCTCATGGGTATTGAAGGTCATAAAAAATTTCTTTTTAATTGTTATATTCCGAAGGAAAACGACGAGACAACTGAAATTGACGTAATTATGATTCATGAAACGGGGATATATGTTTTTGAATCAAAGAATTACAGTGGCTGGATATTCGGAACAGAAACGAACAAGCAGTGGACGCAGACGCTGCCTGCAGGAAAAGGCAGATCTCATAAATCCCACTTTTTGAATCCCATAATGCAAAATAAACTGCATATAAAGTGGTTAAGATCATATCTGAGTACTGAACTTCCTATATTTTCTTTCATTGTATTCAGTGAACGCTGTACACTCAAGGATATAAAACTGACGAGCAGTACACATTATGTAATACAAAGAAATTATATTTTGGAAGCCGTCAGAAATGTTATTACAGCCAACAGCTGCGTATTAAGTGCGGCAGATATTGATTCTTTATATGATCGGCTTTATGCGCTTACTCAGGTTTCCGATGCTGTCAGGACAGAGCATGTCCGCCAGATTAATGAAAAAATACAGGCAGAACAGGATAGAAAGTCCGGCAATATTACTCCTGAACAGCCTGATAACACGGCACAAAATGCTCCGGAAAGAATATGCCCGAGATGTGGTGCAAAGCTTGTACTGCGTACTGCTCGTAAGGGTGAAAATTCAGGAAATCAATTTTGGGGCTGTTCGGCATTTCCTAAATGCAGATTTACAGAAAATATTGATAAGTAATATTCCTCGTGCTATGTTTTCAAATTTATCCGATCTTTTGCCATAGATTCAGATACGTTATCAGTTTCGTCTTTGACACATATTATTTCGTCAAAAAATCAATAACACGAGAAATCACAACACAGCACAGGCTATGAATTTTTCTTCATCTCAGAACGGTCATCTTTTATGATAACTGATAATGGGACTTTATACATAAATTCTGCCCTCAAACGATTTGAGAATGTCGTTTGAGGGTGATTTTTTGGTTAGAGAATTATAAGGGCATTAAGATTATGGCAAGCAAATGGAGATAATTGACGGTGTATTATGTGGAACATAAATGCAGACTGACTGAAAAATATAAAAAATTCATTAATTTGATAGAAACCTTTATTTTTATTCGTTTTATATAATAGAAGGAGGAAAATATCGAATAAATGAGGAGGAAGATACTGCTTGAAAATAACGGAAGATAATTTTATACAGCAGATTAAAAAACGTGATCAGGATGCTCTTGAATTTGCTGTCAAAAAATATGGCGGACTTATCAAGAAAATAACTGATCAGATTCTATATGATTATCCGGAGGATGCGGAAGAGTGCATATATGAATCTATACTTAAAATATGGGATCATATTGGTGATTTTGTAGGTACAGTGGATACCTTTGCAGGCTGGGTCGGCAAAATAGCCCGCTTTACTGCACTTGATCGTCTGAGAAAGATAAAAAAGCTTCAGCCCACAACTGATATTGACGAGCAGTCAATCGCAGATCGGACCATAACTGGAGATGAGCTGTTTGATGAATTTTTCTTAGAGCTGATATCATGTCTTAATGACTATGACAAAGATATCTTCATTCAAATTTTTTGGAAAGGTGAAAGTGTTGAAAAAATATCAAGTCTTCTTGGGAAAACGAAAGGATTTCTGTATAACCGTATTTCAAGAGGAAAGAAGAAAATAATTCATAATAATCCGCAGTATTTCAGAAAGGAGAACTAAAAATGAGTATGAACATATATAAGCTGCTTAATTCGGACGAAATTATGACCACAGAATATGACGAGCTTTCAAATGAAGAGGTCAGCAGAATTATGACCAGATTCAAGTCGGAGCATTCACAAAAGAAAAGAGATAATAAAATGATCGGCAAAAGATTTGCGGCAGTTCTTGCAGCTGCTGTTATAACAATATCGGGCGGAATATTTGCTTATGCTTATGACAAGGGTCTGCTTCAGATTATATTCGGTGGTGAAAGCGAAAACTATATTAGCCTTGAGGGATTAACAGGAGAAATGGATATTCACAGCCTTGAAGTCTACCGTGATGATGTGACGGTTACTCCCGAAGGATATGCTTCTGATGGAAATGTCATTTTCTGTGTATTCAGAATGGATTTTGAAAAGCGGCTTTTTCCCGAAGATGAATATTATGAGGTATCCAATAAAACTGAAGTTAATGGTATAAAATATATGGAGACCCATTACACACCTAAATTAGATAGGCTAAGAGAAATGCTGCCCACCGGATATGACAGCTCAATAGAAGCTGATACTGTTCTTAAAAGAGTTGATGAGGACACAATGTATGCAATTTTCAGAATTGTTCCATCACTAATGTCCAAAGGGACTAAGGAGCTTGACTACACCTGCTTTTCTATTTGGAAGAATAATTCTCCTATTATAAATGAGCACATTTTCTCTGCTGATTTTTCCGTAGATATAAAACACAGCAGTCATATTGAAATGGAAACAAACGGAACAATTCTTGACGAATGTACGCTCTCTGTAACACCATGCAGTATTGGCATAGAAAGCTACTCTGCTGATTTATTTATTATTATCGAAAGGTTATACACAGATGATTTTATTTCAGATAATTCATTCTATGTGCTGATGAAAGACGGAAGAAAAATACATTTCAACGGTTTCAATGGAAGTGCAAATCAACTCGAAAGCGGAGAAAAATACGCTGAATTAAAAAGTGTTACGGATCTTCCTGTTGATACATCTAATGTTCAAGCTGTCGTTATGGGTGAGAATATTTTTACGGTTAAGGGAGAATGATACTTTACTTTTGTTGGAGTACAAATTCCAATCAACAAGTAAAAAGATAAAGATGCTGTAAGGACTCAACTTAGCACATTAAAAATGCTTCCAGGCGGAAAAGAGATGCTCAATAAGTTGAATAACGCATTAAAGATGAATCCCGAAAATTTTGAACGCAGATGGTCGGCAGATTAATCATAATTGTAAATGTATTATGGTTTTTTAGTGCAGCTTATGATAAACAGTAGTTGGATTATTATGATCTTTTCATATAAATCCCAAATTGCAAATTGAATGATGTAAAATAAAAGTAAGGAGGATATTGATGTCTATTAATATTGAGGTATGTGTGTCGGAAAACAGTCAACAACTGAAAAAGGAGATATTCTTGAAAAACTGGCAAGTGACATATTATTGATTCAACAATATGAGGTTACTGATAAGATTAGTCTTGTAAACCTTTCGGGGAGAAGTGATGGTGTGATTCTTTGTTGCGATAACACGTTCCTTGTCACGAATTATGCTGCGGAGGTGTTCAAGTGCATCGACAGCGTTGTCATTGAGAGGAATGTAGCGAGTGGACTTGTCCGTCTTGGGAGTGTCCTGTTCAAGAAGAACATAACTGCTCTCGGCATTTTCCGAACGATTCTTGACTTCCACAACATTCCCGTGAATGTAGATATGACGCTTTTCAAGGTCAACGTCCTTCCACTTCAGATAAAGCGGCTCGCCTTCTCTCATTCCCGTGTTCAGAATGAGAATGATCAGATAGCCGTATCTGTAAACGGGAGCGCCATTCTTGTAAGTGCGCTTGGCTTCTTCAACGATTGCGGCAATTTCCTCGGGAGTGTATGCAGTGATCTCCTTCCTTTCCTTGACTTTTGAGGAAGGGAGCTTCACACCCTTGACGGGGTTTTTGAGAATTTCCCCACGCTGAACTCCCAGCTCCATACAGGCGTTCAGATTGTTGTATGCCTTTTTTGCGGTGGAGTGGGACTTTTCGCTGATGATAGTGTTTATCATTCTCTGCACGTCATTTGAGGTCAGGGCGTTTATCTGGATATGACCGATCGCAGGGAATATCTGATATTTCAGGGACTGCTCCACACGGTCGTATGAGCTTGGCTTCAGCTCGGGCTTTTTGATATCCTCAAGCCAATGGGTCATATACGTTGAAACCGTCATTTTCTTGACGTTGGAAATATCGTAGCGTGTGGCTTCTGCGAGAAGCTCCTTTGCTTTTCTGCGGACTTCTGCCTTAGTTGCCCCGTACACGGACTTTCTGTTGTTGGGCGAAATTGTGACCTTCTGCTCAAAATATCCGTCTTTACGCTGTTTTATTTCGGGAAGTTTTCTTGACATTGGATTCTCTCCTTTCTGTAATGATGTATATAAAAATAACATGTTGAGAGTATCGTGCATGAAAAGCGATCTGCTTTCCGAAATCTATAGAATGCAGCAGGAAACAGGTATTTATACAGATGAGATAATACCGGATTATTTGCTGGATGTAAAAGATGTTTGTGAAGGTAAATGCAATAAATTTATTGCTGATGTTAATAAAATTTATCAGACGATCAAACCCGATTCATTCAGCAGACTCGCAGAACTTTTCGCAATGGATCGTAACACTTATTCGGATTATAATAAATTTGAAGAATTCAAGGAAGATGTTGGTTACCGGACAAAGACGGATTATCGAAAAAATCTTTCTGCAAGATATGAAAGATTTTTATCGGCGGAGTATCCTATTGCTTTCCGGGAAGATGCATATTATCATCTTGAAAAAGCAGGAGTATCAGGCGAAGATCTGGAAAAAGCATTTGTTATGTTTAATAAAGGTATGCACATAAGAAAAGCTGAAAAAATCAATGAGGTAATTGCTAAATACAATATTCCGAAACAGCTCAGAGAAGAACTTGATCTGTATTTGTATTGTTTTCCAAAGAGTGTTTGCTACGGATTTGTGAGATGTTTTTCTTTTATAGCATAATACCTTCGTATTATGAAAAAGAAATAACTTTGAAAATGTGATTATGTGGATAGCAATAATTCACATAATCACACAAGCATTGTGAACAGTAATAAAGCGAAAGGAAAAATTCAGTGAGGTAATATGGAACGAATTGTTTTTGCATCTGATGGGAATTATTACCTATGTCCACTTATTGAAGCTGATCGTTCAGTTTATCGGGAACTATATAATGAGGGAAGTGACAAGTATAATGATAATAAATATAATATTACCGATGATTGGGCATGGAATCGTGCGATAAGCGAAGAAACAAAAGTCTATATGATCATAAATAAAAACGATGAGATCTGCGGTAATATTGAGCTGCAAAAACCTGAATCAGATACTCCTGAAATAGGCATAAGGCTGTTTGAAAAGTTCGAAAATATGGGTATAGCTAAAGTAATAGTACCTTTATTTATCAGAGCAGTATGTGGGCAGCAGAATGTACTTCATTTTGTGATCCGGATAAGGGAATCGAATACTCACAGCATTCATGTGTTTGAGAAGCTGGGAGCAGAACCGGATCATATAGAAGAATCTCCATTAATGGAGTTGATGAATAAATTTGAGGAGATCAGAGAATATGCAAAACAACTATCACATCCTATAGATAAATCAGACCCTGTATTGGAGTCGACTCTGGTGTATAAACTTGATCCCGGAAAATATCTGTAAAAAGCACTTTTTTCCGTAAATATTTTCCTGTTGTATAGATTTTTACACAGGTAATATGTTATAATGATAATAAAGACATCGCTATCCCCGATTCCGAGGAGCTGCTTGACCGCACATATCTTGAAAAAATACTTGGCGGCACGGAAACACATTCGCCCTTCAGATGCTCAGCAAAGCCCTTTGTTTCCGAAGGGAAAGAGATGACTGTCACACGCAGACTGTTCACGGATATTGACGGTGATCTGATAAATGGCAAGGATATTTCCGAGCAGTATAAAGTGTTTATTTTTGATGCTGAGAGTGATCTGAAAATTGCCATATCCGAATCGGGAACCGACGGCGAGATCATATTTATAAACGGCGGAGAGCTTGGTGCTGCGGCAATACACAGCGGTATCCATATTATAGAAAATCATCCGAAGCCAAACAAGAATATGTCAAGGGCATACTCCAATATTCTGAAAAAATACCGCACTTCCATAAACACCTACAATTCCCGATTCGATCAGCTGCTGAAAGCTGACAGGGAATATTTCGAGGATAAGCAGCTTTTCGGCAGCGGCATTTCCTCAAAAAATATAGGCGATGTGAAAAAGCGGTATTGGTATAAAAAATCCGTTGATATTGGTGTGCCAGATCTGGCGGTGCTGTTCATGATAGACGGCTCCGGTTCGATGCGGGGCGAACGCAGAGGTGCGGCAATAACTTCTTCTGTGATACTTCACGAGGTGCTTTCAAAGCAGGGGATAGAGCACGCCATAGTTGAGCACCGTGCTGTTTTTGACGAGCCGGAGGTCCGACATAATGTGCTTGTCAGCTTTAACGGCAGAGATTCGGAGAAATATAATCTCATGTCCATTGATGCCGATGAAGGAACACGGGAGGGACTGTCCCTTTTCTGGGCGGAGCGTTATCTTGCCCGGAACAGTACGGCAGAGAAAAAGCTGATAGTTGTTATCTCCGACGGACTGCCTGCACACGTCAGCGATGGAATTGCATATCTGCCCCCTGTTTCGGTAATGGACACACATAATGCTGCACATAAGATAATCCGTCGGGGAACAAAGATAATTGCACTTGCATTGGGCGGCAGCGGCTGCAGCTGTTATGATGAGCTGAAGCAGATATATCCCGAAACTATTGACTGCACTGACCTGAAAAGTTTGACGGGGCAGCTGCTGAAAGTCATTTCGAGGGAGTTTAAATGATAACCGCAAATGCTCCGGCGGGACATCAACAAAATGTTCCGCCGGAGCATCTTTCTTTTTCTTATTTTCTGCCTGTGACAAAATATCTGAACTGCTCAGCTTTAATTTCCAAATTATTACGCACCCATTTACACAGCAGATATTAAAACCACTTATTCCGAAGAAACCATTTATCCAGTTATCTTTAGAAGGATTTACGTTAGAAAAAGAACCGTTTTCACCGTGAGCCTGTTTTATATACTCTAACGCAAATGCCCAATAGCGTTTTCTTAATTCAAAACGCCCCTCTAATTCTTCTTCATCTGTATTATTATCATCTTTGAGATAGAACACCAAATCAGACGGTTCTGCATCATAAAGCTTAAAGAAACGTTTTAAGAGAGAGATTTTCAGCCAAGTACTTGTATTACGCTCAAGATAAAGACCGTTTTCAATTTCAATACACTTATTTTTAAATTGTTTTTCGTAAGATTTCTGCGATTGACGGATTTGGAATTTACAATGTGGATTTAATCAGTGTTTCCTAAATATTTTCACAGTAAATATTACCGGGCAGCCTTCCTGTTGTCCCGAAGCATAAGGATAAAGAATACAAGCCCAAATATAAAGTTCGGGATAGAAAGGATCATATTATCTGCAATAGTCGCCGAATAATCCTCGGGAATACCGCTCATAAAAAGCTGTCCTATGGCTAAGCCGCCGAAATTGTTGGCGGCGTGCATAATTGCGGCAGGATAGATCGAGCCTGTCTTTTTCGTGACCCACATCAGCCCCATGCCCAGGAATGTGCAGAAAAAACACATAGCCAGAATGCCGAGATAAGGATATCCGTCATATTCCGTCCCGAAGTTATGTCCGACGACCGTCAGCTCGGCGTGCCAGAGTCCCCAGAGGATACCTCCGACAATAACAGTACCTGTCGTACCCAGCAGCGGCTCCATTTTCTGATTCATATATCCTCTCCAGCCGAATTCCTCACCAAAGGTATTGAACGCCATAAGCGGGATAAGAGAAATGGTCAGCATCACATTTCCGAAGAACTGCATACCGTTCATACCTTTGCCTACATCGGAAAAATCGCCGTTGCCGTATATAATTGTTGCGAGAACACCCTCGGCAATTCCTATAGCAACTACAGAGAATACTGCGATCAGGTAGTATTTTATATTTCCCTTTAAATTCAGGTGCAGCATACTGTCATGCCAGCCCTCATGGGTGAGCTTGCGGGTAATGACATTGGCAAGTGCAGGACCATTGCCTACAATAAGAGCAAAAAAGGGATACTTGTAGGATTCAAACCAATTGTGAAAACCCACGGTGACGTTAAGGATTATTGCAGGCACCCAGGAAATTCCGAACGCCAACAGAAGAAATATGATAAGCCTTTTGGTTTCAAGCTTTTTATTTGTCATACTCGCTTACTCCCTTCATAAAGATCCTGCAGGATATTTTGTAGGAAAGAATATATGCCCCCACGGATATTCCCGGGAATAATCCCATCAGCAGCACCGTGAGATCGGTAAAGTCATTTGTGAGAAAGTCTGCAAGCCATGCAAATATCTTATCCTGGATCTCCGTGGGAACAAAGGACAGCAGAAATATTGCAGCTATGGCAATACAAAGCATTATGATAACATTTATAATGCTGCCCTTTTTTTCACCGAAACGAAGCATCATAGGTATTGAAAAGGAATTCATAAAAATAAGCATGAAGAAAATGAGAAATATGCTCGAATAGCTCATAAGCTCATTTCCAAGAACGATCCAGCTAAGCGTTGCAAGGATAGTTTCGGCAACATAGCTTGAAACGAAATACAGTCCGCACATTGCAAAGGAAACCACATATTTTGTGTACAGGAACCTTTCCACACCCTTTGGTGCAGATGCAATAAAATATGCCCAGAGCTTTTTGTCATCGCCGTGGAAAACGCTTAGCAGCAAGCCGCTTACACTGAAAAATCCAAGAGCTATGGACACAATGCGGAACAGGTCGGAGGTAAGGGTAATTATTATCCAGTTATCACCGCCGTATTTCTCGTTCAGTGAAACGAAACCAAGGCAGCAGGTCAGAAAGATAAGTATCAGAAAGGGAAGAAGTATTACGGTAATGATGCTTTTTGTATTCTGTCTGATCTCCTTGTAAAGAAAGCCCACAGGCTCGCAGTGGGGTGCGGAAATATCTGCCGCTGTTTCTGCCTTAACGTTTGCCTTTTTTATCTTTACGCCGTCGGGATATGCATACTCCAAGTGATGACGGATAACAGCAAATTGACCGGCACAAAGAACAACAGTAAGTGGTATGATCCACAGCAGCATTTTGCCCGTAAGCGTTGAAATATCAAAAAATAACGGCTCGGTGCTGTCGGAAGTAAATAATGCCCCAAAATCAAAGCCTATGCATTGGAGTATCACAAAGCCAATGATAACTCCGCAGGCTAAGAATGCCATACCTCCCGTATCATACATTTTCTTATGTTCATCGGTATTTCTTGCCCTAAGCACAAAAAGGTCCATGACTATCCTGAAAAGCAGAATAATGTCAATGACAATGAACAGCAGAACAACATATCCTATCCAAAACTGCATTCCTGCAATACAGCAGTTTATGAAAACACAGCCTAAACCTAAAAGGGAAGATATGCTCACCGTTCCGATAAAGCAGATAAGCTTTGCCGCACCTCGGTCGGCAGCAGTTACGGGCAGGGCATAGGAATAATTGTGCCAGCCGCTTTTAAGGTCGCTTACAAAAACACTGTCCCCCGAAAAAACCGCCGCCGAATATACCACAACAAGCATGGAAAACATCTGTGTAAATGATCTGATCGTATCCTCGGGCATCTGCTCTATAACATGTGTAAGCAAAAATATTGCTCCCATCATAAAAAAGCAAAATGCAAGCAGGACCGCAAATCTCAGTATGTACATCTTTTGACAGACTTTTAGCTCACGGTAAACAAGTGAATGGAGTTTTGTCATGAGTTCCACTCCCTTTCGTCCTTATGAACATAGTAAAGCATTATATCGTCAAGGCTTGCGGGATCGATTATGGCACCGCTGTATTTGTAGGATGCAGCCTGACGGTCATGGAGCATTACCTCGGCACCGTAGGTATTCATGCGAATGCTTATGATATCTTCCGGGGCAATGCTTCCAAGCTCCGATCTGTCGCATTTGAGGATGCCGTGGGATTCGAGAATATCGTCCTTATATCCCGAGATAAGCAGCTTGCCCCTGTCAATGAAGGTAACGCTGTCTGCTATCTTTTCAAGGTCTGAGGTAATGTGGGAGGACATAAGAATGGAACGCTCTCCGTCCTGAAGATACTCCATAAAAATGTGCAGTATCTCATCACGGACAACGGGATCAAGACCCGTGGTAGCCTCGTCCATAACAAGCAGCTCTGCGTTATGAGAAAGTGCACAGGCGATCTGAAGCTTCATCTTCATACCCTTTGAAAATTCGCCTATCTTCTTTTTTACGGGAAGCTCAAAACGCTCTAAATACTGTGTATAAACAGCGTTGTCCCACTTAGGATAGATGCCCTCAAATATGCGAGCCATATCCTTTGCACTGAAAACATCGTGGAAGGGCAGCTCATCAAAAACAACGGAGATGCGTTCCTTGATCTCCTGCTCATTTTTCAGATGGTCAAGTCCCAGCAGCTTTATTTCTCCCTCGTCGATGCCTATGATATTGAGCATACTGCGGATAGTTGTGGTCTTGCCGGCACCGTTCTGACCGATAAATCCCATTATAGAGCCTTTGGGCACATTAAAGCTGATGTTATCCAGCGTAAAGCCGCTGTATTTTTTCGTAACACCCGAGATCTCAATTGCGTTTTCATATGCATCCATGGTCATTCTCCTCCGTTTATAAGGTCGAGTAATTCGTGAAGCTCCTGCATTGTGAGTCCTGCCTTTCGTGCTTTATCGCCTGCCTCTATAAGCAGGGCTTCGATCTGCTTGATAAGCTCTTCACGGAACAGCTCTGCATTCTGTGCCTTTACGAAGGAGCCTTTGCCTGTAAAGGATTCGATAAATCCGTCCCGTTCAAGCTCCTCGTAAGCACGCTTTGTTGTCATAAAGCTGATATGGAGTTCTACGGCAAGATTTCTCATAGATGGGAGCATTTCTCCCTCTTTCAGCTTGCCCTCCAGTATCAGTGTTTTGATCTGGTTTACGATCTGCAGATAGATCGCCTCACCGTTTGCATTACTGATATTGATATTCATTTTTTAGTGTACACTCCTTGGGGAAATATACCTGCAGCCTTCCGGACGGCTGTGCAAGTATAAATTGTATAATCTCCATGTATACAATTATATCATCTGAGTTACAGTTTGTCAATAGGCTTTAGAAATTTTTTTCTGATTTAAAGTGAGGATATAAAAAGCCTCTGACTATCCCTTGATTTGCAAGGAACTGTCGGAGGTCAGTCTGTAAACATAATATAGAGCTGAGCATAGATTTTTTTTGAAGGATCGAGCCGCAAAACAAAGTATTTGTTGCTGTTTCGCCAACGAGCCGGCTTCAGCGACACGCTGAGGCTGTTAAAAAACAACCTCTCGCTCTGGCGTCCTCGGCGGGATTCGAACCCACGACCTTTCGCTTAAGAGGAGAGCGCTCTATACTGCTGAGCTACGAAGACATAATTTTCAATTGCTTGTATATTATTGCTCCCCCAATTAACTATTGAATTTTCTGCTTGCCCCGCTGTCGAAAT
>JBJERX010000083.1:0-42926 GCA_051882495.1 Huintestinicola sp. | reverse complement strand
AAGCTCATTCATCTTTATCCTGTTATTAAGATTTAGAGTTTACAAAGTACTAATAATAGTTAAGAAAAGGATATTATGTTGGATAAAGAGAACTTTTTTATTCGACAGGTTTAATGAAAGGGTTTGATTAATATGAATAGTTTTTATTCTGATGAAGAATTAAAGGACGTTGGTTTTAATATGGTAGGAACTAATGTTCTTGTCAGTAAAAAATGTAGTATTTTTGGTCCACAGAATATGAACATTGGTAATAATGTTAGAATTGATGATTTCTGCATTTTAAGTGGGAAGATTGAGCTTGGAAATAATATACATATTGCTGCATATTCTGCACTTTATGGGGGCAATGATGGAATAAAAATAGATGATTTTGCAAACCTTTCTTCCAGAGTGAGTGTCTATAGCGTGAGTGATGATTACTCTGGAGAAACTATGACTAATCCAACTATTCCGGAGAAATATAAGAATGTTCAAAGTGCACCAATTTATATTGGGAGACACGCTATTATTGGAAGTAATGCTGTCATTTTACCTGGTGTTATTATAGCTGAAGGCAGTTAATTCGGTTCCTTTTCTTTCATTAATCATAACTCAGAACCATGGAGCATCAATGTTGGAATACCGTTCAAAAAGATAAAAGATAGAAGTAAGAATCTTCTTCAATTGGAAAAAAAGTATTTGACGGAAATCAATTACTGATTTCCGTCATCTTACCATTTTCAAAACTTGAAAAATGCAATAATATAAGCAGTCAAACAAAAAGCAGATCATTACAGATTATGAATGAGCGTTCACGAATCAGCAGAGGACAGCACAAAGACCTACGAATCAATCAAGGAAACAACGGCTGGATTTATTGTAATAAAAAATAAGTTAGTGATTGTTGTTGACACTTGTTAATATCATTTTTATCTGAATTACATTCAGCATATTATTCTATTCACTTATTTACCATCATAACCTTAATATAATCCTCCATCTTGTCCCTCATAAGCAGCAAGCCTTTTTCAAGCTCAGGCATTCTAAGCTTATGAGAAATAAAGCAGGACGGAGATATTTTTTTATCGGATAACTTGTTCAACACATAGTGCCAGTCATCGTTAATATCATTGGTAAAGGACGAATTCCATGTTCCGAGGATGGTAAGCTGATTGCGGAGTATTTTCCAGTATGCTGCCTTTTCAAATGTCATGTCCGAATACGGATTCCCCACAAGCATTATCTTTCCGCCGGAAACCGTTTCATTTATTGCTCGGCATACTGTTTCATTTTTGCCGACGCACTCAAAATACACATCTGCGGAAACCTTTTGTTCACTCCTGCTGTCTATGAATCTGTCTTCAGACAGTCCAAGCATTATAACAATTTCCTTCTGAAACGACTTGTTTCCTATTCTCAACCCATTGATGGTGCTGATAGCATCTACATATCTGTTAAAAACATTCCTTCGTGATTTGCAAACATCACTTAAATGGTTTAAATTACATAATCCCATTATTGCAGATAACTCGTTCATTTTAGCATTTGCTCCGACTTCAGTTACTAATTCTTCGCCTCTGATGCCAAAATTTTTCAAATTGTATAGTTTGTCGTACATCCGTTTATCATCAAAGGTTACAGCTCCGCCCTCAACCGTATTAAATACCTTTGTGGCATGAAAGCTGAATATTGAGGCATCTCCATAGTTTCCAATACCTTTATTCTTATATTTTATTCCAAAGGCATGTGCCGCATCATAAATTACTTTCAAATTATATTTATCAGCTATACTCTGTATCGCTTCAATGTTGCAAATATTCCCATAAACATGTACAGGAATAATGGCAACCGTATTCTCTGTGATCAGATTTTCTATCTTATTCTCATCAATTGTCCCATCATCAGAATTAACATCACAAAATATTGGTTTTAAACGGTTTCTGACAATTGCATGAGTTGTTGAAATGAAAGTAAATGGTGTGGTAATAATTTCTGAACCTTCAGGAAATCCAAATGATTGGATTGTAAGCTCTAAGGCCATATGACCATTGACCATAAGTGATAGATTAGGGACATCAAGATATTCCTTTAGCTTACTTTCAAGTTGTTGATGGTAGATTCCCATATTTGTAAGCCAATGCGTATCCCACAATGAACGAATTGCCTCAATATATTCGTCATATGGTGGCATTGATGAGCGTGTGACAAGGATTTTTTTCATAACTATTCCTCAAGCCTTATGTAATTTCATACATGATGAATCCAGTATGACAATCATGTATTAATTTCTGTATTTTGATACAATACCTTAATTTTACAATTTTCGCATAAATGAGCAACAGAACTGTAATCTCCATAATATCCATCACTGATAAGAACAGCTCTGTCAAGATTCGGTGAATCATCAAATATTCCCCAATTCTGATTGATATACTTGTTTTTGATATTTATGTATTCATCATATAAATGTGGTTTCATTGATTTCAAAGTGGCTTCCAATAAAGGATGTGGACGCCATAACAGGCATATTTCATTTCTATTTTTATAAAACAGTTCAATAACACTCTGTATTTTTTTTAGCATTAAATAATCATTCTCCAACATTGCAGACAATCCTGTATTGTACATTATTATTTTTTTTCTGCTTTCATCGGGTTTTAGAATTAGTTTCATCCATGTATCTGGAATGGGAATATCTGTTTTTGATTTATTAGACTTCTTATCAAATTTCGGAGATCCTGTTCCCAAAATTTTGTCCTCAAGTAACTTTCGGTTTTCTGGATTATTACCAAATTGGTTAAGTAAAGCTTTTATGTAAGTCTGCTTCATTGCCTCAGACTGTACAATTACCTTATCGGAATTAATTACACCTGGAGTAATTGCAAAATGAGCTACACCTTCAACAGAGCTTGGATCATCCGGATTAGGTTCTGCCAAAATAAAATAAGGTATATATACAAGCTCGTCCGTAAATTTTTTCAATTCACTCGAATAAAATCTCGGTTCAACGGAAGTAACGTTATTATATTCATCATACGGATTATGAATATAAATCACATCCGGCCGACGTGCCTCAAAATTATAAGACTCATAGTGAGTTACAGGCACATAATCGGGAAAATCCCCACCCTCATAATGAAATTCACCAAAAGAGTAGTCGGGATTGCGGTCATAGTAGGGGATAGGCACAACATAAGCATCACAATCGGGATCCTCATCGGCTGCTTTCCATACGCTTTCCAATGAGTCCCACATAGATGCCTTATACGGACAGAACACTATCTCCAATCGCACCTTAACATCGTTTTTTAAACTGTTCTCCGCCTTGATAAGCTTTTTATCCAAGGCTTTCTGTGCCTTGTTTCCGATATAATCATCGGAAATACTTGTAGCAACTTCATAAACAGCCTCGCAGTATTCTTCAAGGAAGCCTACGGTAACAAAGCCTTCGCCCTCTGAAGCTTCTATGGTTGTACCTATCTGCACAGCAGTGTTCTGGCAGTCCTCGAGAAGCACCTGAACATTCTCAAAATCTTTCTCATTTATCATTTCCTTTATGCTGACGTGTGCCTCATACATTGTCTGAAAAATTTCAAGTATGCTTTTTTTCAAAAACTTTCTCATATTGACTGCTCCCAATAAATGCTATATATAACAGTAAAAACAACTAAATATACATATTAATACAATTTCAATTGCATATAAAATATTATAACAAATTAGTACAAGCTTTGTCAATATATATATCGTCAGAACTTCCCAAAAGTTAATATACGAAAATTTTTGCTAATACCAAAATATACAGCATGATTTTGGCATTTTTGCACAACTGAAACAGCATAATTTTATACGCCTTAGCCTAAAACTTTGATTTTATGCATATTTTAGTCCACATGAAAGAATAAAATCCGCTATTTTATAGAGATGTTTTGCTCATATATTCTATTTTTAAACTGATTTTGTGGCAACAAAATCAAAGCTTGCTAAAATCAATCCAAATTATTCCAAGTTGAATACACTACCTATTCTCTCTGGTTAAAAAAAATATTCACACAAGATGAAAATCACGCAAAATTATCATTACAACCAATTATTCGAAAAAAATGAAGCTTAGAAGGCTGTTGCAGCCTTTGGAGTTTCATTTTTCTATGCCCATATAAAAGTGACAGCATAATCGTTCATTTTGCCGTCAAAATAAGAGGTCAATATGGTATAACAACTGTGCGACGTCAATTTTATGCCAAATGGACGTCAATCGGAGAATTTTACTTTGTGATAGAATTGAAATCAGGACAAACAAGGCGTATTAAGAATAATTCATCAAAATCGGCAAAAAATACAACAGGGAGGAATTGCCAATGACAACAGAATCAAAAGAATCCAAGCTCTGTATGAAAAAACTCACCCTCAAAGCATGGACAATGATACTCCACAAGCAGGGTAAGATCAGTCTTGCCAAGTATAACCGAATGATAGCAATGATAGAAAAGCTGGCGGCGTGACTGATGGGGCAGATCCTTCTGTCCCATACATAAAAAATGTATCATACAGTCTTGACAAATACTTTTTGGTATGGTAACATCAAGATATAATCAGTAATACATAAGGAGAACTTTTATGGATATATACGAAGCCGCCCAGAAAATGAAATATGAGCAGAAAAACATCTTTGACCTTAAACTGCGAGTAACTTTTTACGCCCGTGTTTCCACCACCAAGGAGGAACAGGAAAACTCCATCGAAAATCAGATAACGTTCTTCACCGATTTTATCAAGAATAATAAAAACTGGACGTATATCGAAGGCTACGTTGACCGTGTACGTGGCGAGCACGCCGTTAACCGTGCCAACTTTATGCGTATGATAGAGGACGGCAAAGCAGGTGTGTTCGATCTCATACTCACCAAGGAGGTCAGCCGTTTTGCCCGTAATACTATCGACAGCCTCACATACACCCGTGAGCTTCTCCGTGCTGGTGTAGGCGTTTTCTTTCAGAACGATAACATCTGCACCATCGACACTGACAGCGAGCTGCGTCTTACAATAATGTCAAGTATCGCCGCAGATGAAGTCCGCAAGCTGTCCGAGCGTGTTCGCTGGGGACACAAGCGTGCTATCGAAAGCGGCAATGTAATGGGCAATAATCGTATTTTCGGCTATGACAAAAAGGACTGCAAGCTTGCGGTAAACGAAAGCGAAGCCGAAATGGTACGGCTAATATTCGAGGAATATGCAACGGGAAAATACAGCGTCCGCAAGATAGAGGACATTCTCTACAACAAAGGCTACCGCGGACGAAACGGCACACGTATCCACCACAACACCATTTCAGGCATAATCCAAAATCCCAAATACAAAGGCTACTACTGCGGCAACAAGGTCAAAATTATCGACTACCGAACCAAAGAACAGCGTTTTCTCCCCGAGGACGAATGGGTGATGTACAAGGACGAAACGGGGGAGATTGTTCCTGCGATCGTCAGTGAGGAGCTTTGGGACAAGTGCAACGAGATCTTCAAGGAAAGAAGTGCCGTAGTAAAATCCCGAGAGCGTTCTCTTAAAGACAAAAGCGTTTTTACGGGAAAAATATTCTGTGCCGCCGATGACAAAGCCTACTGGCGGACAAGCTATTCAAACAGCGTTTCCAAAGGAAAGCCCATATATCAGTGGATATGCAGCGAGAAACGCCGTTTCGGTGCCAAAGCCTGTGCGTCCTTCTCCATTCTCGAATCCGACCTCTATCAGATGCTTTCCGAGCATTTCAAGGACATTGCCGAGAATATTGAGGACTATGTTGATACATTCCTCAAAATCTATCGTGAAGCGGACACCTCCTCAACCACACAGAAAGAGCTTGACTCTCTCAGAGCAAGGCTTGAAAAGGAGAAAGCAAAGCGTGAAAAGCTCCTTGACGCATACACCGAGGATCTTATCACTAAGGCGGAGTTCAAGGAGCGAAATGACGCTTCCAATATCACTATCGACGACCTTGAAGAAGATATTTATGCTCTCGAACAGAGATCGCTGGAATCGGACGATTATGTCCGTGAGCTTGAAAAAATCGAAAAATACTTCAAGGAGATGTACAGTCCCGACAGGGATATGACCCGTGAAGAGGTGGACGAGATGGTGCTCACGATAATTGACAGGATAAATGTCATTCCCCGAAACGAGAACAGCATGAAGCTGGAGATAAAGCTGAAAACAGGCACAAACCGCGATTTTACGTATGTTCGGGGACGTAACATCAGCGATTGTCGTTCGGGACACATCTGTAAGAAGATGATCGATTCCTACAAGCAGCAGGGTGCCAAGGGCTAATCACCGCGAAAAATCGGAAGCGATTTTCAGCGAAAAAAACCACCCCTTTGATTTGGGGTGGTTTTTTACTAAGCTTGCTTGAAAACTGCTTTTACCATATATTGCTGTCAGAACCGTTTGCGGAGTATTGTGCTTCAAGGGGCTTGTCAAGAACATCCGAAATGTCTGAGGGAAGTGATGATGATTCAACGTTAACATTCTGAGAGTAACCAAAATTGGATTTGCCGTTTTTCTTGATCTCATACATAGCAGCATCAGCAGATTCTTTAAGCTCGGAGGGGGAGTCACCATTCTCACGGAAGAATGCAATACCAATAGAACAGTGGATATTAAGATGTAGACCGGTGGACTCAGAATCAAAACCACGGTCAAGCACATCGATAAGCTCTCCTGCGGCCTTTCCGGCATCACCGATCAGAGTGAGCTGGGTAAGACAGAATACGAATTCATCACCGCCGATTCGTCCTCCGAATCCTCGTCCGTAGGTGATCTCCTTGATGGAGTCTGCTACAAATTTCAGAACCTCATCACCGCATGCATGACCATATTCATCATTGAAATGCTTGAAGTTGTCCAGGTCAACAAACAGGAATGCATCAAGGCTCTTTCTTTCAGCTGACTTGTCCATTTCCGCTTCAAGGATACGCATGAATGTTTCACGGTTATAAAGTCTTGTAAGAGCATCGAAGCAGGCTTTCTGAATGAGATTGATCTCACTTTTCTTTTCCTTGTCAATATCGCTGATAAGACCGATGATCTTTGAGGGAGCACCGCTGTTGTCGTTGAACTTCTTAGCAATAATTCTGAACCAAGTAAAATCACCGTATTTGTTCCTGATACGATATTCGCCTCTCCACTGTTCCTTGTTTGAAAGGATCGCGTCAACGTCCTTGGAGAATGTGCTGCTGTCATCTTTATAAACCTTGATTTTAAACAGGAAGCTTGATGTTACGCTGTCATCAGCGGAACGAAAATCAAATTTTTTGTTGAAGTTGTCGGAAACATATATCTTGTTAGTCTTGAGATTTACTTCAAAGATCGTATTGTCGATCATGGAAACGACTGTTCGGTAACGCTGTTCACTTTCGTAAATGTTATCGAAGAGCGTATTAAAGCTGTCGCTGATCTCTCCGAATTCATCGTTTGTTTTTATGTCAAGCTTAACGGTATTATTACCTTTGGATTTTTGATAAAGCAGCTGAGTTATCCTCTGTATCGGAGCAGTGAACCAGATAATCACAAGTATAACGCCGGCTGTAAGTGGAATGAAAATAACGGAAGAGAATATCTTAATAGGTTTAACCGAATCGCTTATGCTGCTGTCAAGTATTCTGCCTGAAGATATGCTTGCAAGGCACCACTGTCCCGTCTTGACCTGATTGCCGAAAATCTGATAGCGGTCAACGCCTGAGCTGTATTCGGTAATAATGCTTTCCTCCGTGCCTCCTCCGCTCAAAGCAACGGAAACCGGTGTAAGCATAGGTGCGAGATCGCGATAAGTCTGATGTTTTTCAAGAGTTGATATGGATCTGTCCGAACCGTTTAAAATATTACCGCTGTGGTCGATAACGATCACGTCTACATGTGAAGCGGGATTAGGAGTATTAATGATGTCAGTGATCTTGCTCAGGTCAATTTTTTCGTAAAGGATGCCGATCTTAGCATTGTTGGATGAGAAGATACGCCGTGAAACAGTAGTATATGACTTACCCTGATTGTCTGTGCATATCTCGCCGATTCCATTGTAAGCAGTTATGCCCGATACTATGTCGTTATAGCCCTGCAGCTTTTTTCCGATGAAGGAAGTATCGCTGGATGCTACGATAATACCCTCGGCATTGATAAGGTATACATCGGAAACATAGGATAAGTTTCTCTTAATGCTTGTGATCTCTTCATTGACCTTATCAATGCCCTCAATGGTGCTGTAATCACTGATGCCGGAGTCGTTGGCAAGTTCAAGAAAATCACGTATAAACATGAGAGAAGCGGTATCCTTCTGAGAAGAGATGATACCCTGGAAAAAGCTGCTTAGCTCTTCCGTGCGAATAGTCTGATTCGACAGAGTTTCATCATAAGCCTTTTCTTTTGCATAGCTTTCAAATTCTGATATGGAAAAAAGTGAAATAGCCAATGTTGAAATTAAAGTCAGAGATATTAAAGCAATGCACAGTTTAATTCGTATCTTCATGGCTTGCTTTTCCTTCCTGTAAATTATTTTTTGTCAAAAAGCAGGATGTAGACTACACCGCATGCAACTGCTCCTGCAAGCAGTGAAACAATTGCCTTGATCGGAGCTGCTACCTTCTTTTCATCCTGCTGAGACTCGCCGCTCGGTGATGTGATATGGGATTCCGTATCTGATTCTGAAGCTTCCGATGTGGCTTCGCTGTCTGATTCGGTCTCTTCTGCAGAGCCTTCGGAATGAGAAGCTTCTGTAAGATCGGGTTCCGTTGCATCTGCAGGATGAACTGAAGTTTCCTCGGATGCGGATGTTGTTACAGTTTCGGAGGGGACAGCAGACGCTGATGTTTCTTCGCCGATGGTTTCACCTGTCTCAGAAACGGTCTCGCTGCTGTCGTCAATGACAACATCCTCGGGAGGATCTGTCATATCGGGATCATTCTCTGAAGCCTCGCTTTCCTCTGCCGACAAACCCTTAACAGTAAAGAGATATATTGAGAGCGGCTCAGCTTCAAAGGATATAGAATTATCCTCGCAGCTGATAATGCCTTCGTATTCCGATATATCTGAGGAGCTGCCTGTTATCTGATATATATTATCCAGCGTGTAGCTGTATTCGTCTGATTTGAGTGTAATATCAAAATTTTTTGTTTCCGAAAAATTCTTGTTGGTGATTATGAAGTTAAGATTCTCGGGATTGTCGATATCAATAGCAGCATAAACCGAGCTCATAATATCATTCTCGCCGTCAATTGTGCATTCGGAGCTTACCAGAGTATTTCCGAAGCTGCTTCCCTCGCCGTCATAATTTGTGAACAGCTTCATTGCCGCTGTCTGATATTCATAATTATCTGAAACGGGGGACAGGCATGCAAGGTAAACTCCTTCAGTGGCAAATACTCCGAGAGCATCTGTTTCTGCAATTGCACCGCTGATGTTGTCGCCGCCTCCGAAGTCGTATTCGGATACAGACAGCCTTGTTCCGGGATAATTAATCCTGATGGATGCTTTAAGTGCAGAGATCAGGGGAGTGTACTGCTTGTTAAGCAGAGCTGAGGGACTGTTTTCAGTATAATTGGAGTCCCACAAAGTGCGGACGGCCTGCATACGGTAAGCATTGCAGTAATCATCATTTCCCGTAAGAACGGGGACTCCTACAGGTGTCAGAGCCTCGGTATAGTAATGTATATCAAGTACATCCAGCAGTCTGCGTCCTGATTTTTCCCCTGCGGAACGCATTTCTGAAAGGTAATAATCAATGAACCAGCCTTCTGTCCTGAATGAATCTGTATCGTCTGTTCCAAGATTAATACAGCCCTGAATGCCGCTTACCGATGGACCGAATACGAACGCTCTGCTGTCGATGCTTTTTACTGCTTGTGAAAGCTCAACGGATTTTGACAGCAGCTCTTCCGCTTCGATAGGACCCATTTCAAGGATATCGTACTTATCATTCCATTTGTCAGGCTCACTGTCAAGGAAATAACCGTTTATACCGCCTTCTGAAACCGTTCCGTATTTCCTGACGATGTAAGCAATGTACTCGTCAATGTAAACGACCCCGTCGCTTGTATCGGGCCTGGAGAGATATGCTTCATTCTTATGAAAACTGATGTCATTCCAGCGTGCGGTCTCTTCCGGTGACACAACACCCATGGAATCAGCTGCAACTTTTCCCATCATAGGCAGAGTAGTAAGCCTTACGGGGATGTTGAGCATTTTTGCCCGGCTGATAAGATTATCAACGTAGAGAGCGGGGGAGTCCCATGAAAGGGCGGGATTGCTGTCGATCAGTGACACGTCATTGGTATATTTGCCTTTTTTTCCGCTGTTGGAATAGTTTGTTTCCCAGTTGTATGATGAAACAGCATAATCTGCCTGCTTAATGACAGCAGGTATAACACCGCCCGGGATGACCTTGTCGGTGATACCATATATATAAGGACTGATCTCTTTATGATCCTTGTCCGCATTGATCGTTACCTTTACATCCCCTGTGTCCGGAAGGGAAGCTACCTCTTCAGCAGATGTTCCGATGGATTGCTGCACTGATGATGCAGCAACGATAACAGAAGCGGAAAAGGCAAACATCTTCTTAGCAGTTATCATTGCACACTCCAGTCATTGATTCATAACATATAATTAAATTATATCACAACTAATACAAAAATTCAAGAGTTTTATGCTTATTTTTAATAAAAAGCAAATAGTAAATATCCTTAGTTAACAGCGTATTCCTTAAAGAATAATGAATTTTGCTGCAGCGTAGAGAATTGCAAGGAAAGCGGCATTCAATCCGGTAAAGATACCTATATATTTTTTAGTATCGGCGTTCTCCGAGCAAACATACAGCTTGTAGGAAATAAGGCTTGCAAGAGATGCAATAAGTGTACCCAGACCGCCGATATCCGTTCCAAGGATAAGCGGCCTGTAGTTGTCCGTAAATGCAGAGAGCATTACAGCAGCGGGAACATTTGAAATTACCTGGCTGCATACCAGAGAGACTTCGAATTCACGTCCGCTGATAAGCTCAGCCATAAAGCTGTGCACCGCAGGGACATTCTTTATATTACCCACAAAAACAAAGAAAAATGCAAATGTAGCCAGGAGACCGTAATCTATTCTGGAAAAAACAACAGGCTGCACGATAGCAAAAACCACGCATACAGAAGCAAATACATATATCATGTTGATGACATCAAATACGGACAGTATGCAGAGTACGAACAGGATGCCGTAAAGAATAAGATAATTTGGATTCGTTATGAAAACCATCCTGTCAGCATCGCTTTCGTCAGTATTCAGCGGCTCTTTTTTAATAAATGCTCCGCAGATTATCAGAAGAATAAGGCTGATAGCTGTTACGGGAAGAGTAATTCCGAAGAATTCACCTGCGGTCATCTTTGACTGAATAAACAGGTAAAGATTCTGGGGATTTCCAAAGGGAGTGAGCATGCTGCCCATATTGGCGGCTATAGTCTGAAGTACGATAACATAAACAGGTGACTTGTTGAGCTTTGAATAGATCAAGAGCGTAAAGGGGACAAAGGTTATCAGTGCAACATCATTGGTAACGAGCATGGAAAGGAAAAAAGCTGATAAAACAAGCAGTATGGCAAGCTTGCGTGTATCACCCACAGCCCTGACAATCCTGACGGAAAGCACCTTGAACAGGTTATTTTCAGCAAATCCTGCAACTACAGCCATCAGACCGAACAGAATGCCTATCATGTCGGTGTCGATATAGTCGATATAATTTGTACGTGGTACCATCAGACAGGATATGATCGCTGCAGCAGCAGAGATAAGCATAACAGCTTCTTTTTTTATAAAGTCTCCTACAGAGGAATACATTTGAGTCAGTCCTTATTTAGAATAAATTAATTATGAATCCGCAGATAACTCCCGTAACATACAGGAATCCAAGGAAAAACATGTTTTCCTTTATGTTTTTATTTGTTTTGAACAGCACTGCAAGTCCAAGACCTGCACCTGTGCAGAGTCCGCCGACGCAGGAACCGAATGAAATGCCCCCTGCAGCATATAGCTCTGTAAGTGCAACCGAAGCTGCACAGTTGGGAATAAGACCCACAATAGCAGTAAGTAATGGCTGAGCCGCACCCATGTTGTTAAGGAAGGAAAATGCGGTTTCCTCGCCTGCAATGCCGATTACAGTACCGAGCAGCAGGTTCACGATAAGTATAAACAGGGTAATGCTCAGGGTGTGCTTGAAGGATGAATACCAGATACTGTGGTTTCCGCATCCGCATTCCGAGCATATTTCCTCAAATTGAGCACCATTTTTTCTTATTCTAAGTACATAGAAAAGCAGATCAAAAACAAATCCTGCAGCTACAGCGATAACAAGCTTGAAAAGAATAAGCTTCCATATTATACCAGCTATCTCAGACTGAGCCAGCAGGATAGGTATAGCCTCATCGGATGTTGCAATAAACACCGCCATAAGCGTTCCCGGGGTTATCATCTGAGCGGAATAGAGGTTGGATGCAGCAACAGAAAAACCACACTGAGGGATGCATCCGACAGCTGCTCCTGCAGTGGGACCGCATATTCGTGATTTGCCGGCTTTTCCGAGAAATGCGGAAAGCTTTCCGCCTGCGTGATGTTCAAATGCTTCCATGAGCAGGAATGCTATATATAAAAAAGGTATCATTTTTGCTGTGTCGATAGCAGCGTCAAGAAGCACGTCCACAGCAAGCTCTTTAAAACCTATTTCCATAAAAATGTCCTCCGTTTTTCCGATGCACAATTATACTATTATATTACATCACATTTTCACGGATTTGTCAATAGGTTTACTCAGAAAAATCTAAGTGGATCCTTTGTATTCATACGTCTTTTCTGTTCAGTACAGTAGCATTGATGCAAAGAGCGGGCTCAATGCTCCCTGCTGCTGTTGACACAGATAATTAGGAGTGATATAATTATATTAGAACCCATATATAATCAGAAACGGAGCAAAAAAAATGAATCCAATTGAGACCGCTAAACGCTATACATTATTTATAATCAGTCTGTTCTTTTCAGCTTTGGGAGTTGCCTTTACAAAGCATGGTGAATTAGGAGTATCACCGATCTCATCGGTTGCAAACGTTCTGAGCTGTAAGTTCACCGCCCTCTCGCTTGGCACCTGGGTGATAATCTGGAATTGCGTGATGATCCTGGGACAGATCATACTTCTGCGAAGGGATTTCAAGCTGATACAGCTTTTGCAGGTGCCCCTGTCATTTGTTTTCGGCTGGTTTACCGATCTGGGAATGCTGATAGTTTCCGATATTCCGGTAAATTCATACCCTATTCAGCTTCTGATGTTAGTAATAGGAATAGTTGTCCTTGGATTCGGAATCTCCCTTTCTGTTATCGCAAATGTTATCATGAATTCCGGCGAGGCTTTCGTTAAGGTATTATCGGATATCAGCCATAAGGAATTCGGCAATGTCAAGATCATATTTGATATTTCCTGCGTGGCAGCTGCTCTGATCATGTCCCTTGCTTTTTTTGACTTGACTGTAGTAGGTGTAAGAGAGGGTACTTTGATTTCTGCTGTGCTTACGGGATCTGTTGTTAAGTTCTTTAACCGAAAGCTCAAAACACCTGTTGAAAAGATCATTTGCAGTGAAGTGAAGCATTGATACTAATATCAAATCAACCTATAGACAAATCCTCGGATATAATAATTTAATTCTGCATCAAGCTCCTTTGACAGGCGGCAGCCTGTCAAAGGAGCTTTCCTTGGCTTCTATGTGTCGGCTTTGTCTGTAGAACGATTTGATATTAGTATGAGAAAACCTCGGATGGATTTTTGAGTGTCCATCCGAGGTTATTTAGTTATCTTCAATTACGTGTTTTCCGTTCTGGAGAACATACGAAATGAATGTCATCAGCTTTATTGGGCAGAATTTCATACCAATGGCAGCTATCTGCATTTTCAGCGACGGGATTATCATCAGCTTTCTATTGAACATACAGTCAACGGCATATGCAGCACATTTTTTTGCGGTAATACCCTTCATGAATCCTTCAATGCCTGCACGCCTGTTAAAATCAGTGCTGACAGGTCCGGGGCAGAGAATGGAAACGCTGACCCTGCTTTTTCTTCGGCGAAGCTCCTGATATACCGCCTGGGTCTGTCTGATAACGTAATTCTTTGTGGAATAGTAGGTGCTCATCAGCGGTCCTGCCATAAGTCCTGCTGAGGATGCCACATTGAGTATATAGCCTCTGTCTTTCTTCACGAAGTCCTTAAGAAACAACTTGAAAAGAATGTGCACCGCCTTGATATTCACATCTATCATCTCAAGCTCACGGTTCAGTGATGTCTCGGTGAATGCTCCATAAAGTCCGAAGCCTGCATTATTTATGAGTATGTCTATATCGTAAGGTCTGCACTTAGCGTACAGATCAATACAGCTTTTGGTATCGCTGAGATCGGCAGTAATAATGACAGACTTGTCATGACCGATCTCGTCCCGAAGCTTGTATAACTCCTTGGTATTTCGTCCGCTGAGCACAACGAAGCAGCCCTTGCAGGCAAGGATACGTGCTATCTCACGTCCTATTCCTGAGCTTGCTCCTGTAATAAGTGCGGCATGTGCCGGGCATCTACGATTTTGCATTATGACCTCGTCCCTTCTTTAGTCTTGTTTTTTTCGCTTCACGTGCAGAAGCTTTAAGCTGTTTTTTCAGCACTTCATATTCTTCCATGATATGAGCTTTGTCCGAGTCAGAAGCGGATTCCTCCGCATAGCATACCTTCTCTATTATACGGGAGAAGTCCGATGCTTCATCTGACCCTGTGAATTCGGCTATATCAGTCATCAGCTCACGTGGAGTACGTTTTGAACCGTTTCTTCGTGTCATTTCCGAATAATACCGAACAATTCCGGCATATGTCATTCTAACAGCGTCATCCGGCTGAGCATTACGGAGTTTTGAGATGAAAATCTGCTCTCGTATCCCGGGCAATGCAATGATGGATAACAGCATCAGTGACATGATTATCACAGCAGCTCCGCAGACTGCTGCGATAAGGCTGTAGTCAATTACCGTTCCTGTATCATCAGTTCCGCCTACGTAAGCATTGCTGTAGGGCGAAGCTGTTGTTGGCTCGAAAACTATCCACCCCATGTTCTGTATGAATACCTCCGGATATGCATGTGAGCAGCTGTCACGGATAATATATCTGTTTGGCGATGATGTGATGTCGGGGGAGAATCCCTCGGTATAGCGGACATTAAGTCCCAGTGAACGTGCCATAAGCGTGAATGCTGTAGCGAAGTCTGAACAGGTTCCTTTCTTGGATTCAAACAGAAAATATTCAGGAGTGTCAAATCCTTCAGGCGGGATATATTCCAGATTATAGATATAGTCTCCGAAAGCAAGATACTGCTGCAGAGCAGTTGCCTTTTCCCAGTCATAGGTACAGCCAGCGGTAACGGTCCGGGCAAGTTCAGCTATCTCATCGGATATATGAGCAGAATACTCGGTAATATAATCCTTGTAATCAGCAGCCTGTGAATAGTCGAGCATATATTCATTAACGGTATTGGCTGCATCATCCTCGCCGTTGCTGCTGAGAATGGTGTATATCTCGCTGAGAAAGGCTTCATATTCATCGTCTGTGAAATCTGCACCGCCAAGCTCAAACCAGTAAAAACGAGAAGTCATTTCATCGTAATATTCAAGCTGATAGGTAACATCCGCAGGATGCATTTCATCATCACGGGTGTTTCGCATAACACCGTTTGCTGTAACGCTTATCTCAGGTGAATATTTTGAGATCATGCTTATAGAAACAGGTCTGACAGGGGAGATATAGAAAACGGCGGGAAAGTTTTCAGACGTAACCTGTACCGTCCTTATAGTTTCCTCTATCTGACGAAAATCGCAAAGCTTTTCCAATCCGTATTTCTCGGCAAATCCGCTGTCATATTCAGCTGCTTTCTTGATAGCAGCCTGCATATCAGCCAGATTGAGTGCCTTGATATGCTCGGTATATTCCCGTGCTGAGAGTGAGTTGTTTCTGGAATACTGTTCAACAGGCCGCCAGCGATGTTCGGAGTTGTCGTACAGATCAAATGTCTGACGGCGAAGATATATTATCTCTTCAGCATACAGAGTGTACATGAGGCTGTTCCGGAAATTGCTGTATCTGTCGGCATTTCCCGAAAACTCACTGAATGCGGAAAAATTTTCCGAGAATCGCACCCTTGCGTCAGCGTTCATGAACACACGCTCAAACTTTTCATAATACTTTGTGTCGGTGCTTTTGGGGATAGCGGCTGATATGATAAGAACTATGAAAACGAAGGCAGCCGATGATAACACAGAGGCTGTGCTGCCGGATTTTCTGCATCCCGCCGAAGCATCCTTTTTTTTCATAGTGACCATTATCCCAAGGTTTGATATTGCGATGAGTGCGATATAAACATTGTTCATTTCTGAAAGGACCTTAACATAAAGGCAACAGGGGATAATGCTTATCAGCATGAGAAATGCAGGTCTGTAGAGAATATCGGTGAAATAGAAGATGACCGTACTGAAAAAGAAGGGAAAGCTGACCAGCAGCGATATAAGAAATACATCCTGCGTCTGTGTCTCGGACGCACCCGTAAGAAACCATTCCATATACTGTAATGCATATCCCGTGCCGAATGCATAGTAAAAATACATTCTCAGGCAGAAAAACAGCAGGATAGTGTATAGTATTCCGCCGATAACATTATGCTTTTTTATGAAGGTGCAGAATACGAACATTCCTATGGCAATAAGTGTGGAAAGCAGTGTGTAAACCGAAAAGAATCTCACACCGTAAACGTAGAAGACCGATGAACTGAGAAGGACGGTAAGCAGCAGGGGAACAAGCATATGCCTGTAGTCCATAAGATAATTTTTCAGCTTCATTTCATCGCCTCCTTGGTGATTATTCGGTAAAGTCAACAGCTTCAGCTGCGTTAAGGATAGTAACGTTTGCATACTTGCCTGATTTGATCACAGAACCAAGTGACGCATCAAGACAGGGTGTGCTGAATATAACTGAGGAGATTCTCTTGCCATCAGAAAGCTCGTCTTCGGGAAATCTCCTTGTGTCAGACTGGTGGGGACGGAAGCTGTAATCTGCCATTGCAAGCTGAACCCCTGACAGGTCTGTTTCATCGAATATTTCATAGGTTTCCCAGCCATATTCTCCCCATACCATAAATTGGACTCCGAAATTACGAAGGAGAAGCTCTCTGATAACGGATAGGGTAGTTTCAACAGCTGACTGAGCGTTTTTCATGAGAGCAACCTCGATCTCCTCAGCTGACGGCATATAAACGGGAAGGGGCTTCGACATCAGGAATGATATCCACCTTTTCAGCCCTCTTTCGGGTTCCATTTTCGGGGGTTCGGGGAGCGGTATCTTACTCAGATTCACTTTGTCACTGCGGTAAACGCTGTCAAGTATGACCTTGATACATGAGCAGGGTATTTCATCATCCATCCGGACAAGGAGCACATCACGCTTGGCAGACTGCTTCCAGTTGATACGCTTGATAGGATCACCCGGGACGTATTCACGGCAGTCGAATCCGGGCAGACCGGAAACGGAGCTGATCCCGCTTTCCTTTGTTTCCTCGCTGTCATCGTACATAGTTGAGATATCCTGAGCACTGCGGACAACATTGCAGCCTTCGGGATAATCTATAATATCGGGAATGACAGATATTATTATCTTTTCATCAGTCTCAACGTGGATCTTGAAACTGAACAGTCCCAGATGATCGGAAACATAAGCTTCGGCAGGGGCTATCTCACGTCCGCCCCACATGACAGCTGTGTATTCAGCTTCAAGCACACAAGTGTCATTGGGAAGCAGGGAAACAAAAAACTTCTGTTCCTTGCATCTGACAGCAGGTGAATCGTGCATAGTCACAAAAACTCCGGGAGTTGGAAGAAATGAGAAGTTTTCTATTGTTACTCTGATCGTGGTGTGAGAGCCTTTGCTTAATACAATATGTCCGCTTTCCGTTCGTATGCTGATTCTTTTTGACTGAATGTATGCCGATACTGCCGAAATAAACGGTGCAAGGATGAATGCAGCCATAAGGAACCATCCTATTCGTGCACTCATAAACAAAGCAAATATCAGCGACAGTCCAAGAACTATCAGGTAGTTGATAATAAATCCAATGCTGCTTCTGATGTGGTTTTTCATATGATGAATGACCTCGTTATTCCGCCGGAACATGAACGTCTGCAATTATCTTTTCAATGACCTTTTCTGCTGAGCCGAGAGCAGATTTTCCCTTTGCCGAAAGCATAATACGGTGTGAAAATACATAAGGTGCAAGCATTTTCACATCATCGGGGATAACATAGCCCCGTCCCATAACAAGTGCATATGCTTTGCATACTCTGTACATTGCAATGCTTCCTCTGGGACTGACACCCAGCTTTATGAATTCGCTGTTTCGTGTTGCGGAAACTATGTCAATAATATACTTTTTGATGTTATCGCTGCATCTGACCAAATTTGCCTTTCCGGAAAGAGCAGTAATATCTTCACAGGACATAACAGGGGTAAGAGAAGCGGGAGAAACCTGTTTTTCGTTTCTCTCAAGAATGTCTATTTCCTGAGCAGCATCAGGATAACCGATGCTTATTTTCAGCATAAATCTGTCCATCTGAGCCTCTGGAAGATGATAAGTGCCGTATGTCTCAACGGGATTCTGAGTAGCGAGAACCATAAATGGTCGGGGCATCTTATAAGTTGTTCCGTCTACGCTGACCTGATATTCCTCCATGATCTCCAGCAAAGCTGACTGTGATTTGGGTGAAGCACGGTTGATCTCATCAGCCAGCAGGAAATTGCAGAATGCAGCACCCTTTCGAAACTCAGTTTCTCGTGTTGTGGGATTGATCATAGAAAATCCCGAAATGTCCGATGGCATGATATCGGGAGTAAGCTGCAGTCTTCCGAAATCACCTCCGCAGGAACGGGCAAGAGCTGAGACCAGCTGTGTTTTTCCCACACCGGGAACGTCCTCGATAAGAACATGACCTTCAGCTAACATTGCCGCAATGATTATCTCAATAACATTCCTTTTTCCTACTATTACCTTTTCAATGCTGTCTGCAAGAGCAGATGCAGCTGAATTCTTTGTACTGCTATTGTCCATATAAGCTTGTCCTTTCGCTATTTTTTTATTTCCTCAGAATAAAACAAAGTGAAAAGCTTATTGACTTTTCACTTTGTTCTGTGCGTTATTTCTTCTTTTTGCTTGTTATAAGGAGAGTAACTGTAACACCAAGGGCTGCAGCAAGAACTGCAATGATAATGGCAGTACCTGTACCTGTGCCTGAAGAAGAAGCACTTCCGGAAGCTCCTGTCGGAGCTGCTTCTGTCTCTTTGGGAGCATCCTCTGATTCGGAGGATGCTTCCTCGGTTTCCTCATTTGTTTCAACCGTTGTTTCAGCCTTTGTGACATTCTCTTCGGTCTCAGGTTTCGCAGCAGGTTCCTCATCGCCCTTTGTATGAGGGCCGTCATCCACAAAAACAAGCTCCTGATCCTGTTCGGTGTATTCCTTAAGGTCATATATTACATCTTCAGGCGGAGTGTAAACACTGTCTTCGGGAAGATCATATGCTACGGAAAGGAAATTGCTGTTCATGCTGTCAAATCCTTCTCCGTCCTCATATGTATGGAGCGTTGCCTTTAAATTCTGGAAAACACCCTCGTTAGCAGAGGGAGCAGTTGTACCGTAGAAGTAGATATCCTTAAGCTCATAACAGTCAGCAAAGGCACCGTCTCCGATCTTTGTGACCTGAGGACCTAAGTGAAGCTCAGTGATGCTGCACTTTGAGAAGCAGTATGCAGGAATCTCTGTAATAGCCTGAGGAATAGCAAAGGATGTCATGCTCTTGCAGTCCTTGAATGCACTTGTACCCATTTTTTCAAGGGAAGCGGGGATGTCGAACAATGTCATAGCTTCACAGCCTTCAAAAGCACTGTCACCGATCTCACGGAGGGTCTTGGGACAGGAGATCTTAATGAGCTTTCTATTGTTTGCAAATGCTCTTGCACCAATAGATACAGTATTTTTGGGCAGGCTGACATATGTAAGCTGATTTCTTGATTCAACAGCACTGTCAGGAATGATGCCATTCTCTGTTTTGCATCCTGCAAGCTCAAGATACTCAATGTTGGGATAGCCCAGTATAGCATTATAGTCAGCAGCATTGAGGGTGCCGGAAAGCACTGCAATATGTGTGATCTGATTCAGATCGGTGCTGCCCTTAGCTTCATTTATAGCGTCGGCAAGCTTGCCGGTTTCAAATGCAGATACAGTTATCATTCCTTCGTCAGCCTCCTCAGCCGAAACATCTGCGGCAATTGGGAGTATTACAAATCCCATTATCATCATTATTGCCATAATAAGCATAATTACCCGCATAATACTTTTTTTCTTTTCCTGACTCATCTTTCTCATAAATAACCGCCTTTCATATTCCTTTCTGCAAAATTAACGTACTGTACAATAATTATGTATCATCGTTCAGAGAAATGCCCCGCAACCTGAACTCCATTTGAGGTATAGAGGAAAATATCCGTTGTAAGGGGACATGGAGACCATTGATATTCGTTGACAATAGCTGTTCCAAGGGTCTCAAGAATGTTGTTGGTAACTTCTGACAGCACCAACATGCAGTCCTTTGACGGAACAGCCACAAGAAACTTGGGACTGAGAATATCAGCAATGTAATTCCTGAAATCCGAGCACATCAGCATGGCGGCGGTAAGATCATTTCCCTCTGCTTTGAATTCCAGACAGCGTATACCGCTGCCGTTTTTGCTGTCCCTGATGACATTTTCACCGAATTTTGTTTTTCTGAGGATTCGGCACATATTCCTGTCAGCCACAGAGAAAAGCACTTCACGGGGGACTTCCCACTTTTTCATGTATCCTGTATCAAGTATCCGGCAGGTTACATTATCCTGTGAATAGCAAATAACTTTTTTGAGATTTCCGAGGAAATCTTCGCTTATCATATCTCGTGTAACTTCCTGTGACCGCATGACGGTAAAGCGGAGAAACTCCTGTCCGTTGGTAAATGATACCATGCGTTCCAGAACTTCAAATTCACGGCGAACCTTGTCGGTCAGCTCGGTAATATCTTCGATGCTTCGGGTCTTTGCATATTTATATCTGCTTTTTGTAATATCAAAACCTAAAACTGTTTCGCCGTCGGTAACTCTGTAATAATTATCCGACATGCGTCTGTCAACATATAGCTTATGTTTTTTCAGAGAGCTGCGGAAAAGCCTGTTAAACTTTTCAGCGGTTTTGGGATCAATGAGCAGGTCACTCAGATTCTCCATAACTCAGTATCAGACTCCTTGAATCTTAAATTACATTCATTATAACATATATAATAAAAAAAGTACATAGTTTTTTGTAATTTTTCAAATTTTTTTATTTCAGAATTGCAATATCAGCGAGCAATACTCGGGCAATCTTTTTTGGGGGCCTTTTTATTCACCTTCTTGCTGATCGTGCATGATATTGTTCCAAAAATTAACCATTGGATTTACTGCTTGCCCGCTAATGAAACCCATCGTCAGAAAACCTTGCATTATCTGCATATTCCTGTGCATCCTTAGGTATTCATTAACGGTTCTTTGTACTGAATCTCATTAGTGTGTGTTGACACTAGTTAATTGGCGGAGCAATAGAAATAACCAATTCGGTCAGTTTCTGAGAAATTTATTCCAAACCTCTTTACAAACAGAAAAATATGTGATATACTATATTTGTAATTTGAATACAGCACAGCTATTATGGCTGTCCTGCAACAGAGTAGGCTGATGAGCGTATAGTGTCAGACGGACGGGGAGTTGTCGCCTGAACGAAAAGGATCATTCCTTGCGGTTCATCATCCGCATCCCGCTGATGCATATATTATAGAGCCTTATACTATCATCTCTCTGTAAAATATGCCGAGGCAAGCTAATTGTCCGTACATTTTTGAAGGAGGATTTTGTATGAAGGGCTTTTTTTCTATGTTCAGAACTTCCGCAAAGGAAATGCTGACAGTACGGGGGATATGCGTTATGGCTATGCTTATTGCTATCCATCTGTTTATCAAGACATTCACAACCATTGCCATCGGACCTACCATCAGAATAAGCTTCAGCTTTCTGGCACTTGCATCTATAGGTATGATACTTGGTCCCACCGCAGGAATGTGTGCAGGTCTGATAACAGACGTGCTTGGATTTTTCTTCGCAAATAAAAACGGAGGAGCGTTCCACCCCGGTTTTACACTTGTTCAGGTCCTTGCCGGTCTTTTCTATGGTCTTTGCCTTTATAAGGCAAGAGTATGCAAGGATGATAAAACATCCATGCTTAAGTTTATTCTTCGCTGTGCAGTCTGTGAAGCCTGCATAGCAGTATTCTGCAATCTGCTGTTGAACACGTTTTTCCTTAGCCAGCTTTACGGTAAAGGATATTTTGCAATGCTCCCTGCACGCATTATCAAGAACGCAGTTCAGCTCCCCGTTGATGTTGTTCTGATGGCTGCAGTGCTTCCGGTTGTTGGAGTGGCATACGACAAGATATTCTCCCGGAAAAGCAGATCTACTCCGGCAGTGTGAGTATCTTATAAAAAAGAATAATAATATGGATAATTAGTTACATATTGGCTGCTGCGGTGTGCATGAACCGCAGCAGCCAATTTCATTTTGTGTTTATATTTCAGAAATTAGTGACCTAACCGAATTCTTATAGACGATGTTTCCGCTGACAGGTATGCGTCCGACCTTGTAATTTGGATTTTCAGCCTTGCGAAGGATTGAATCCACCGCAATCTCTGACATTTTTTCGGTATCAACCTCAATAGTTGTTATTTTAGGTTCGGATACGTCCGAATAAACTGAATTATCGAATCCCGTAACGGATATATCTTCGGGGATGCGGTAGCCTTCATTTTTCAGCTGATTTATAAGCATGCATGCGGTCCCGTCGCAGTTGCAGACAAATGCAGTGGGCATATCTATCGGCAGACGGATAGGTTTCAGCAGACCATTATCGTCACGATCATCCAGAATATAGTTTGAACTGATATGGATTCCGTGTTCCATAAGTGATTTTACATAACCAAGATATCTGTCCTGAATGGAGCTGGTCGCAGTGACGTTTCCCACGAATGCAAGCTTGCGGTGACCGATATTTATAAGATAATTTGTAATGTCGTAGGATGCGTAAAAGCTGTCGCAGATAACGCAGTCGATGTCCTTGCGGTCATCGTAGAAATCAAGAAATACGAGAGGGATCCCACGCTTTTCAATAAGCTCCGTGAATGCCTTTGATATCTGACCAAGTATGATTATTCCGTCAACTCTGTCCGCATCAAGCAGTTTTGGGAAAATGAGATTCTCCTCGTCATGCACAGACAATGTGTGAAAAAATGCATATTTTTCCCGTTGCTGGAGCATGGATGAAATATGCTTGTAATATTTCAGATAGAATGAATCAGCGTCAATGAACCGTGCTGATGCAAGTACACCGATGCTGTCGGTTCTTGTGTGACGTACTGAACTTTTGGACGGAGTGGAATATCCCAGTTCGGCAGCTGTTCGTTTTACCTTTGCACGAAGTTCCTCACTGACACCCTTTTTGCCATTGAGAGCCTTAGATACAGCAACTATACTTATTCCAAGACGCTCGGCTATATCCTGCATTTTAATGCTTTTACTCATATTCCGCCTCCTGTTACTATAGGTCACCTCTAAAAACCATAGTGCCTCATATGCGAAGTCAGATTTTTCGTCAGATTGCATAGAAATTTCGCAGGCAGGCTCACGCCTGTCAAGAAATTTCTGTGTAATATGACGAAAAATATGCAAGCAGATGAGGTGCTAAGGCTTTAGCCGGTGGTTTTTAGAGGTGACCTATAATATATTCTATAATATTTCAGCTGATATTTCAAGTGATAATAGAAAAAAATGCGGTCAGTTCTGCCTGAACCGACCGCAGAAGTATTATACGGGGAAGAATATAGCTCCGACCTGATAAACAAGAAATGCAGCGATCCATGCGATGACGCACTGTATCACCACGAACCATACTGCAGCAGAAGAATTCAGCTCACGCTTAACGGCTGTTACAGCTGCAACACATGGCGTATAGAGCAATGAGAATACCAAAAAGCTGACCGCCGATGCGGGTGAGAATAGTGAGCTGAGATAAACAGCAAGCTGTTCTGTTCCCGATGCACCGGTAAGTACAGACATTGTTGAAACGACTGCTTCCTTTGCAGTGAAGCCGGTAATAAGTGCTGTGGATATACGCCAGTCATCAAAGTGCATGGGAGAAAACACAGGAGCTATCAGCCTTCCGATATCTGCAAGCAGGCTCATTGAGCTGTCCTCAACCACATTCAGACGTGTATCAAAGGTTTGTAAGAACCATATTATCACCGAAGCAGCGAATATGACGGTAAATGCCTTTGTAATAAAATCCTTAGCCTTATCCCACATAAGCATTAGCACGCTTTTGGCAGAGGGCAGACGATAATTGGGCAGCTCCATTACAAAGGGAACGGGATTTCCTTTGAAACTTGTTTTGCTGAGAATGATCCCGTATATTACAGCACAAAGTATACCGAAGAAGTAAAGGCAGCACATTATAAGTGCAGATCTCTCCGGGAAGAAAGCCAATGCAAATACAGAGTAAATAGGCAGCTTTGCACTGCAGCTCATAAATGGCGTGAGCATAATGGTCATTTTTCTGTCACGCTCAGAGGAAAGTGCTCTTGCTGACATAATAGCAGGAACGGAGCATCCGAAACCAATAATGAGAGGTACAAACGAACGTCCCGAAAGACCTATTTTCCGGAGAATTTTATCCATTACAAAGGCAACTCTCGCCATATATCCGCTGTCCTCCAGAATTGAAAGAAAGAAGAACAGTACAACAATAGTGGGCAGAAAGCTGAGCACACTTCCCACTCCTGAAAAAACACCGTCGATTATCAGACTATGTACAACAGGATTCAGCCCGTATACAGTCAGTGCACTGTCAACAGCTGATGTGACTGCGTCAATACCTGCAGCAAGCAGATCATTGAGAAACGCTCCTATGACACCAAATGTCAGCCAGAAAATCAGTATCATTATCAAAAAAAATAAAGGGATAGCCAGATATTTTCCGGTAAGAATGCTGTCTATTCTGACGCTCCGCATATGCTCCTTGCTTTCATGACACTTCACTACAGACTGTCTGCATACATTCTCTATAAATTCATACCGCATATCTGCAATTGCAGCGTTTCTGTCAAGTCCGATCTCATTTTCCATTTCGGTAACACTGTGCTCGATCATTTCAAGCTCGTTCTGATTCAGTTCAAGCAGGTTGTTGATCTCCGGGTCATTTTCTATAAGCTTTGTAGCGGCAAATCTCCGGCCGATACCTGCATTTTCAGCGTGATCCTCAATAATGTGGCATACAGCGTGTATGCACCTGTGAACCGCACCGTTGCAATAGTCTATTTTCTTCGGAGATATTTTTTTCTGAGCCACACTTACAGCAGTACTGATGAGCTCCTCAATTCCCTCGTTCTTAGCTGCCGAAATTGGTATTACAGGAATGCCTAGCTGCTCAGACATTGCTTTAACGTCGATTGTTCCGCCGTTGTTTCTGACTTCATCCATCATGTTCAGAGCAAGGACCATAGGTATTTTCAATTCGATCATCTGCAGCGTCAGGTAAAGATTACGCTCTATATTCGTAGCATCCGCTATATTGATAATTCCGTCAGGACGATTGTTCAGAAGATAGTCACGGGTAACTATTTCCTCATTTGTGTATGGACGAATGGAGTAGATGCCGGGAAGATCGACAACGGTGCAGTCCTTGTGACCTTTGATCTCACCGCTTTTCTGTTCAACAGTTACCCCGGGAAAGTTGCCTACGTGTTGATTGGAGCCAGTCAGCTGATTGAACAGAGTAGTTTTTCCGCAGTTCTGATTGCCTGCAAGAGCAAAAACCATATAATAACACCGAATACCCTTTCAAATTAGTCTTTTTTATCATCACCAAGAGGCAATATTTCAATTTTCTGTGCATCTTCAAGACGAATTGTAAGCTCGTAGCCTCGTAAATGAAGCTCAATGGGATCACCCATGGGAGCGACCTTGCGTACAAGTACAACAGTCTTGGGGATAAGACCCATGTCCAGCAGACGGCATCTTAACGGGCCTTCACCGCCAACAGAAGTTATGACAGCAGTTTTGCCAATACCAAGCATGTCTAACGTCATTGTATTACCTCCCGTAAAAGAAGAATCATAACCCAGAACCTGTCATCACAAGCGTATGCGTACGTCTTTTCGGCAAGTTTTGCAGCAAACTGCGTTATTGCTCCCCCAATTAACTATTGAATTTTCTGCTTGACCCGCTGTCGAAATCCGTTGTCAGAAAAACTTGCAATATCCGCATATTCCTGCGGTTTTCTTTCTAGGCTTTCGACAGCGGTTCTTCGCATAAAACTTCATCAGTTAATTGGGGAAGCAATAAAATGCTTGCCGGGCGTAATCTTCCCAGCGGGGGGAAGTGTCACAAGGTGACAGAGTGGCTGACCGACAAACCAGCCCACCTTCGCATTTTTGCCTTGTCTTCGGTAAAATTATGCTCGAAAATCCGCACACATATCTTGTGAAGTCGCGTTCTCACATTATATGTTCTGCTAATAATTGTATAGATTTTTTCTTGTTTTGTCAATGGAGAAAATGCCAACATTATTGGTGTTCACATAACAAAATTGTTAGATATAGCTAACACCTTGAAGGCAGTTTATATTTGTTAAATAAACCTGCATATTTCGGCAAAATATCCTGCACATTTTAACTCTGATACTGCATCCGACAGAGAATCGTTTTCAGGGAAAATACCAAAAACAGCAGAGCCGCTTCCGGTCATACATGCGGTGTAAGCATTGTGAGAAATGAGTATACTGCGTATCTTACGTATTTCAGCAATATCAGTTACCTCGTCAAAAATGTTGCGGCAGTAATCCTTCAGACCTCGAGCATTTGGGACGGAAAAAAAGTTCTTAACTCCGTTTTTTCCGATACCATGTCCCAGGCTGTCTATTGCCTGAAAAGCAGATTTAGTGGAAATACCCTCACTTCCCTTAGCTATAAGCAACCGATAGCCTGTAATCACGGGAAGAGGTTCAATAACATCACCTATTCCCGTGCAGTAACCGCATCCGCCTGCAAGACAGAATGGTACATCAGCTCCTGCATTGACTGATAATGCAAGAAGTTCATTGGGAGAAAGGGGTTCTCCGTAAAGAACATTCAGTCCGAAAAAGACAGCTGCAGCATCAGCACTTCCACCTCCCATTCCTGCCTGAGATGGTATGTGCTTATCAATGTATATGTGAGTACCTTTATCGTTTATTTCCGATTCCTCAAAAAAAAGAATAGCTGCCTTGTGTGCTATGTTGTCCATATCAGCAGGGATGCTGCTGTCAGAGCATTTTACACTTGTGTCACCGCATCCTGTTTCAATTGTTACAGTGTCATAGATTGATACAGTATGCATGACTGTTTCCAGCTGATGATATCCATCCTCACGCTTTCCTGTAACATCAAGATACAGATTTATCTTTGCATAAGCCTTGACAGTGATCTTGTTTTCTGAAATCAATGTATATTCCATGTTACCTCACTTATGAAATAAAATATCCGCATATGTACTGTTCTTCTGTGCATACCTTTTCCATAGAATCCGCTGAATACTGCTTATTCCTGTTGCCGAAACGGTTGCACATTACGAATTTATTATCCTCAGTACGGTAAATCGTAATATAGTGCATGGATGATCTATTAGGTTTTTTAGTCCAGTAGCATAGAATCCCAACGTGCATATTATTCATATCATTTACAAAATCATTATAATCGCTTGCCTTAAGTGCAGCTATTCTATTATCGGAGAAGAATTTGTCAAGCTTTTTAGGGTCTGTACCCAGTATTCCTCCGAGCTTCAGTGCCTGCTTTTCAAGAGCAAGTATAATGTCGCATATATCAGCTTTGATTCCGGACAAACTGAGAGCATTATATACAGCAATAGGGCCGCAGCCGTTGTAGCCCATTTTAGCTAATCCGAATTTGAATTCCGCAATAGGACCGATTTTCTGACCATTGATAATCGATTTAGGTTTAAGCAGCTGTTTGTTATATTCATAGTGTTTTTTCTGTGCAGCAGTTGCATCTGCCAGAAGTTCTGCAGTTATTCTCATTTTTCGTCACGTCTTTCTTATAAAAATGCAGCCGCCAGATAACTGTGCGGCTGCACTATTTATAGGTATTATAATGCCGCGATGAATTCCTTGATTCTGTCAACAGCAGTCATAAGATGCTTGAGAGAATATGCGTAAGATATACGGATATATCCTTCACCGCATTCACCGAAAGCGTTTCCGGGAACAACAGCAACATTATGCTCAAACAGAAGTTTTTCGCAGAATTCCTCGCTGGAAAGACCTGTTGACTTGATACAGGGAAAAACATAGAATGCACCCTGAGGCTCAAAGCAGGTAAGACCTATCTCATTGAGAGCCTTAACAAGCCACTTGCGGCGGATGTTGTACTCTTCCTTCATTCGTTTTATGTCGTTAGTGCAGGAAGTAAGTGCTTCAATTGCTGCATACTGTGAAATAGTAGGGGAGCTCATGATAGCATACTGATGAACCTTGAGCATCTGTGAAATGATCTCCTTAGGACCCTCGATGAAGCCCATTCTCCATCCGGTCATAGCGAATGCCTTGGAAAAACCGTCAACGAGAAGAGTACGCTCTCTCATGCCGTCGATCTGAACGATAGAGCAGTGCTTGCCGGAATATGTAAGCTCACTATAGATCTCATCAGAAAGAACCATGATATCAGTATCTCTTAGTACCTCTGCAACAGCTTCAAGATCCTCACGTTCCATAATAGCTCCTGTAGGATTATTGGGGAAGGGGAGTATCAGCAGCTTTGTTTTATCTGTGATCTTTTCACGCAGAGCCTCAGCTGTAAGGCGGAACTCTGTTTCTTCGGTTGTCTGAATGGAAACGGGAACACCACCCATAAGGGAAACGATAGGAGAGTAGCAAACAAACGATGGCTCGACAACGAGAACCTCATCGCCAGGGTCAACAAGAGCTCTGATGCCAAGATCAATACCTTCAGAACCGCCGACAGTAACGATCACCTCGTTTTCAGCGTCATATTTAACTCCCAGTTTTTTTTCTGTATAATCGCTGATAGCAGCTCTCAGCTCCATTAGACCTGCATTTGAGGTATACTTTGTTTTGCCTTTTTCAAGAGTTTTGATAGCTTCCTGACGGATAGGCCAGGGAGTCTGGAAATCAGGCTCACCAACACCGAGAGAGATAACGCCCTCGATAGTAGCAGCCACATCAAAAAATTTACGAATACCCGATGGCTTCAGTGACTTGCACTTTTCGGATAATACTTTATCATAATTAATCACGGAGAAACGAAACCCCTTTCATCTTCGGCTTCGCTTTCAATAAAGAATCCTTGTTCTTTATACTGCTTCAGCACGAAATGCGTTGATGTTGATATAACACCCTCAATTGTAGACAGACGCTGTGCAACAAAAAGAGCGATCTCTTTATAGTTTGTACCGCTGAGAGTAACAGCCAGATCAAATGAACCTGACATAAGTGTGACAGAATCAACTTCGTCATACATCATGATAGTTTTTGCAAGCTCATCAAAGCCATGTTCTGCCTTGGGGGTGATCTTGACTTCAATAAACGCAGTTACAGCGTTTTTATCTGCAAGGTCGTCATTAAGAATAACACTGAATCCCTTGATAACACCTTTTTTTTCATAATCCGCTATACGTGCCGCGACATCGTCAGCAGTAGTACCGAGCATTACCGCCAACTGGTCGTTGGAAAGCCGGGCATTTCCCTTTAAAAGCTTGAGAAGTGAATCCATAAAAATACCATCCTTTCATTCGGCGTATAGCCGTTATCATAACATTTCAAAATGAGCTTCATCAATTTGCTTATATTATGATATTCTATTATAACCTATTTTTTTGTGTTTGTCTATAGCATTTTGTAAATTTCTGCAACAAAATGCACCTTGGATTTCAAATCTCCAAGGTGCAATAAATGTTATTTAAATCTCTGCAGCATGATTCTTACTGTTTTGACTTGTTAAATTTAAATGATTTTGGTTTATTCGCAGGTTTATCTTTGACAGCCGGTATGGGAATATAATCCTCTGTTACAGTAGAAAGACCTTTTTTCTGGAGAAGATGTTCTGCAAATTCTTTGACAAGTGACTGGATCACAGCAAAGATAGGTACACCTAACAGCATTCCGGTGAATCCGAAGAGGCCTCCGCAGAAAAGAATGGAAAAGAGGACCCAGAAGGGAGGAAGTCCCGTGGTATCTCCAAGGATCTTAGGACCGAGGATGTTTCCGTCAAACTGCTGAAGTACAATTATCAGAATAACAAACGGAATAGTCTGCTTTGGGGCAGTTACAAGCAGCAGAAGTGCTGAGGGAATAGCTCCGATAAAGGGACCGAAGAACGGGATAATATTAGTTATACCGATAATGGTGCTTATGAGAACTGCAAAGTTGATGCCCATAAACTGCATGGCAATAAAACAGAATATTCCAATCAGAAGGGAGTCAATAAGCTTGCCTGAGATAAATCCGCCGAGAGATTTATTTGTCATAGCACATATCTTGAATATTTCCCTGCTGACAGGCTGAGGGAATAATGCAGTTGTGAGCTTTTTTAGCTGAGCAAGGAACTTTTCCTTGTCAGCAAGAAGATAAATTGCAACTATAAAGCCGATTATGAAATCCTTAAGTGCAACAACAATGCTGATGGCACTATCCTTGATTTTAAGGGCGAAATCACCCATTTTAGGAAGCATATTATTTACAGCTGTTACAACGGTTGAACGTATGCTTTCCAGCTGGTCATTTATAAATTCCACGACCTCGGGAGATTCGGAAAGCTTATTCCCCATGTTGTAGAACCATTGCTCGATCGTATTGAAATAGGATTGTATATTCATGAATATATTCATGAGACTGTCAACAACCTGAGGAACAATGATAGCTACCAATGCGGAAATAATTGCAATACCGAAAATGATGGATAAGGCTGTGCTTATTCCTCGGACAAGCTTTGACCGCTTCTTTTTCTTCTCCAGCAGCTTTTTCAGGACAGATTCACATGCCATCATAATTGGATTGAGCAGATATGCTATTATCGCACCCCATATTATAGGGGAGAGTACCTTTAAGATAGTCGCAATAACTGCCGCAATAGCTGCACTTTTCTGGTATAATACAATAAGTGTAAAGCATATTGCAAAAGTAATTATCGAATAAACAGATAAAGTTGTATATTTACTGTTCCAGTCAACCTTCATTCGGATGATCCTTTCTGAGATCGTTTTTATACTAATAACGGTTTGTTCTGTCAATAACGATGTGTATGGAATACATCAAGTGAGGAGATTACAGATACCGTCCTGTATGCTCTTTCAAATGCCAATAAGGGGAGCTGCAAAACTGCAGTTCCCCCTGCTTTGGTCGATAGGATATGTTATTCTTCGGTTGTTTCTTCAGCAGCTGATCCTGCTTCCTCTGCTTCAGCTTCCTCAGCTAAAACAACAGGTTCTTCAACAACGGGAGCAGGCTTTTCAAGCTTTGTTCCGCACTTGCCGCAGAAGTCGTTCTCTGCATCGATCTCCGCACTGCAGTTCGGACAAATTACAACACCCTTTGTCTGGTGCAGGAGAGTCTTGAGTTCATCAATAGCTGCGAGCTTTTCCTCAACAGACTCAAAAAGCTTCTTCATTTCATCGCAGCAAGGATTATCCTTGTTGTTCTTATAGTAAGTTTCACCTACTGTCTGGTAGATCTCTGTAAGAGCTCTTTCCTCGGTAGATATCTTTATGTTGAGCTTTGCAATATCTGTTCCGATTTTAGCCTTTTCTCCTACGGCCTTTCCTGTGTTGCTGATTGATTCAACGATTTTTTCAAACATGATGAATAGCCTCCTGTAAAATATGGATTTAGCATTCGGATACTGCCGGTATACACGGCAGATTTATTTGCTCATTTGCTATGATTTAAGTATAATACTTTTTCTTTAAAAAGTCAACAGAAATTGCCTTTTTTTCATCATAGTATCATAGTTCTAATCCAATTTTAATTTTCAAAGGACAAACGCAGAACAATGAAAAAAGCCGCCGGATCGGGTGAGTATATCGTTTAATACTAATAACCATTTGTTCTATGGATAAAGGCGGTGGATAGAATGCGTCCTATTAAGGAAAACGACCGCAGGCGGGCTTTCGCCCGGCAAGGGAGTTTGACGCAGAGAGGATGCATTATAGCCGCCGTATTTTATCCATAGGTTAAATGGTTATTAGTATAATATAGAAAAATGCCCCAACAGATGGGGCAATGATTATTTCTGTCTGATAATTTTTATTACTGACGGACGAACTTCCGGCTTAATATCTGAGATGGTGAATACCTTTTTCAGCTCCTCGGCAGCATCCTCTACGGAACGATCGGATGATGTGAATACCTCGGCAAGCTTTTCACCCCTGCAGATATGATCTCCAACTGTCTTTTCAAAACGAATTCCTGCTGTGTAGTCAATGACTCCGTCCTTGACAGTTCTTCCGGCACCGAGAGCAAGTGATATCAGACCTGTTTTTTCGCAGGAAATTTTACTGATGTAACCTTCACAGTCTGCGATAACATCTGCCTTTTTGGAAGGAATGCCAAGCAGGGCGTAGTTGCTCAGTGCCTGTGGATTGCCGTCCTGCATGATAACCATTTTTTCTAATGCAGCAAAAGCCTTTCCCGATGTAACAGCATCCTTTACAAGAGCTTTGCACTCATCGGGAGTGCCCTTTCCCGCAAGTACAAGCATCTCTGATGCAAGAGTCATACTGACATCCATAAGGTCCTCGGGACCATTTCCTTTAAGAGCGTTGCAGGCTTCCATGACCTCGCATCCATTGCCCACCGCTCTTCCCAGGGGTTTGTCCATATCAGTGATAACAGCTGTGCATTTTCTTCCTGCAAGAGCAGCAGTGCCGGTCATTGCATCAGCAAGAGCCTGAGCGTCGGCTTCGTTTTTCATGAAAGCACCGTCGCCGCATTTAACATCAAGAACGATTCCGTCAGCTCCTGTTGCAAGCTTTTTGCTCATTATGCTGGAGCATATAAGCGGGATGCTGTCAACTGTAGCTGTAGCGTTTCGCAGAGCATATATTTTTTTATCCGCAGGAACAAGCTCGCCCGTCTGAGAAGCAACAGCAAATCCTGCTTCACGTACTGTTTCAATAAATCTTTCATGGCTGATCGAAACATTAAACCCGGGTATAGCTTCAAGCTTGTCTATAGTTCCTCCTGTGTGACCGAGACCGCGGCCTGACATCTTCGGAACATATAATCCGCATGCAGCACAGATAGGAGCAGCAACAAGAGTAACTTTATCACCCACACCCCCTGTGGAATGCTTGTCGATGCATATCTGCCCAAGCTCCTCCGATGGCTTGTAAACATCGCCCGACTGCATCATGCACATTGTAAGTGCAGTTGTTTCATGAGGGGTCATACCTTGGAAGCAGACAGCCATCAGCAGTGCGGACATCTGATAATCGGGAATAGTGCCGTCAACATATCCGTTTACGAAAAAACTGATCTCACCATCCGCAAGGCTTTCGCCTCTGCGTTTTTTCATTATGATGTCGTAAGCAGAATATGCAGCCATTGTCTATACTCCTTTTTTTATAATGTGAACCTCAAAAAAAACTTTACGGTATATTTTCTATGACTAAGAACCTATCCTATGTGGACAGGTTCTTACATCACTTGCTCGTGTCCCGTTTTTTTCAGAACAACTTATTCTATTGTTGTTCCCGGGAAATATAAAGCAAGGATCTGATCATATGTATAACCCTGCTTGCCGAGATAATTAGCACCGTTCTGGCTCATACCTACGCCGTGACCGTAGCCGTATGTAGTGAATGTGAATATTCCGTCAGCATATGATACATCAAATGCCCAGCTCTTGATCTTGAAATTAAGAATGGATTCACGCATCTTTCTGCCAGAGATCATAACCTGTCCATCTACGTTAAGCTCATTAACGTAGATACCATCAATTGTGGAATATACTGTAAGCCAGTTTGAGGGATCATCTGAAAGAACGATACCCAGTGAGTTTTCAATGGAGGACTTTATGAAAGATTCGCTGAATGTGGAAGTGATCCCGTAATTGGGGTCGTTGCCAATATCGAATGAAGTATCAACACTTGAAAGATAGGGAACATACTCGCCGCCCCATACGTGGTCAGCACCTGCTGTAGTACCTGCAGAAGATGCAGTGTAAACAGTTTGTGCAACAGCACCGTTATAGTAAACGCACTTGCCGAATACCTCACCAACTGCCTGAGAAACCTCCATAGGAATATCATACTTTACCAGAACAGAGGGAACCAGCCCCTTTACGTTGTGATACTTAACATAGGAATAAGCTGCTACAGCCTGTGCCTTAAGTGCTTCGGGGTTGAATGAGGGGGACATCTCGTTTGCAACGATCATGCATACAAGAGTGTAAGCATCATATTCACTGACGGTTCCTCCTACCTTTGCAGTAAATATTTCCTTGCCTGTAAGCTGGTCGATGTAAGTTGTTGTTTCGCCGGTGGTATCGAAAGCAGGTTCCGTTTCAGTAACAGTTGTTAAGTATGTAGTAGAGTCCTCTGTTTCAAAGATTGGAGTTGTCTGGAATGTTGTAGGCTCGGAATACACAAAATCTCCGTCTGTTGATGAAAATGTATATGTATTATACTCTACTACGTCTACTTCGGGAACATCATTCTGAACATCAGAAGTGGTTTCTGCAGTAGTCATTTGTTCAAAAACAGAGAAAATTGCAGAAAGATCAAACTCTGTTTCAGTGACGGGAACAGTAGTCTCCGAAGTAGTTATTACAGTAGTTGTAGTTTCCGGGGAAGTCCATGTTGTAAGATTATCAAGATCATCGTCTGATAAATAGTCAAATGCGGGATCGCTGAAAGCGGTGGAAGCTGATGTTATGTACTCCGTGCTTGATGCTGTTTCGGATTCAGTGACTGATTCTTCGGCAGACGCTGGGACTGTGGTTTCCTCAGTAACAGCCTCAGTCTGCGGAACTGCAGTGTTCAGAGGGGTAATTACCACTTCCGAACTGTTTTCCGGCTCTGCCTCATATTCATATAGGCTATCCACGTGTTCCTTTGCGGACTCGACTTCTGATTCAGCAGGAAGGTCAGGCTTCATTTCTGTCTGCGGAGCAAGATCATCCTTGGTCATAGGTACATACATTCCGGCTTCCTGCATATTGTCAGACTGCTCTGTCTGCATCTGATTGTCACTTTGAATAGAATCTACATCCTCTATTTCTTCAAAGCCAAATGCAAACGAATAAAACATACCGACTATAGTCAGTGCCGCGATACCGTTTAATACTGCTCTGAATTTCATAAGCATTTATTCCTTTCGTATTATCTCCCAATAAGTCCGAAGCATTGTGCAGATAACTTTCGGATCTATTCTATATATGTGCCGCCGTTGTATTTATAGTATATAGCGGGCCATTTCGGGTTAGGATTCTTCTCAAATTTTGTGGTATCGAGATTCTCGGGTGTTTCGCCGTCACGCAGCTTTCTTGCTACGAGTACATGTCTTGACGGTTCCCACTCAGTTGAACATGTGGACAAGGTAAGGAACTTGTCATTTTCGTTTACATCAACACCGGTTATAATAGTGCTTCTCTTTGTAATTTCACTGATGAAGTTATCATACGTATATTTATCGGAATCGAAGTTGATGTAGTTGTGATAATCGAAAATAGGTGTTCCGTTATCATGCTCGGGAAGTGTGTTTATAACGAAGGAGGATATTATCACATACGCATCTTCACTGTAATTGGTATTAAAATAGATGATAGGATTTTTAAGCCAGTATGCATAATCCCAGCGGTAATAGTCCAGATTGCCGAACATTGTACCGTCCTTCTGATTGTGAGCATAAAGAATTATATTATCAGACTGGTCGTATCCGCCTACTATGTTTCTGTAGTCAGCAAAGCATGTTCCGCACTGACGCTGGCTTCCGTAAATATTGTGGTTCAGGTAATAATCATTATCCGTATACTGAACAACAGGTTCATAAACGCAGCCGGGGATGTTTACAAGCCCCACAGAATCCGGGTTGATGCTCAGCATCTCAACTGCCGCCGGCAGCATAGTCAGGGGAGGTCTCTCCTCAGCCGGTGCACTGTCATCGGCTGCAGGAATGTCCTGAATGGGAGATTCCTGCTCAACGGTTATTTGCTGCTGTGCCTGCTCATAAATGTATTTTATCTTTACGTTATTCTGTTTTGCTTCGTAGATCTGATAGAAATATACGGCAAGAATAATACCGCAAACGATAAGTGCAAGTATGGAAACAAGAACAATGATCTTGCTAATGATTTCGGAAGAACTGTCACCTTTTTTCGGAAAGAAAGACTGGGAGCTTTTTTTTGCTTTTGTTTTTGGGGGCTTCTGAGCAGTTCTGACTTCGTCACTCATTGACATATGGAAATTACCTCTATCTGATTATATTAATATTGTTTGCTCTGCGTGTGGTTGTAGTAGTTTCTGAGGAAGTATCATCACTGACCTCAGTATCCTCGGGTGCAGTAGTTTCCTCTGTTACTGATTCGGGGACAGTAGTGGTTTCTTCGGTAGTGGGAACAGTAGTAGTTTCCTCTGTGTCAGGAACGGTTGTTTCCTCGGTGGGAGTTGTAGAGATATCACTTTCCGTTTCTGAAGTCGATTCAGAAAGGATAGCTTCCCAGTCAATCAGCTTTGCGTTTGGATTGAGCCGTGCAGTTGAAAGATCAAGGGTTTCAGCTTCTTCATCTTCTCTGAGAGCTCTTGCTATTACAACAAATCTTGAATTAGTGTACTCGCTGCTGCATGTTGACAGTACAAGGAGCTTATCACCATAAGCAACATCAACGGGAGTTATTATCTGATTCCTTATTGCTACCTGCTCCATATACCAGTTGAAGGTAGGTTCATCAGCCATAGTTTCAATGTAGTCCTGGTAATGGAATACCTCGCCGTTTGAATCCTGGGATTCCAGAGCGTTTGTAACAAAGTATCCGAAGATAACATAACTGCCTATATCATATCTTGAGTTGAAGGTGATGATCGGATTGTTCTTGTAGAATTCAACATTCTCTTTGTACAGCTTAAGGTTTCCGAACATTGTGCGGTCTTCCTGATTGTGACCGTACAGAACAATATTAGGTGAGCGGTAATCCTCAGAAAGCGTACATCTGTAATCCATGAAGATAGAACCGGCTTTATTGACCTTGTCATCAAAGGTGTGAGTAAGGTAATAGACATTATCGGTTCCCTGAACAACAGGATAGAACAGATCGCAGCCTGCAATTTCAATATACCCTACAACGTTTTCACTTATTCCTGTGAAGTATTCCATAACATCGAAATTATGTTCAACTCTTTCCTCGTATGTAGGAGCAATAGTAACTGTTTCACCTTGTTCATTTATGGATATTGCAACGGTTGTTGTAACAACCTCTTTGATGTCGTTAAGCTGCTCAACAGCTTCTTCTGACTGTATTAGAGTGGAAATAAGCATTCCGCCGGCAGTAAGAAATACTGCTGACGATCCGATAAATACGATTTTACGTATTACCTCGGGGAAGCTGTCACCCTTCCATGGTATGATAGTTTGAATAAATGGCTGTTTTTCATCCTTAGGCTCTTCCGTAACGGATGGCTTGTTGTTTTCTTCGGGGGATGTGCTGTTTTTGTCGGATTCTTCATCGAATACAACAATTTCCTGAACTGTAGTTTTCTTTGCAGACGAGCCGTTTTTATTAGACTTAGGCTTTACGCTGACCTTCTTTGGGGAAGCTGCCTTTTTTTCGTCAGCTACAGCTTTTTCAGCGGCTTTTTTGTCAAATTTATCGGAAGCCTCTTCGATGATCTCACTTATGGCATCAATACCGGCCTCTGCGTCGAACAAAACGATCATACCGTCCTCATCTGTAACAGGACCTGATGAAGCATTCATTTCGGTGTCAGCTTTTTCCTTGGCATTATCTTCCTTATGTGATCCATCGGAATTTTTCTCAAGATTATTGGATATTTCTGCTGCTTTGAATCGGATGATCTCAGCGTTATCTGTGTCAATGGCTTCGGGAATTTCTTTGCTGTCTATAGTGCTTTTGAATCCCTGACCCGAAGCTGCAGCGTCGTTAAAGAATTCGGAAAAATCCTTCATCTTTACAGGAGCTGTATTTTCATCGGTATCGCTGAAATCTTCATCTGAAATAAGACTGTCAAAATAACCGCTGACATTGTCCGTGTTATTGTAATCAGCATTATCATTTTCTGCAGAACTGTCTTCAGGCTCTGCTTCTGAATTCTTTATCTTGTTTTCTTCTGACATTTTTGTTATTCCTCTTTATCATTTTGTTCTAATTTATGTGTTCTTTTTATCTTTCTTTTGGATTTATCAGCGACTGTAAATGAAATTCCAGTCGGGCTCGAGAGCATCGGGGTTAAGCTTTGCGAGTGAAGTATCTACTTCGGGACTTTCACCGTCTCTGACTTTACGTCCGATAACAATGAAGCGTGAAGGCTCAAATTCGTTTGAACACGTGGAAAGTGTAAGGAACTGGTCGCCCTCCTGAACATCGACCCCTGTTATGATCTCAGAACGATCAGTGATGTTCTTCATAAATTCCTCGTATGTTCTTTTCTGGGATCCGAATTTTATATAGTTGTGGTAATCGAATATCTTACCCTCCCTTGTCTGCTCGGGAAGAACCTCTACAACGAAAAGAGCAATGATCTTATATGTGTACTCCTCATAGAGGTTAGAAAATGTGAAGGTGGGGTGCTGGAGATAAAAATCAAACTTTTTGGTGTTCTGCTTTGTTATTTTGTATTTCTGGAGTGTGCCGAACATTGAACCGTTTGCCTGATTGTGTCCATAAAGTATGATGTTATCACTCTGATTGAATCCGTAATCGCTGACTACGCATCTGAAATCTGCGAAGACTGTTCCCGGCTGAGAAACATTGCCGTAATAATCGTGATTCAGATAATAATCGTTATCCTCACACTGAACAACAACATTATCAATGCTTGTTCCGCCCACTGTTATCCAGCCTACAGTGTCAGGGTTCTGGTCAACGAAGGGTTGCATGGAATCCATGATAACCAGGGGCTCGGGAGCAGGAGTTGTAGTTGTTTCCTCAGTGGTAGTTTCAGTGGGAGCTTCCGTAACAGTTTCTTCTTCTGTAGCTGCTGTTATCACAACAGCTGAGGAATGAAGCTCTGCAAGACTCTGGTTAATACTGTCCGCACGCTGCTGCTCCACAAAATAATTCAGCAGGTAAACCACTGCAGCAATAAGTACTACCGATGCAATAAGAACGATTATCTTACGTACCTTTTCGCCAACGGGATCTTCTTTAGTGGGGAATATCATTGATGCGGTGGATTTCTTTTTGCTGCTCATATTGTGCTAACCTCATTTATACATATTTGGCTTCGGTCAACAGTAAACATCGCTTCAATATAGCTTGTTTTTTAGGGAAACACTGATTAAATCCGGTATGCATATTGCGAAGTCAGATTGTACCAAAATTTCGCAGGCAGGCTTTCGCCTGTCAAGGAATTTTGATGCAATATGAAGGAGAATATGCAAGCAAGATGTGTACCAAGCCTTTAAGCGTGATTTATTCAGTGGTTACTTAAAGCTGACCATTTGAAATTATCTGAAAATAACCTTCCAGTCAGGCTCCTTTGCATTTGGGTTAAGCTGAGCCTTGGAAGTGTCAACAGCAGTATCCTCTCCCTTGCGTGTCTTTCTTGCGAAGATGACAAACCGTGAGGGTTCGAATTCATTGCTGCATGTGGAGAGTGTGAGAAATTCATCTCCGTACTGAACATCAACATCAGTCAGTATCTGGCTTCGTTCTGTGATGTTGCTCATGAATCTGTCATATGCTTTGCGGTCCATATCTATATAATTATGGTAGTCGAAAATAATGCCGTCATCCGTCTGATTTGGTTCAACCTCCGTTACGAAGTAAGCAAAGATCTTGTATGTATCGCTTTTGTAATTTGAGTTGAAAGTAATTGTGGGATGAGATTTATAAAAATTCAGATTCTTCTTGTAGTCCTTAAGACTGCCGAACATTGTTCTGTCCTTCTGATTGTGACCGTAAAGCACAAGGTTGTCCGAACGCTTGTCCGGGTCAATGGATGCACGATAATCAAGGAATACTGTACCTGCCTTATTGCTGCTGCCGTCAAATGCAGTCTTGAGGTAAGTAGAGTTGTTATTTGTCTGTACAACGGGGAAATCTACTTCCGTTCCCGGAATGGATATGTATCCCACAGTGTCGGGATTGATAGCCAAAAGCTGTTCAGCACCCGGCAGCAATTCACCGTCAGTGACCATAGATACGTATGAACTGTACAGCTGTTTAAGAGAGCTGTTAAGCTGCTGTGCACTGAATGAGAGCCTGAACTCATTTCCGAGAATAACTCCGCATCCGATAAGCACGAGTATAGCAAACTGAGTAAACAGCTTAGAGAATATCTCTTTTGCACTGTCACCCTTCTGAATTATCAGCCAATGTCCGCGCTGTCGTTTTTTCTTTTCCTTCAAGGCTTTTTTGTATGCCTTTTTTGCACTTCTTGAAAGACCCATTTCTTTACTCCGTGCTTCTGTCAGTACAGAAGCATTGCTGAAGCCCGCAATAGATTTGCCCCTCGGACATCAGCGTACAGATATACTTATGACATAAATATACCTATACAAATACATTATACACCGACTTAAGCACAGATGTCAATAAAACAAAACGAATTTTGTTACATATGTCAAATTATTATGCTGTGTTTCGTCATATCCTCAGCGGATTATAGAGGGCGATTACTGAATCAGAGTCTGATGTATTTAATTTCGGTGTTTTCAACAGCTTCGGAGATAAGAGGCTCGAAGTCAAAGCTGTTCTGTGCTGCAATTACCTCATCAAGTACAGGACGTGTTTTAGGGTGCTTGGGTGTGAAAACTGTGCAGCAGTCCTCGTATGGCTCGATCGAAATATCAAATGTGTCTATTTTTCTTGCGATCTCTACGATCTCGGTTTTGTCCATACCGATAACGGGACGGAAAACAGGCATACGGCAGGCATTATCTGTGCATACGATCGCTCCCATGGTCTGGCTTGCGACCTGACCGACGCTCTCACCTGTAATAAGTGCTGAATAACCGTTTTTCTCTGCAATTCTCTGTGCTATCTCCATCATAAGACGACGCATTATTATTGTGAACAGCTCCTCAGGGCAATTGTCGCGAAGAGCTTCCTGTATCTTAGTAAATGGTACACAGTAGAATATGGTGTCACCGCAGTATGGGGTGATCTTTTCACACAGCTTTTCAACCTTTAGTCGTGCACGGTCGGAAGTATAGGGAGGAGCTGCATAGTGGATAGCAGCAATGTTGATCCCACGCTTTGCCATCATATAGCCTGCAACCGGGCTGTCGATACCCCCGGACAACAGAAGCAGAGCCTTGCCGGATGTTCCTACGGGGATGCCGCCTGCTGCGGGCTTGTTTCCTGTATGGATATATGCTTTTGTATCACGTATTTCAACATTTACAGTTACCTGAGGATTTTTTACATCAACCGTCAGATGAGGGAACTTTTCAAGGAGCCTTCCGCCAAGCTCCATGCATATTTCCGGTGATCTCATGGGGAAGTGCTTGTCGGAACGCTTTGCTTCGACTTTGAATGTCCTTGCCATGGAAAGCTCGTCTCCGCAGTATTCCACCACATCACGGCAGATAGTCTCGAAATCCTTCTCCGTTACCATTGCACGGCAGATAGCAGCCGCACCGAACACCTTAGATGCACGGGAAACAGCTTCGTCCATGTCTATGCCTTCCTCGCATGGAGCAGCATATAATATTGACTGTGCACGAGTGTATTCAAATCTGCCCAGGGGCTTGAGCCTGTGACGAAGATTCTTGATAAATGTTTCCTCGAATGTTCTCTTGTTAAGACCCTTAAGGGCAAGCTCGCCCTCTTTGAGCATAATGATCTCTTTCATACTTTATAATCCTTTCAAACTGATTATATATAATAAATGTGTGATCTGTACATTTCAACCGTGTAATGTATGTGTTGAAAATAACAATCTTCGATTACAATTATTTAGATTTAGCCAATTTGAGATATCCTTCCTGAATAGCTGATACCAGTGCCTCAACATCACCGCAGGATGACATTCTGCTCAGTGAAACTCTGATAGCACTGTCTGAAATATGAGAATTAAGCCCCATGGCTGACAGTACACTGCTGTGTGCACCCCTTGAGCATGCTGAACCGCTTGAAACATAAATGTCTCTGCTTTCAAGAAAATGAAGCATGATCTCTGAGCGTATGCCGGGTACGGAGAAATTCAGTACGTAAGGAGATTGGTTTTCCGCATTTGAATTTATAGTTATATAGTCAAATACATCGAGTTTTTTTCTCAGACGTCCGTTAAGCTCCTCCGCATTGGAATAAGCAGTTGATATTCCCGGGAGCAGGGAACGGATAGCCGCACCGAATGCACAGATAAGCGGAACGGATTCTGTTCCCGACCTGAGTCCCTTTTCCTGTCCGCCGCCGATCATTCTTGGTGCAATGCGGATTCCTTTTTTTATGTACATAGCACCGATACCTTTAGGTGCGTGTACCTTATGTCCGCTGATGGTGATAAGATCAGCACCGA
>JBJERX010000082.1:0-11849 GCA_051882495.1 Huintestinicola sp. | reverse complement strand
AAAACTTGACACAATCCGCCCACCAAAATATAATAGAAGAAAAGGAGAGTGTCAAAGAATGGGACAGGTAAAACAGTACAGCCGAGAGTACAAAGAGGAGGCATTAAAACTTGCAGAGGAAAAAGGCTGCAAGAACGCAAGTGAAGAATTAGGAATATCCTAACCAAGTCTGTCTTCGTCCGCAAGGTATATCTCATCGGCGGCTTTGCTTTCGGTTTCAAAGATAATGATCGTATTCATTCCCTTTTTCAGCAAAGGCGCAGGAAGATAGCAAACACGGCATAAAAAGTCAATCATTTGAGCTGTCTGTTATATAATGTAATACTCCCAGTTATGCTACATGATTGTGCAATAATTTTTGTGAGAATGCACAAATGGAGCTATATATAACTATCTAATCATACAAAGTTTGGCGTTTTTGAATGTTTTTGACTGAAAACTATTGATTTTTTGATTGGTATATGTTATTATCATATCAGAAACAATCACAAACAATCATAATCAATCAAAAGTAATAAAAAGAAGGTGAAAAAATGCTGACTGAAGAAAGATACTCGGTTATTCTGGAACAGGTTAAGCAAAACAAAAGTGTGACGCTCACAGAGCTGTGTGAACTGCTTGGAGCATCCGAATCAACAATACGCCGTGACCTTACAACGCTTGATGAAAGAGGTTTGATAAAAAAAGTGCACGGCGGTGCGATCTCCACGGACGACCGCTCGCTCAATTTGGTAGAGCACGATGTGGAGTCAAAATCCAAGCTGTTTACAGAGGAAAAAATTGCGATTGCAAGGTATGCCGCATCATTGGTGGACGATGGCGATTTCGTATATATCGACGCAGGAACTACCACCGAAAAAATGATAGACTTCCTGCCTGACAAGAAAGTGACATTTGTTACAAACGCTTTTGTTCACGCAAAAAAACTGGCACAGAGGGGATTTAAAGTGTATATTCCTGCGGGAGAAATAAAGGTGACTACCGAAGCCATAGTAGGTGCAGAATGCGTCAGCAGTTTACAAGGCTACAATTTTACCAAAAGCTTTATCGGCGCAAACGGCATTTCTCTTTCGGCGGGGATCACTACTCCCGACCGCAATGAAGCAAGTGTTAAGTCTGCAGTAGTGCAAAACAGTCAGACAATTTACGTTCTTGCAGATCATTCCAAATTCGGTCAAATTGCGTCAGTAACGTTTGCACAGCTTGGACGTGTAAAGCTTATTACAGACAAGCTGCAGGATAAAAAATATCATACAAAGGCAAATATAAAGGAGGTCATGTAACATGGTCTATACGGTAACGTTTAATCCTGCTATCGACTATGTTGTTCACATCGGTGAGATGAAGCCGGGGGCTACAAATCGTTCCGAGCGAGAGGAAATGTATTTCGGTGGTAAGGGGATCAATGTTTCTATCGTACTGAGAGAGCTTGGTATTTCTTCCATAGCACTGGGGTTTACGGCAGGCTTTACAGGTGAAGCTATAGAAAAGGGTCTTAAAGATATGGGGATAGATACGGACTTTGTTCATCTTGAAAGCGGAAATTCCCGTATAAATGTTAAGATAAAAGCAGCGGAAGAAACGGAGATCAACGGACAGGGTCCTCATATTGACGATAAGGCTATTAAGGAGCTTTTCGATAAGCTGGAAAAGCTTTCGGAAGGGGACACGCTGATTCTGGCAGGAAGTATCCCATCATCACTTCCCTCGGATATTTATGAGCAGATACTTGCAAAGCTTTCGGAAAAGAAGATAAAAGCAGTTGTCGATGCCACAAAGGATCTTCTGCTTAATGTGCTTAAATACAGACCTTTTCTGGTCAAGCCTAACAATCACGAGCTTGGTGAGATGTTCGGCGTTGAACTGAAAACCGATGAGGATATTGAAAAATATGCACGAAAATTGCAGGATATGGGTGCGGTAAACGTGCTTATCTCAATGGCAGGTGACGGTGCAATGCTTATTGACGAGTACGGCAAAATGCACCGCTGCGGAGTGTGCAGGGGTACGGTGAAAAATTCGGTGGGAGCAGGCGATTCCATGGTTGCAGGCTTTACGGCAGGCTCTTTGAACGGTGATTATGAATATGCTTTAAAGCTTGGAACAGCAGCAGGCGGCGCAACGGCATTTTCCGACGGACTTGCCGCAAAAGATACCATCGAAGAATTACTGAAAACACTTTGACAAAAAACAAGGAGGGTTTATAATGAGAATAGTTGACTTGCTCAAAAAGGAAAGCATAATGCTAAACGGCGAACCCAAATCAAAGAACGAAGCTATCGAAATGCTCATAGAGCTTCAGGTAAAGGGAGGCTGCATTGCAGATAGAAACGAATACAAAAAGGGCATTCTGGCTCGTGAGGAAAAAGGCTCTACCGCTGTTGGTGAGGGAATTGCCATACCCCATGCAAAGAGTGAAGCGGTAAAGGCTCCGTCACTGGCGGCAATGACAGTCCCGAACGGCGTTGACTATGAAGCACTTGACGATGAGCCGTCCAACCTTCTCTTTATGATAGCAGCACCTAATGACGGGGACGTTCATCTTGAAGTGCTCTCAAGATTGATGACGATACTTATGGACGAGGATTTCCGTGAAAAGCTGCTGAATGCAAAGGACAAGGACGAATTTCTCAAGGTAATAGACGATATGGAAAATGAGAAATTCCCCGATGAGCCTAAGGAGGAAAAAGCTGCCGACGGATACAGAGTGCTTGCGGTAACAGCCTGTCCAACGGGCATTGCGCACACATATATGGCGGCAGAGGCTCTTGAAAAGGCAGGCAAAAAGCTGGGCATATCCATTAAGGTGGAAACTAACGGCTCAGGCGGTGCAAAGAATATCCTTACAAATGAGGATATTGCAAACTGTGACGGTATTATCGTGGCGGCTGACAAATCGGTTGAAATGGCTCGCTTTGACGGCAAAAAGGTAATTCGCACAAAGGTATCCGACGGCATTAAGATACCCGAAGAGCTTGTAAACCGCATTGAATCTGGCGACGCCCCCGTATATCACCATGAGGGCGGTTCGGACAGCAGCAGATCATCGTCAAGCGGTGACGAAAGCTTCGGCAGAAAGCTGTACAAGCACCTTATGAACGGCGTTTCCAATATGCTTCCGTTTACGGTAGCAGGCGGTATCTTTATTGCGCTGGCGTTCCTTATCGACTCCCTTGGCGGCGCACCGCAGGACGGCGACTTCGGTACACATCTTGCTGCTGCGGCATGGTTCAAGACTGTCGGCGGATACGCATTTAGCTTTATGATACCCATTCTTGCAGGCTACATCGGAAAGAGTATTGCCGACAGACCGGGACTTCTGGTTGGTATGGCAGGCGGTGCAATGGCAGTTTCGGGTGCTACATTTGCAGCTCCCGGCGGAAATGTTCCCTCGGGCTTCCTGGGTGCTCTGCTGGCAGGCTTCATCGGCGGTTTCCTTATGCTTATGCTGGAAAAGGCTTGCGACAAAATGCCCAAGGCGCTCAACGGCATCAAGCCCGTACTTATCTATCCCCTGGGCGGACTTGGCATAGTTGCAATTATGATGTGTGCAGTAAACCCCATAATGGGCGTACTCAACGAAGGACTTTCAAGCTTCCTCTCCAACATGGGCGATTCCAGCAAGATACTTCTCGGCTGCGTGCTTGGCGCAATGATGTCCATTGATATGGGCGGTCCTTTCAACAAGGCGGCGTATGTTTTCGGCACAGCAGCTATCGCATCGGGCAACTTCGACATTATGGCTGCGGTCATGGTAGGCGGAATGGTACCTCCTATTGCTATCGCTCTCGCAACAACATTCTTCAAGAACAGATTCACAGAGGACGAACGAAAGAACGGTCCCGTAAACTACATTATGGGTCTGAGCTTCATCACAGAGGGTGCTATCCCTTACGCTGCGGCTGACCCTGCAAGAGTAATTCCTGCTTGTATGCTGGGTGCTGCAACAGCAGGCGGACTTTCAATGGCATTTGACTGCACACTTCGTGCTCCTCACGGCGGTATCTTCGTATTCCCGGTCGTAGGTAATCCCGTACAGTATGTTCTGGCACTTGTTATCGGATCGGTAGTCGGTATGCTTATGCTGGCTCTGCTCAAAAAGAAAGTAAACTGATCAGCGTGTCGCTGAAGCCGCTTCGCCGAGAAGATAGGAATAATTTCTCGTTTTGTGGCTCGGTAACGAAAATATTGAAGATTTAAGTATCCATAAACATTATTAAGGAGGAAATTATTATGGTATCAAAGGTTGTAACAGTAGTAAACGCAGAGGGTATGCACATGCGTCCCGCAGGTATGATCGCAAAGGCAGTAAAGAATCACCCTGACAGCGAGGTTATCATGAAGGCAAACGGCAAGGAGATCAAGGCAAAGGCAGTTATGCAGATCATGGCAGCAGGTATCAAGAAGGGCACAGATGTTGAGCTTGTAGTTTCGGGCGGCGATGAACAGGCTGTTCTTTCCGAGATCGCTGAAATGTTTGAAAACGGATTCGGCGAGTAAGTTTCCAAAAAACAATATTTTGTGGGTACGGAATGTAAGCTTCTGCATTTCGTACCCCGATAAAAAGGAAGTAATGGTATGAAAGAGTTTTGTTATAAGATCAGTGATCCGGCAGGCATTCATGCCAGACCGGCGGGAATGCTTGTAAGAATGGCAGAGGGCTTTTCAAGTAATGTTACAATTGAAAAAGGCGGAAAAAGTGTCGATCTGAAAAAGCTTATCGCACTTATGCAGTTGTGTGTCGTATTAAATGACACAGTCACTGTCCGCATTGACGGCGGTGATGAAGAAACCGCTTTTGACAGTATCAAGACTTTTTTTGAAAACAATCTCTGATAGAATATGTTTTGCTGACGGACAGGAGGAAACACAATGAATATTTGGCATGATATTGATAAGGACAGGATATATCCCACTGACTTTATCGCAGTTGTTGAGATCTCTAAGGGCAGCAATATGAAGTATGAGCTGGATAAGAAAACCGGTATGCTGTATCTGGATAGAGTGCTTTTTACCGCAACCTATTATCCGATGAATTACGGCTTTATTCCCAGGACCTACGGAAATGACAACGATCCTCTCGATGTGCTTATCTTATGCTCGGCACCTATTCAGCCCATGACACTTGTAAGATGTTATCCCATCGGGGTGATGTCTATGGAGGACGGCGGAATGGGAGATGAAAAGATCATTGCTATCCCATACAGCGATCCTACTTATATGAGCTATACTAATGTTAATGAACTGCCTGAGCATATTTTTAAGGAACTGAAGCATTTCTTCTCGGTCTATAAACAGCTTGAAGGCAAATCAACTGAGGTGAAGGATATCGGCGGTCCCACAGAGGCTGTGGCTGTCATTGAGGAAGCAATGGAAAGCTATAACGATAAATTCTGTACAGTGCAGATATTATGATAGGAGATGAAAGCTATGACTGTTTTTTCGGGTAAAGGTGTTTATGGTGCTATTGCACAGGGAAGGATAACCATCATCAAGCAGCAGGACACGACAATAAAGCGTCTTCACATTGAAGATACAGAAGCAGAAAAATCCCGCATTGAAGCAGCTAAGACCGCTGCCGCCGAACAGCTCCAAGGAATTTACGAAAAGGCTCTGAAGGAAGTCGGCGAAACAAATGCACAAATCTTCGAGATACATATGATGATGCTGGAGGATGAAGATTACAATGACAGCATTACAAATATCATTGATATGCAGAAGGTAAATGCCGAATATGCCGTAGCGGTTACAGCAGATAATTTTGCAGAAATGTTTTCATCAATGGACGATGCTTATATGCGTGCAAGAGCGGCTGACGTACGGGATATTTCAAACAGGCTCATTGCAAATCTGACAGGCAGCGTATCCGACAATGCAGCTTCCGATGAAAGAATGATAATTTGTGCCGATGACCTTGCTCCCAGCGAAACTGTGGCACTTGATAAGAACAAGGTAGTTGCGTTTGTTACTGCACACGGCTCTTCAAATTCCCATACCGCAATACTTGCAAGAAATATGAATATTCCCGCAATTATCGGAGTCGGTGACGAATTTCTGAAAGCTGTAAAAAACGGAAGTGATGCCATTGTTGACGGTTATACGGGTGAGATATTCGTAGAACCCGATGAAGCTGCAAAGGCTCGCCTTGAAAAGAAACGCATGGAGGACGAGGAGAAGAAACGTCTGCTTCAGGAACTAAAAGGCAAGGAAAATATCACCATCGACGGAACTAAAGTCAATATTTATGCAAATATCGGCAGCGTTGATAATATCGGTGCGGTGCTTGCAAATGACGCAGGCGGTATCGGACTTTTCAGAAGTGAGTTTCTCTATCTTGAAAGCAATGATTATCCGTCGGAGGAACAGCAGTTTGCCGCATATAAAAGGGTACTTGAAAGTATGGCGGGCAAGAAAGTCATTATCCGTACTCTTGATATAGGTGCAGACAAGCAGGTGGATTATTTCAACTTAGCCAAAGAGGAAAATCCTGCACTTGGATATAGGGCAATACGTATCTGCCTGACAAGACCCGAGATATTCAAGACACAGCTTCGTGCGCTGTATCGAGCTTCGGCTTACGGTAATCTTGGCATAATGTTTCCTATGATAACAAGCGTTGCTGAACTTGAAAAGATACTTGAAATATGCAGGAAAGTAAAAGAACAGCTTATATCCGAGGATATAGAGATATCCGATAACGTTGAGCTTGGCATTATGATTGAAACTCCTGCGGCGGCGATCATCAGCGACAAACTCGCTCCAATGGTTGACTTTTTCAGCGTGGGTACAAATGACCTTACGCAGTATACTCTTGCTTGTGACAGACAAAACGCTGCTATCGAACAATTTGTGGACACTCATCATGAGGCTATCCTGCGTCTTATCGAAATGTCCGCTAAAAATGCTCATGCAAACGGTGCATGGATAGGGATCTGCGGAGAACTTGCAGCAGATACTGCCCTTACGGAGAGCTTTTTGCGTATGGGTGTTGATGAGTTGTCTGTTTCGCCTTCATTTGTTTTAAAGGTCAGAGATGCCGTTAGGCGATGTGATCTTTCAAAGAAATAATATCGTAAGACCGACGGCTTTAGGACAACTGTCGGTCTTGCTGTAAGGATATGATAATATGGATAAAAAATATTTGACTCTGCTTTCGCAGAAATTCCCTACGATTGACAGCGTAATAAGCGAAATAGTAAATCTGTCCGCAATAAGAAGTTTGCCGAAGGGTACAGAATATTTTTTCAGCGATATTCATGGTGAATATGAAGCGTTTTTGCATATGCTGAAAAGCGCTTCGGGAATGATCAAGATAAAGATCGACAAAACCTTCGGAAAGACGGTTTCCTCCGCAGAACGTGAAGCATTGGCACATCTTATTTACTATCCCCACAAGGAGATAAAAAAGCTTGAGGCACAGAGGGAATTGTCGGACGAATGGCGAAGGCTGACTATCTATCGGCTTATTCTGGTATGCGAGGCTGTATCGGCGAAATATACTCGTTCCCGTGTGAGAAAGCGCACACCGAAGGATCTTGTCTATATCCTTGATGAGCTTCTGAATGTTACCGATGATGTGGTAAAGGAATATTACTATGACGAGATAATTTCCACCATACTTGACACGGGAATTGCAGACCGATTTATTTGCTCTATATGTGAGCTGATACAGTCCCTTGCTATTGATAACCTGCATATTATCGGAGATATTTATGACAGGGGACCCAGAGCGGATATCATCATGGACGAGCTGATGAAAATACATCATGTGGATATTCAATGGGGAAACCATGATATTTCATGGATGGGGGCGGCTTCGGGAAACAGTGCGCTTATTGCCAACGTTATTCGCATTTCTATGAGGTATAACAATTTTGATGTGCTTGAGGACGGATACGGTCTTAATCTCAGAGCACTTGCGGTATTTGCGGCAGAAACCTACAAAAACGATGACTGCACTTTGTTTTCGCCCCAGACACTTGATGATAATATTTATGACCCCGTTGACACGGAACTGGCTGCCAAAATGCACAAGGCAATAACGATCATTCAGCTAAAGCTTGAGAGTCAGCTTATAAAACGGCATCCGGAATGGAATATGGGTGAACGTGATATTTTCGGCAGGGTGGACTTCGATAACGGTACAGTGGAGCTTGGCGGCAGAAAATATGAGCTGCTTGACAAGAGCTTCCCGACTGTATCACGAAGTGACCCGTCTGCACTGACAAATGAGGAAAACGAGCTTATGAACGTGCTTGCCAACTCCTTCATGCACAGCGAGCGTCTTAATTCGCATATTCGTTTTCTCTATTCAAAAGGCTCCATGTACAAGACAATTAACGGTAATCTGCTGTTTCACGGCTGCATACCTTTTGATGAAAAAGGACAGCTGCAAAGCGTTAATATTTCGGGTAATCGGTATTCGGGCAAGGATATGCTTGACAAGCTGGACGAGATAGCAAACAAGGCGTATTTTATGCAGACGGGTGCCGAAAAGGACTATGCTGCGGATTATATGTGGTATCTTTGGTGCGGTCCGTGTTCGCCGCTGTACGGCAAGGATAAAATGGCGTTTTTTGAACGTTATTTTATCGATGAAAAAGAGCTGCAAAAGGAAAACTACAACGATTATTACCATTTTTCCGAACAGGCTGAGGTCTGCGGCAGGATACTTGAAATGTTCGGTCTTGACCCTCTGCACGGACACATTATAAACGGTCATGTGCCTGTTAAGATAAAGAACGGTGAAAGTCCCGTCAAGGCAGAGGGCAGGCTGTTTGTCATAGACGGCGGTATTTCAAAGGCTTATCAGAAAGCCACGGGCATTGCAGGCTACACTCTTATCTACGACTCCCACAGCCTTAACCTTGCGGAGCACAAGCCGTTTATTGCAGGCGAAAGCGAGCACACGCCCGAGATACATTTGGTGGAAAAGCTTGACCGACGTGCAAATATTTCTGATACCGACAAAGGCATTGAGCTTTTGGAGCAGATAAACGACCTTCGTGAGCTGCTTAGTGCTTATCGTTCGGGTGAGATAAAGGAAAACGGAAGATAATTATTGAAAGAGGTTTATATGGAAAATAAGAAACTAAACTGGTCTGTGATCGGCTGTGGAGTTATTGCAAATGAAATGGCGCAGGCATTTGAGAAAATGAACAGGACACTTTTTTCCGTAGCAAACAGAACGCACGAAAAGGCTGTTGAATTTGCAGGAAAATATAGTGTAAATAAGGTTTATGATACTATTGACGATGTGTTTACCGACCCCGATGTGGACATTATTTATATAACAACGCCACATAATACTCATTATAAATATATGAAAGCGGCGCTGGAAAACGGCAAGCATATTTTCGTTGAAAAGTCTATTACCCTTAACAGCCGTGAGCTTGATGAAATGACTGCACTTGCTCAAAAAAACAACCTCATTATTGGCGAAGCAATGACTATCTGGCATATGCCGCTTTATAAAATGCTATGGGATATTGTCAAAAGTGGAGAGCTTGGGAAGGTTCAGATAATGACGTTAAATTTTGGCAGCTTTAAGGAATACGATATGAGCAATCGTTTCTTTGATCCCGAGCTTGCCGGCGGTGCAATGCTGGATATTGGTGTATATGCGTTGTCTATTGTCCGCAGCTTTATGGATAAATGTCCCGAAGAGATCGTAAGTCAATGGAAGCCGTCACCTGTCGGTACGGACGAAATGGCAACCGTTCTGCTGAAAAATTCTATGGGTCAGTTGGCGACAGTTGCGCTCAGTATGCACTCCAAGCAACCCAAAAGAGCCATGATAAGCTGTGAAAAAGGCTACATTGAGATAATGGAATATCCCCGAGGTGACAGTGCAGTCATCGTTGATGCCGAAAGCGGAAGAAAGCGTGAGATCACTGCGGGAGATTCTTCAAATGCGTTGTATTATGAATTACAGGATATGGAGGCGGCGGTAAAAACAGGTGATACCTCTATGCTTCATTTGCAGGAGTCCTGCGATGTAATGAATATCATGACAAAGCTTCGCAAGGAATGGGGATTGAAGTATCCGGAAGAGATTTGGTAATAGAGATTGTTCAAAATTATCCGCAGATACATTTGCTTGTTACTATCCCACTGTACCTTATGGGATATTATTTTCAAAGGATCCTCCCGAGGGCGTGGAACGGTTGATACAAATCGTTCGGGAAATGTTGTGACCGCCAGATGTATAATCAAAGAAATTCCACCTTTTTGACCGCTTTGTCTACTTACAAATTCATTATAGGCTCGATCCAAACCTATGATTATGAGGGCGACTGCGGCACCGTTGATTTTTTCAATCCGGAAGCACAGAAGTTTGTATGGAGCAAATGCAAAAAGAATTATAGTGACCTGGGCATTGATCTTTTCTGGCTTGACAACTCCGAGCCTGACAGCACCATATACGATTTTGAAAATTACCGCTACTATACGGGACGTGGCTCAAAGGTAGGGTGCGAATACCCCAAAAAGTATGTTGAGGCATTCTATAACGGACAGGAAGCTGAAAATGATCACGATGCCGTTAATCTTTGCCGTTCTGCGTGGGTCGGAAGTCAGAAATACAGAACACTGGTATGGACAGGAGATGTTCAGTCCAACTTTGAATCCTTCAAGGATCAGGTCGTTGCAGGACAGAACATGGGTCTTGCAGGCATTCCCTGGTGGACAACTGACATCGGCGGATTTATGACAGACAACTGGGACGATCCTGATTTTACAGAGCTTCTTATACGCTGGTATCAGTACGGAGTATTCTGTCCGATCCTGCGTATGCACGGAAACCGTGGCCCCGACTGGGATATCCCGAAGCTTGATGAACGTAATTTCGGTGGCGGATATCTTTACACGGGTCACCCTAACGAACTGTGGAGCTATGGCGAAGAAGCCTTTGAAATCATGAAGAAGTGGCTGGATATACGTATTTCAATGAGGGACTATATTGCAGGACTTATGGAGGAAACCGCAAAAACGGGTGCTCCGCTTATTCGTACAATGTTCTTTGAATTTCCCGACGATGAGAAGTGCTGGGAGCTTCCCGAACAGTATATGTTCGGAAGTGATTATCTTGTTGCCCCTGTTCTTGAGCTTGGTGCAAGAGAGCGCAGTGTATATCTGCCAAAGGGGAAGTGGGAGAGCATTTCCGATAAGAAGATATACAGCGGCGGTCAGACAGTTACCGTTCCCGCTCCTCTTGATGTTATGCCTGTATTTAAAAGACTTGGTTAATTCTCTGCTGACCGATAAATTATTGATTTGTTCCGATACTATAATTTCACTTGGCTAAAAAGATCAACCCCTTCCGCTGATTTCTTCGGCGGAGGGGGTTATGATTATTTGATAATAAGTCAATATTGCGCAAATGCCATATAATACAACAAATCAATAATTGCAACTAATGATTCATGGATGCAATATTTCACTGTAACATTGGTTACCCGACCAATAAAATTTGTAATTTTTGACCTCCTATTCCGTCTTTTCTTTCAGCCGTTTTGATAGATCCTGCAAATCCTGGCAAGCATCAAAGCACATCTGATTGTACCGGTCAATATCTTTGGTGCTGCTGTTGACGGTAAGACCGCTCTTGAAAGCACGAATTTTCTCACGCCGTTCGTCAAACGCCTTGTTGTATTTCTCCAAAAGGTCGGGATACCCGGAGAGCTTCTTGCGGTAGCTCCTGCACTTGTTATCAAAATTGAGATACGCTTCTTTTATCGGATCAGCCATAGCACGCTTTTTGTAATCATCGTTCGCTTTGTATAAACGCTCCTTTTTGCAAGTTGTCCTGCCACAGGTAAGCGAAGCATTTGAACGTTTGGTAATCATAA
>JBJERX010000081.1:0-43525 GCA_051882495.1 Huintestinicola sp. | reverse complement strand
GCTAAGGCTCTCAAGGCTGCTACTCCTCTCGGAAAGGGTCTCGGTGCTTCTCCCGGAGCTGCTTGCGGTAAGGTCGTATTCACAGCTGACGATGCTGAGGCTTGGGATGCTAAGGGCGAGAAGGTTATCCTGGTTCGTCTTGAGACATCTCCCGAAGATATCACAGGTATGAAGGTCGCTCAGGGTATCCTCACAGTCCGCGGCGGTATGACTTCTCACGCTGCCGTTGTTGCACGTGGTATGGGTACATGCTGCGTATCCGGATGCGGTGATATCAAGATGGATGAAGAGAACAAGAAGTTCGAGCTCGGCGGTAAGGTATTCAACGAGGGCGATTACATCTCCATTGATGGTACAACAGGTAACATCTACGGTGAGATCATTCCTACAGTTGATGCTCAGATCGCAGGCGAGTTCGGTCGTGTAATGGCTTGGGCTGACAAGTACAGAAAGCTCAAGGTAAGAACAAACGCAGATACTCCTTCCGATGCTAAGAAGGCAAGAGAGCTCGGTGCTGAAGGTATCGGTCTCTGCCGTACAGAGCACATGTTCTTCGACCCCTCCAGAATCGCTGCATTCCGTGAGATGATCTGCTCCGATACAGTTGAAGAAAGAGAAGCAGCTCTTGCTAAGATCGAACCTATGCAGCAGGCTGACTTTGAGGCTCTCTACGAAGCACTTGAGGGCTGCCCCGTTACAATTAGATTCCTTGATCCTCCTCTTCACGAATTCGTTCCTACAGAGGAAGCAGATATCCAGGCTCTTGCAGATGCACAGGGCAAGTCCGTTGAGACGATCAAGAGCATCATTGCTTCTCTTCACGAGTTCAACCCCATGATGGGTCACCGTGGATGCCGTCTTGCTGTAACATATCCCGAGATCGCTAAGATGCAGACTAAGGCTGTTATCAAGGCTGCTATCAACGTTAAGAAGGCTCATCCCGACTGGAACGTTAAGCCCGAGATCATGATCCCTCTCGTAGGTGAGGTTAAGGAGCTTAAGTTCGTTAAGGATATCGTTGTTAAGACAGCTAACGAAGAGATCGCAGCTGCTTCTTCCGACCTGACATACGAAGTTGGTACAATGATCGAGATTCCTCGTGCAGCTCTCACAGCTGACGAGATCGCTAAGGAAGCTGACTTCTTCTGCTTCGGTACAAACGACCTTACACAGATGACATTCGGATTCTCCAGAGATGACGCAGGTAAGTTCCTCAGTGCTTACTATGATACAAAGATCTTTGAGAACGATCCTTTCGCAAAGCTTGACCAGACAGGCGTAGGCAAGCTCATGGAAATGTCCATCAAGCTCGGCAAGCCTGTTAACCCCAAGCTCCACATCGGTATCTGCGGCGAGCACGGCGGCGATCCTACATCTGTAGAATTCTGCCACAAGATCGGTCTTGACTATGTATCCTGCTCACCCTTCCGTGTGCCCATCGCTCGTCTTGCTGCTGCTCAGGCTGCTATTGCAGAAGCTAAGTAATCAAAGACTGCCGAAAGTTGCCGACATGGTTCGGACAGACTAACATAAGTAAAATGATCTCCCCGGCTGAACATAGCCGGGGAGGTTTTACTATCTGATGCTCTATTTCAATGGTTATTTGTATTACTTCAGATCCGGCGTAATTCCACGTAAAATCAGTGGGAATAACGTAGGATAATCTTTTGACGCTTTCCCAATATCTCGGAGGATATAATATGATAAAGGTATACGATGAGTTGCTGAAAAATTATACATTTATAGATCTATTTGCCGGTCTTGGAGGATTTCGTATCGCTCTTGAATCCTATGGAGCAAAATGTGTATATTCCAATGAATGGGATGAAGCAGTTCAACAAGTATACTATAAAAATTATGGAGATATGCCGGAAGGCGATATCACAAAAGTAGATGAGAAAACGATTCCGGACCATGACATCCTGTGTGCCGGATTTCCTTGTCAGGCATTTTCTATCAGTGGTAAACAACGTGGGTTTGAAGATAGCAGAGGCACGCTTTTTTTTGATGTTGCAAGGATAGTCAAGGAAAAGAAACCCAAAGTAGTTTTTATGGAAAATGTAAAGAATTTTGCTTCTCATGATAATGGACATACTCTTAATGTTGTAAAATCTACAATGGAGGAATTGGGTTACGCATTTAATTATAAGGTTTTGAGTGCTACCGATTATGGAATGCCACAAAAGCGCGAAAGAATCTATATGGTGTGCTTCCGTAATGATTTAAAAATCTCAGATTTTGAGTATCCAAAGCCAATTCATTTAGAAAAGCACGTTGAAGATTTTTTGCTTGATGATGAATCACTTGTAAATCACCTGTACGTTGAAAGGGAAGATACATACTATAATGACAAGAAAGATGATAAATACAGTGATTCTCCTATTAAACTCGGCATTGTAAACAAGGGTGGACAAGGCGAACGGATTTACAGTACAAAAGGAATAGCAATAACTCTTTCTGCAAATGGCGGAGGGGCGTTTTCTAAAACAGGAGGTTATCTTATCAACGGTAAACCAAGAAAATTACACCCAAGAGAATGTGCTCGTCTTATGGGATTTCCGGAAAGCTACATAATATGTGAGAACAATAATCAAGCATATAAACAATTTGGAAACTCAGTAGTTGTTGATGTTCTTCAATACATAACTAAACAAATTGGAATAGCACTGCAAAATAAAAAACAAGAGGCAACGTGACGATCAGGTTGCCTCGTTTATCTGCAATATCAAGAAAATCTATATCATATTATATCAGATTCAAACTCTTTTAAATCTGATATATCCTGAGAACGTTTTAGCTTTATAGAGAAAATAACATTCATGTTGTAAGTATTTGATAATCTTCTGATCTCATAAATATTTGTATCTTGCTCAGAAAAACAATATGTATATTTGCCAAGTATAAATCTATCTGCTGAACTGAGATTTTGAATAGTAACAAAGAGTTTTTTGTTTCGATTGGAAAAGGTTGCCGATGGATAGGTTTCAATTATTTTCTCTTTAATTGCAGGAAAATCTCTTTTGGCAGGTTTGGCTGAACCGCTTTTTTTAATGCGAAAACGTGATGAAATATCAAAATATTCAGCAAATTTTTTTAATGGCAGAATAACATAATCATTTTTATAGCTGATAACATATTTTACATTTTTTTCGAATAGTTACCAATTATCCAATTTGAAAAAACGTCAGAATCAATATCAAGTGGTTCTCCGGCGGTTCCGGCACGATTAAAACGATTAAAATCTTGATTGATATAATTGATAATTAATTCTGTTATGTCATTTGATTTGCTCTTATTTCTTGATGAGAATACAAATTCTTCATTAGCTTCATCAGGAACAAGTACAAACTGTCCGGATTGTGCGACAGTATCTTTCACTTCAATATAAAAGTCAACATGATTGTTTTTTATTACGGCAATATCTGATTTTGTCGAATCCATTCCACCCTCGTGACAAAATATATTTCCATATTTTTTTCTTAAATGATTATAACACTCATTTTCAAAATCTTCTCCGGGTCTCATAAAAATCTCCTTTTTATCATTCAAATCTAAAAAGTATTTCAACAGGTATTTCCAGAGCATCAGCAATATTAAAGGCAAGTTCAAGAGATATAGGTGTAATCATATTTGGAGCCTCGATATTGCTCATATGCGTTCTGCTGATATTTACAAGTTCGGCAAGCTGTGCCTGAGTGAGCTTTTTCAGTTTGCGTTGATATGCTATATTCAGACCTATTCTGTTGAATTTCTCTGTATTTGAAAGTTTCTTAAAACCGGACATAATATCACGCTCCTATAATAATTATTATACCATAGTAAATCTTTGCACAAAACAAACTGACACATTGCAATCACAAATTAACTAATTGTATTTACAATGTGTAAGTTTACTTTAATCGTATGTTTGAAATTCCTGCAGAATTATTATAATAGTTTTCTCATACTATCCACGGATAAAGACTGTGGTAGAAAACGACCAATCAAGGAAACCTCCCTTGACAGGCTGCGACCTGTCAAGGGAGGTTGACGCAAAGTGAGCGTATTATAGCTGCCGTTTTTTATCCATAGATTAATGTTTATTAGCATAATGCTCTTTATCGTCATGAACAGTGATGAAAAACCGATCACTGCAGACCGGTGTATTTGTCCCTGATCCTTCTTACAGACATGATAAGCTTTCTTACCTCAGTCTCGTTGTTGAATACCGATGGTGCAAACCTGATTCCACCGTCAGGCAGCGTACCGATAGAACGATGAGCAAACCCGGAACAATGAAGTCCGGCACGAAGAGCAAAGCCCTCATCTGAAAGCATAGCCGATGCTGCTTCGGGAGTAACACCAGCTATATTGAACAGCACGATAGGTAGATACTCTGCACCCGGGGTACGATATATCTTAACTCCGTCAATTTCAGACAATCCTTCCATCAGAATGCGGCATAGATGGTTTTCATGAGACCGTATCTTTTCCATCCCTGTATTCATGACAAAATCCATTCCTGCACCAAGTGCAATGATCCCCACAGTATTAACTGTACCGCTTTCAAGGCTGTCAGGGAGGAAATCCGGCTGGGCAAGTTCAAGGGATGTGCTTCCCGTTCCGCCCTCCATAATAGGGGAAATGTGATATTTTCCGTCAGATATCAGCATGCCCGTTCCTGAAATCCCGTACAGTCCCTTATGCCCCGGCATGCATAGAATATTAATATTATCATCTCTGAGAGAAACACTGACAGTTCCGCAGACCTGAGCACCATCCGCAATAAATATCAGGTCATTCCTTCGGCATAGTTCGCCTATCCTGCGGTAGGGGAGCAGCTGACCTGTAACATTGCTTCCCAATGTGCATATAACAGCCTTGGTTAAGGGAGTTATAGCCTTTTCAATGCTAATAAGGGTAATCTCATCATCAGGAGAAGCAGAAAAAACAGAATAGGATACTCCCTCAGCTGTCAACGCATTTACGGGACGTGCCACCGAGTTATGCTCCAGGGAGGATATAATAACATGGTCACCGGGATCGACAATTCCTTTGATCGCCATATTCAGTGCGTGGGTGCAGTTTAATGTAAAAACAACATTCTCCGGGTCCGCTCCGAACATTTTCGCAGCTCGCTCCCGCACCTTATACACCGCTTCACCCGCCGCAAGAGACATTGAATGTCCGCCTCTTCCGGGATTGCCGCCATATCTTACCATAGCTTCCCCTACAGCTCTCATAACCGGCAATGGCTTCGGAAAGGTTGTAGCCGCATTGTCAAAATATATCATAGGCTCATCATGAATAACCATCCATCCTCTCCCCATGGCTTTCGCTTATACTGCGATAGTGGAGGTTATTATGCCCCATAATGCTTATCAGCAGCTCAGGCGGTGCATCTGCGATAACACTGTACCCACAGCCGCTTGCAGGTGTTTTTGGGGTTCGTATAACTTCAGAAGGTATTCCGTATTCCGAAAAAACAGCCTTTGCCTTATTTGCATGGGTCAGTGAGGCAAAAGCTATAGTATGCTTCATATAAACACTCCTTTCACACATATATTACAATTTGTATATTATACATATAGTAGATTCATAATTCACGCAGAACACTTTTCCTAACCGCATATCCATAAATGAATCGGGTAAAAAGCATCCGCCTGTATACATTATATTCCGCCGATATATTATGGTGACAATTATACTAATTCCGATAGTATTTATCCCATAAATTTACATATGAATTATCTACCGTCAAAAAACCTCTGAGGTGTAAAGTTATATATACCATATGTATAATATTTCTCTCGGTATAAAAAATTACTGTATAAAACAAAAAAACAGCCGATCGCAGACAACATATCTGCATAAATCAGCTGTTTTTTCTGTTTTCTGACCATGTATCACATCAAAGAAAGTATATCCTTGGCGGACAAATTCGGCTGCAGTGCCCTGTTTAGTGAAAAGGCAAGGAGATGAGCAGAACGCTCTATCATCTTGTCAATATCTCTTGGTGTAACCATCATGTTAGGCAGATGCTTATCAGGCATATTTCCCATAATGCTCCTGACGATGCTGTGCATATCTACCACTGTAGGAACACCGATAGCTATAACAGGCAATCCCATTTCCTCACGGGAAAGCTCCTTGCGGCGATTCTGCACTCCCGAACCGGGAGAGATCCCCGAGTCAGTTATCTGTATTGTAGTGCCCAGACGGCTGATATCACTGCAGGCGAGAGCATCAACTGCAATAATACAGTCAGGCTTTATGCTTTCGCAGACCGAGAAGATAAGCTCCGAGGATTCAATTCCCGTCTGACCCATTACCCCTGCAGCAAGCACCGATACAGACCGAAGATTCATACCCGCAAGCTCTGCACCAGCATTTTCGCCTGCCACATGACGTGTAGCAATGACCCGTTTAGCCGTCAGAGGACCGAGTGCATCGGGAGTGATATTATCATTCCCAAGACCCACAACAAGCACATTTTCTGCCTTTCCCATAAGAGCAGTTATCTCATCCGCAATGTTGCGGGACTGTTCACCGAAATCCTGAGGATGTGCCGATAGTCTGTCTGTTTCAATAGTGATATATTTACCCTTGCTTTTCCCGATACGCAGTCCTGCCATGTTGTCCTCAACGATTATTTCCGTAATGCTGCAGACACTGCTGCGCCTTAGCTTACGCTTAACTCCCTTAGGGAGCCTCTTTTCATCCGGGTCAAATACCTCAACAGCAAGGTCAGTTCTGCATGAATTCATAAAATATGCCTCCGTTTTATATATAATGCACAAATAACACCTGTAAATTTCTAAAAAGATTTATCCTCAAACTATTGAAAAATTCCCTGCAAAATGTTACAATATAAAGGTATTCGCAGGATTCTCAGGACGACGAGCAGATTCCTGACGAAAGGAATAATAAACGTGAATTGGGAGTTGTCATTGCTCCGCAGAAGCCAAACCCGTGTCCTTGACTTTTTTCACAGCTATTATGTCCGTTATTTTTAAAAATATAAAGAAGCACGTTAACTGTGTACACAAAATATCCGGAGGTAATTAATTATGCCAAACATTAAGTCCGCTAAGAAGAGAGTAAAGGTTATCAACAATAAAACACTCAGAAATAAGATGATAAAGTCCAACCTTAAGACAGTTCTTAAGAAGGCTGACGCTGATACAAATGCAGAGTCCATCAAGCTCGCAATCAAGAAGGTTGATCAGGCTTGTTCTAAGGGCATCATGCACAAGAACAAGGCAGCAAGAAAGAAGAGCCAGCTCGCTAAGAAGCTCAACGCTGCTAACTGATTTTCAGTATACAGACTTTCAGCCATTGGTGTTTTGCATCAATGGCTTTTGTTTTTTAGGAAAGTATGGATTCTATATGGGTAAATTTACAGAATACATCGGTGAACAATTTGGAAATCCCCATGGTTTTATTGGTAAGATCTGCTGCGTAATAATGAATGTGATCAATAGACCTATGTACAGGAAAACAGTTTCGCTGCTGAACGTTAAGCCTGATGAAAGAGTTCTGGATATCGGATATGGAAACGGCTATTTGCATGAACTCATTTACAAGAAAACAAAAGCTGATTTACATGGCATAGATATTTCCGAAGATATGATGACGCAGGCAAAAAAAAGAAACAGAAAGCCATTAAATGATGGAAAATTGTTCCTTGAGGTAGGAGACTGCTGCAAATTAAAATATGCAGATAACTATTTTTCTGCAGTCACATCGATCAATACAGTTTATTTCTGGACAGATACGTTAAAGGGACTGTCTGAAATACATCGGACCCTTAAAAATAATGCATCCTTTTATAATGTTGTTTACACAAAGGAATGGCTGGATAAGCTTTCTTATACAGAGAAAGGATTTAAAAAATTCGAGCCTGAGCAGCTTATTGAACTCGGGAGAAAGGCAGGTTTTGAAAAAATAGAAGTTAAGGAAATTGTTAACGGGAAAAGCTTTGCAGTGATTTATACGAAATAGATCAATACACAGTTTTCCCGGATCAACACACTCTAATATAAGGTTTTATAAGCATTTTTTCAGCACATACAGCTGCAAATTACAAGTTATGTCATATAGGAGATTAAAAGATGATAAGATATGAAATGCTGTCAGAAGCAAACTTTAATGAATATTCATTAGATCAATATGTAAGAACGCATGAGGTAAAAAAAGTATACCGCAGGTTGGAAAATGAATATGTCCTTGTGGATTTACCATATGTTGAGGACTGGGACCTTGAAAAGAAACGGCAGGTCGCAAAGACTGTCAGCAGCGATGACTACATAACATATATTGCACTGGACGGAGATAAAGTCGTTGGTTTTATTGGTCTGAAAAAGGAGCTTTATAATGATTATATGATCTTAGATCTAATGCATGTTTCTTCGGAATATCGGCATATGGGAATAGGCAGAAAGCTCTTTGAGATAGGAAAAGAGGAAGGGAAAAAAGCCGGTGCTAAGGCATTATATATATCTGCCTGTTCCTCAGAGGAGACCATCGCTTTTTATAAAGCAATGAATGCAGAGCTTACAAATGATCCTATACGGGAGATGGCCGAGGAGGAACCCTATGATCTGCAGCTCATTTGTTTGCTTTGATCTGTAATACAAATAATACTAATAACCATTTGTCCAGCAGTATACTCAATATAAAACAAAAAGGTTTTCAACAATTCCCGTGAGGATTGTTGAAAACCTTTTGTTTTAATTACTTGATAACCTCTATTACACTCTTGCCCCCCATGTAAGGTCTGAGAGCCTCGGGGATTCTTATTGAACCGTCCTCGTTGAGATTATTCTCAAGGAGTGCAATAAGCATTCTTGGAGGTGCTGCTACTGTATTGTTGAGTGTATGTGCAAAATACTTTCTGCCGTCCGAACCCTTAACACGGATACCCAGACGTCTTGCCTGTGCATCACCGAGATTTGAGCAGCTTCCTACCTCGAAATACTTCTTCTGACGGGGACTCCATGCCTCTACATCGTAGGATTTTACCTTAAGATCGGCAAGGTCACCGGAGCAGCACTCGATGGTACGAACGGGAACATCCATTGAACGGAACAGATCAACTGTGTACTTCCACATCTTGTGGAACCATTCCATACTGTCCTCAGGCTTGGAAATAACGATCATTTCCTGCTTTTCAAACTGATGAATGCGGTAAACACCACGCTCCTCAATGCCGTGAGCACCCTTTTCCTTGCGGAAACAGGGAGAATAGCTTGTAAGTGTGTGGGGGAGTGTATCTTCCTCAACAATTGTATCAATATACTTACCTATCATAGAGTGCTCGGAAGTACCGATAAGGTAAAGGTCCTCGCCCTCGATCTTATACATCATAGCGTCCATCTCAGCGAAGCTCATAACGCCTGTAACAACGCTGCTTCTTATCATGAAAGGAGGAATGCAGTATGTAAATCCTTTACCGATCATGAAATCACGTGCATAGGACGTAACAGCTGAGTGAAGTCTTGCAATATCACCCATGAGATAATAGAAGCCGTTGCCTGCAACCTTTCTTGCAGCGTCAAGGTCAATGCCCCCAAGCTTCTCCATAATATCAGTGTGGTAGGGAATCTCGAACTCAGGAACGAAAGGCTCGCCGAATCTCTCAAGCTCAACATTCTCGCTGTCATCCTTGCCCACAGGAACGCTGGGGTCAATAATGTTAGGGATAGTCATCATGATCTTCTTGATCTTTTCCCCAAGCTCTGTCTCCATATTTTCAAGCTCCGCAAGTCTAACGGAAGAATCATTGACCTGCTTCTTAACAGCCTCTGCTTCCTCCTTCTTTCCCTGACCCATAAGAGCACCGATCTGCTTCGAAAGCTTGTTTCTCTCAGCACGGAGATTATCAGCCTCCTGCTTAGCAGCACGTGAATCAGCGTCAAGCTTTATAACCTCATCAACAAGTGAAAGCTTGCTGTCCTGGAACTTCTTCTTGATATTTTCCTTAACTATGTCAGGATTCTCCCTGACAAATTTCATATCCAGCATTAATGAATCATTCCTTTGTCATAATTATTATCGTGCATTGCACATACAACTAATATTATACCACATTTTCGGCAGAAATCAATATTTTTCATCCATATTTGCGGTAAAAATATCTGAATTATTTTGGTATAATAATGTTCCACGTGGAACATTACTCCTGATTATCGGAATACCGGGAAAGCAGCTCCGCTATCCTTGAAAGATCTTCTCTGTCAAAGAAATCAATGACCAGACTGCCCTTGCCCTCACGGGTAGAGCTTATCTTTATCCTGCGTCCAAGACGCTCCTTAAGGCTGATCTCCATTTCGGTAAAATAGCTGTCATTCGAACGCTCGGCAGCAGTCTTAGGCTTGTCCTCGGTGGATTTATTGATATCTGCAGCAAGCTTCTCTATCTGACGGACAGTAAGCTGACCATTGGCAGCCTTTTTCGCTATCTCAATAAGCACCTTCTGATCTTCAATAGCACCGAGAGCCTTTGCATGACCGACTGATATCTCACCCTTTTCAAGCATCCCCCTGACCTCACCGGGAAGAGCAAGAAGACGAACTGAATTTGCGATAACGGAACGTGATTTTCCTACAGCCTTGGAAAGAGCATCCTGAGTCATTCCGTAGGTCTCCATCAGCTCCTTGTAAGCCGAAGCCTCTTCCACGGGATTCAGATCGGAACGCTGAACATTTTCAATAAGTGCGATCTGGCTTGTTTCAAAGTCATCAAGCTCACGGATAATAACAGGCACTTCATCCAGACCCAACATCCTGCAGGCTCTCCATCTTCGTTCACCTGCAACTATCTGATATGTCATGCCGTTTCCCGCAGGACGGACAAGTATAGGCTGAATAAGTCCGTGCTCACGGATAGATTCCGCAAGAGCAGCTATCTGTGCCTCATCAAAAACCTTTCTTGGCTGATTCTTGTTTGGCTCGATCTCGGACAAGCGAAGAGTAGAGGTAGGGTTGTCCGACACCACAGCATTGTCATCAAATAAATTATCCAGACCTCGTCCAAGTGCCATCAGCGAACACCTCCTACTAGCTTTCTCTTCACAGGCTTAGGCTTAACGTCCGTAACTCCGTGACGAACAAGGATCTCCTCCGTCAGCTTCTCGTAAGCCTCCGCACCCCGTGAGCTTTTGTCATAATAAATTACAGGCTTGCCGAAGCTTGGTGCTTCCGAAAGCTTGACATTTCTGGGAATAACAGTTCTGTAAACCTTTTTCGGGAAATGCTTCTGAACCTCACTTACCACCTGATTTGTAAGATTCAGACGTGCATCAAACATAGTGAAAACTATACCGTCAATATCAATATTAGGATTATAGTGTGATTTGACCATCCTGATAGACTCCACCAGCTGAGAAAGTCCCTCCAAAGAATAATACTCACACTGCAGGGGAATGAGCACACTGTCGCAGGAACAAAGTGCATTTACCGTCAGCAGAGACAGCGACGGGGGACAGTCGATCAATATGTAATCATAGTTCGTCTTAACCGTCAGCAGCTGCATTTTAAGCCTGTTTGAACGATTATCAAGACCAACAAGCTCAATATCCGCACCTGCAAGAGCGGATGTGGAGCACACAACAGATACATTCTGAAAAGCCGTTTCAATAATGCCCTCGCTGATTCGTCTTTTCCCGATAAGAATATCGTAAACGGTAACATTCACCGACTTTTTCCGAATGCCGAAACCGCTTGTGGTGTTGCCCTGAGGGTCCATATCTATGCAGAGGACTTTTTTATTTCTCATTCCAAGACTTGCGGCTATATTAACAACCGAGGTTGATTTTCCTACGCCGCCCTTCTGATTAGCAACAGCAATTATTTTCGCCATTACATCACCATTACCTTTCGTTTTTTTGAATATTTATTCAAATAAACTATCTGAATAAACTTATTACAATTGATATAAAGTCGCACAGTAAAAAATCCCCACAAAAATCGGCAACATTAAAGTTTCGCTCAAGCCTTTTCAAAGGCTTGCGGGTTTCCAAAGGGCAGCACCCTTTGGTCGCCGTCCGCAGACGGTTAAATCCCCTTCCTTCAAAAAAACGGAGAGAGGGGGTGAGAAATGCAACAGCATTTCGAGGGGAGGCGTACAAGACCGCCTTCCCTTCTATCCTTTTCCACATAGTTACCCTTCAAAACGTTCCGGTGGAACGTTTTGAACGCAGCAAATAATGTCCGGGGTTAAGCAAATTCAATATTTGCCGGCTTATGATAGACTATATTACATAGTATAATAAATTGGATAATAAATGCGACATAACTATTATATCATTAATCCCCGTCATATTCAACCGTCAAACAGTATAAAAATCCGAAGATAATTCGTAAATCTTTCCGCAAAAAATGTTCCACGTGGAACATTTCAGATAATGCATAGCACATTATTATCAGCATCATCGGAGAATTGTTCCACGTGAAACAATACTACTTAGTATTTGGGATCCGAACAATATACTCGGTAAATTCCTTGTCTCTGTTTTTCCGTACCTCCGCATTGATTCCCGCAGCCTGCATCATTTCTACAGCGTGATCGAGAGTATTAATAAAAATACGAATATCTCTGAATGCCCCGCGGCACTTGCTTATCCTTCGCATTTCCTCACTTTTTTCCATAATCGATTTAACAAGTCTTTCCGTTCCCTCAACGTTCAGCTTTCCGGCGTATATCCTGTCAATTACCTCAAGTCTGACTTCCTCATCCTCTATTTTGAGCAAAGCACGTGCATGCCGTTCCGTGAAACCATATTCCGTAATAAGCCTCCTCTCTTTAGGAGACAGCTTAAGCAGACGAAGCTTATTTGCAACAGCAGACTGAGATTTTCCTATTCTGACAGCCATATCCTCCTGAGTGATGCCATATCTGAATATAATGTTGTTTATAGCCTCAGCCTCCTCAAAAAAGTGGAGATCCTTTCGCTGAAGATTTTCGATCAGTGACATCATTGCAGCCCCGCTGTCTGTTGCTTCAACGATTATGCAGGGAACAGCTTCCATGCCGCAGAGCTTAGCTGCACGTATCCTTCTCTCTCCGGTAATTACCTCATAACCCATTTCAACTCTCCGAACCACTACGGGCTGTATCATACCATTGGACTTAATGCTTGCAGCAAGCTCTGTGATCTCATTCTCAGGGAATGATTTTCTCGGCTGATCTGCGTTAGGCTGAATTTTTTCGATATTCAGCTCAATAATACGACCCACAGCCTTTTCCCCCGTTATTGCAGCACCAATTGCACCAAGTCCGTTTTTTGTCTCTTTGATAATATCTATTACAGGCATTCTCATATGTATCATCCTTTCTTTTATCCTGCCCGTTTAGTAAGCACTGAATCCTGTTATCCGATCCATTCAGAAGCTCCTTAACATAATGATACAACAAAATATGCCCGAATCAAAGAAAAAAATATCGGGGGATATTGACATTACCTGTCTCTATCCACCCGATATTCTGCAGATCATAAATGTTTCTTTGATATCTGACCGCTGTTTCTCGGATATTTTGTCGGAGTGTCAGATATTTTTTTTATGACAGCGATCACTCTTTTATCCCCGCAGGGAAGTGTATATTCATGTACAGCTTCAAGCTTTCCGCCAAGTATCTTCAATGCATTTTCCCCCTGAGACAGATCCTCATTAGGACCCTTCATTGCAGCGAAATATCCTCCCTTTTTCACGAACGGCAGACAATACTCCGCCAGAACAGGCAATGCGGCAACTGCCCTTGCTGCTGCAAAATCATATTGTTCACGGTATTTTTTATTCTGACCGCCCTCCTCTGCACGCATATGAACATTATCGCACTTAATATTTGTCTGAGCAGCAACCTCATTAAGGAAATTAATTCTCTTATTGAGACTGTCCATAAGTGTAATACTGATATCGGGACGATAAAGCTTCATCGCCATTCCCGGAAATCCTGCACCCGTTCCCACGTCAATTACCTGTGCTCCGGCAGGAATATCCACATATCTGAATATCAGTAAAGAATCCAGAAAATGCTTTTCCGATATTCCCTGTGCATCGGTTATTCCCGTGAGATTCATTACCTTGTTCCATTCGCATAGCAGTTCAGCATATTTGTCAAGCCTGCTGTACTGCTCTTTGTCGATTTCAAGTCCGCATACACTGAACAGACTGCTTATTTTTTCATATTCAAGAATTGTCATAATCAGCCTCCATTGTTCCACGTGAAACAATCAATTTACTCCGCCCCTGCTGAGCCAGATAACAAGTACGCTTACATCCGCAGGAGATACCCCCGATATCCTGCTTGCCTGACCGATATTCTCAGGCTTGACCCTGTTCAGCTTTTCAACAGCTTCAAGACTGAGACCGCTGACATTCTTATAATCGGTACCCTCAGGAAGCTTTTTCTCCTCCAGCTTGCGTACATGCTCAACCTCCATCAGCTGACGTGCAATGTAACCGTCATATTCTATTTTCAGTGCCACCTGCTCCCTGACCTCATATGGAAGCTCGGGACGACCGAGATCAAAGGGAGCAAGGTCATCATAGGATATCTGAGGACGTTTGATAAGCTCAGACAGCCTGATTCCCGTTGATACAGGTGCCGTACCCTTGCTTTCAAGCAGGGCATTCAGCTCTGCAGAGGGGGAAACGGAGGTCTTTTTTACCCGGTTCATCTCGGTTCTTATCTGCTCCTGCTTCTCAAGAAATTTCTCATATCTTTCATCTGATATCAGCCCTATCTCATGACCCAGAGGAGTCAGTCTTTCATCAGCATTATCCTGTCGGAGAATAAGACGGTATTCGCTCCTTGAAGTCATCATTCGATATGGATCAGTGCATCCCTTAATAACAAGATCATCAATAAGGGTACCAATATAGGAAGATGAGCGGGGGAGTGTGATCTGCTCCCGTCCCAGAACACTGAGTGCAGCATTGATCCCTGCAATAAGTCCCTGTGCAGCAGCTTCTTCATAGCCTGATGTTCCATTGAACTGTCCTGCACCGTATAATCCGCTTATATTTTTGAATTCCAGGGTATGACGAAGATCCTGAGGGTCACAGCAGTCATATTCGATGGCATATGCATTACGCATTACCTCCACATTCTCAAGCCCCTTTATTGTTCGGAGAAATGCAAGCTGAACATCCTCGGGAAGTGAGGATGACATTCCCTGGAGATAATATTCATTAGTAGTCAGACCCATAGGTTCAATGAAAAGCTGATGCCTTTCCCTGTCGGAAAATCTCTTTACCTTATCCTCTATAGAGGGACAGTAACGAGGTCCCACTCCCTGAATGCGTCCCGAGTATAATGGTGACTTATGAATGTTATCCATAATAACCTTGTGTGTCTCGGGGTTAGTGTATGCAATGTAGCATGAAGCAACATTCTTCATAGTTGTTCTGTCAGTCTCAAATGAGAATGGCTGAATATCCTCATCTCCGTCCTGTCTTTCAAGAACATCAAAATTAATGCTTCTTTTGTGAACACGTGACGGAGTACCTGTCTTGAATCTTCGCAGCCTGATGCCGTTGCTTTCAAGGCTTGCGGATAAATAGGTAGCAGGGAGTGTTGAATCGGGACCGCTGTCGTATGAAACTTCACCAACATGAATTGTGCCTTTAAGATAAGTACCCGTTGCAACAATAGCCTTCTTAACATTATATCTGGCACCTAAAGCGGTTACTATACCTACAATCCTTCCATCTTCACAGATGACCTCAGCAACCTCACCCTGCTTAACATCAAGATTCTCCTGATCCTCACAGACCTTTTTCATGTACTCATGATACTTGACTCTGTCAGCCTGTACACGTAAGCTGTGAACGGCAGGTCCCTTGCCTCTGTTGAGCATTCTGCTCTGTATGTAGCACTTATCGGCAGATTTACCCATCTGACCGCCTAATGCGTCTATCTCACGGACAAGATGTCCCTTTGCTGTACCGCCGATGGAGGGGTTACATGGCATATTGGCAATTGCATCAAGAGAGATGGTAAAAAGCACTGTTTTTACTCCAAGCCGTGCTGATGCCAGTGCTGCCTCTACTCCCGCGTGACCTGCTCCGATAACAGCAACATCATATTCTCCGGCTATATATCTTTCCATTTAACGATCATTCCTTTCAAAAAGAATAATGTTCCACGTGAAACAATCTGATCCTGCTCATAAAACCATGACAAGGGTACCTGCCGCAATAAGTATACACCCGATAACAGATTTGACTGTAAGCTTTTCATGGAGAAAAATAAAAGCAAAAATAAGTGTGATAACTACGCTCATTTTGTCAACAGGAACTACCTTTGAAGCTTCACCCATCTGCAGAGCCTTGTAATAGCAAAGCCAGGAAAAACCGGTTGCAAGTCCTGACAGGATAAGAAATATCCAGCTTTTTTTACCGATACCCCCGAGTCCCGTCTGTGCGTTTGTCAGGAAAACCATTCCCCACGCAAGAAGGACAACTACAACAGTTCTGATGGCAGTAGCAAGATTTGAATCAACACCATCAATACCGATCTTTGCAAGTATTGATGTTGCCGCAGCAAATACTGCGGATAATATCGCAAAAATTAACCACATAGCTTATTTACCTACACAGAAATGTGAGAACACTTCATTGACAACTGCTTCGGTTGCTCTTTCACCTGTCAGCTCCAGCAATGCATTCTCAGCCTCGTCCAGAATAATATTGACTGCGTCCAGAGTAATTCCGCTTTTAACTGCACCTATTGCCTCATCTATCCTGTCAACTGCTCTGTCAACACAAAGCTTCTGACGTTCATTTGCAATAAGTATGCCGCTTCCGTCTCTGAATATTTCATTCTGTATAAATTTATCATATAATACTTTTTGTAAAACATCAGCATTATCGCCGTTTTTAGCAGATATCTCAATTATATCTTCAAAGCATTCAGATAATCTTTCCCTGCTGATATTGCTCTCCTTATCGGTTTTGTTTATACAAGCAATTACCTTTACACCACGGCGAGAAGCTTCACTGCATGCATTTATAAGCTTCTCATCATCATCATCCAAGGGCAGTGAATTATCAAACAATGCAATTACAAGCTCTGCCTTACTGAGCCTGTCAAATGTCCTTCTGATTCCTGCACCTTCAACTGTGTCATCGGTATCACGAATACCCGCAGTATCGGAAAGCCTGAGAATAATATCTCCAAGGCGTACAGATTCCTCTACAACATCACGTGTAGTACCTGCGATATCGGTAACGATGCTCTTTTCATAGCCCGATAGCAGATTCATCAGAGTGCTCTTTCCTACATTTGGCTTTCCCGCAATAACAGTGTCAATGCCGTTTTTAAGTATTCTTCCGCAGTCATATCCCGCAGCAAGCTTTTTCAGCTCTGAGGAAATACTCTCCAGCTCGGCAGTCATAGTATCTGTTTCAACTTCGGGTATATCATCCTCGGGGTAGTCTATCCATGCACCGATCTCACCCAGCAGGTGAGTAAGTCTGCCTGAAATACCCTGTATCCTTGCAAATAAAGCACCGTCCTTGATCTGCTCGGCACATCTGTGAAAGGAGGCACCCTCAGCGGAAATAATATCCATCACCGCTTCCGCCTGTGTGAGTGTAAGCTTTCCGTTTATAAATGCACGCTTAGTAAATTCACCGGGACCTGCAGGAGATGCACCGCAGGAATAAACTGCTCTCAGCAGCTTATCCGTTACGAATAAACCTCCATGACAGGATAATTCCACAACATTTTCACCTGTATATGAACGGGGAGCCTTGAAAACAGTCAATATTCCGTCATCTATCATTTCACCGTCATATGCAAAACGTCCGTATGCACAGGTGTAGCCATTCATTTCAGAGGGCTTCTGCACGGAGGACACCGGCTCAAATATCCTATCGGCAATATCAAGGGCAGCTTCACCGGAAATACGAATGACCGCAATGCCGCCCGGAGCACGGGGTGTAGAAACCGCTGCAACGGTTATTTCAGACATAACAACACCATCCCAACTGCAATAATATACAAAACTAAATAGGGCTATTGCATCCAGCAACAGCCCTATGAATTTGCATGTTATGATTAAAGATCGATCTTACCGTAAAGACCAGCGTCTCCGCTGAACATGGAATCCTCAGGCTTGGGCTTCTTGTAGTCCTTCTCGAAGGATGTCTTCATAAGATCCATAGGCTTCTTTTCAGGAGTGTATTCACCTCTGCCGCCTCTTTTTCCGTTGCCTCTTCCGCCGCCCTTGCGGTTGTTTCTTCTGTCGTATTTTCCGCCCTCAGGCTTGCCGTTTACGGAGGAGATAACAACTCTTCTGTAAGGCTCCTCACCGATAGACTTGGATGTAACACCCTCGATCTCGGAAACTGCAGAGTGGATTATTCTTCTCTCATAAGGATTCATAGGCTCAAGAGTGCTTGTTCTGCCGCTTCTGAGGACGCTCTTAGCGATCTTGTGAGCAAGCTCCTCAAGGATAGCCTTTCTTTTTTCTCTGTATCCGCAGGAATCAAGGCTTATCCTGTAGTATTCTTTATCGGAACGGTTAGCAGTCATAGAAGCCAGATACTGGATAGCATCAAGAGTTTCACCTCTTCTGCCAATTACAGCACCTGTTGTATCTCCTGTAATATCAATAAGTGCACCATCCTCATTCTCAGTAACATTAAGCTCAGCTTCAATGTTCATTGCACTGAGGATGCCTTTAATATAATCAGCAGCTATCTCAGCCTTTGTGAGTACCTTTTCCTCATATTCTGCGGAGATCTTAGCGTCTGTGCTTCCGATGCCCAGAAAGCCCTTCTTGGGTTCTTCAAGGATCTCAAATACAATTTCCTCGGCAGCAACTCCGAATTCAGCTGCTGCAAGAGCCTTTGCTTCTTCAACGGTCTTTGCGGTGAATTCCTTTTTCATTTTTATCGTCCTTTCGTATACTTGATTTATTTCAGATCATCAGCTTTTGTCATCGTCAATATACTCGTCACCGTACTTTTCTGCCTGACGTCTTCTGGCTTCCGCAATGATCTTACGTTCATATTCCTTTGCCTGGGACTTGGAAAGCTTGATATCATTTCCGTCCTCGTCCTTCTTTATACCGGAGCTTGCGATGCGGTTTCTCTGAACAGCAGCCTCTGCCGCATTATTCTTGTCCATCTGCTCCTTAATCATCTCATTGTATTTTTCCATGAGACCGGGCTTGTTGTTCTTCTTACGCTTTGCCTTATCCTTTTCGATAAGCTTTGCAACATATTCCGGAGTATACACCTTGTTAAGGATAATATTCTGGAGAAAGCCTACGAGAGAGGACATGATCCAGTAGAAACCTATACCTGCAGGGAATGAATATGCCATCCATACAGAGAAGAGCACCATTCCGTACATCATGATATTCATGGAACCCATCTGCTGAGCAGCGGAGGGATTGAGCTTTTTCTGCTTCTGTGTGGAATAGATTGTCATAGCAAGCTGAATAACACCGGAGATGATAGGTATCAGCATAAGACCGACAGTTCCGGCATTCCATACAGTACCCTCAGCAAAAACGGTATTGGGGATAGAACCCAGATTTATGCTTCCGAAAAGCATATTGTCAAATTCATTTATCTTGCTGAGAGCATCGGGAAACTCGCTGAATGCCTCAGGATAATTCTTCATTGCATCAACAATAAACAGCTCGGGTCTTGTCTTTAAATTATTTTCAGCATAAACAGGCACTCCGTTGATCTCAATAGCAGCAGTAATTTCCTTAAGCTTAAGAAGGACATCATTGCTGATACGAAGAATATGAGTCATAGGACGGTATACAACATCAAATACACCGTACAGCAGGAAGAGCTGCAGGAACATAGGAAGACATGATGCCATAGGATTGATGCCTTCCTCGGAATAAAGCTTCATCTGTTCTTCCTGAAGCTTGTTGGGGTTGTTTGCATACTGCTTTTTAAGCTTTTCAAGCTTGGGAGAGAATGCCGCCATAGCTGCAGTGGACTTCTGCTGCTTGACAGAGATAGGGAACATGAGCATTCTTACGATAACCGTAAAAATAGCAATTGAAATACCGTAATTTTTTACCAGCTGGTAGATAAGATACATTACCCACCCAAGAGGTATGCCTATAAGCTCCGAAATTTTACCCATAAAATGAAACTTCCTCCGAATTTAGAAAAATATTATATTTTAAATGACATACCTGAATACATCACTTATTTTCTATATTTACTTTCTGTATATTATTTTATTATTATCACTATCTGTATTATTTTTATAATATAACAGACTGAATCTGTCAGGAACATGGTCTATCCCGCCCATTGACCAGGGATTACATCGGAGTATCCTCCATGAACCCAGAATGACCCCCTTGATGATCCCGTGCTTTTCAATAGCCTGCAGTGCATAATTTGAGCAGGTAGGATAATACTTGCATACAGCAGGAAACATGGGGGAAATAAACTTTTTGTACAATCTTATCGGCAGAATGAAAAGCTTTTTAAGCAGACCATTCAGCCTGAGAAACAAATTCATCATAAACAAAGATTTATTTCTGTTTTTTTGATCTGAAGGCCGTATCCCTCTTCTGCATATTCGGGTCTTTCATAGCAGGACAGACCCTTTTGCGGAAAAAAGCAGCTATCTCATAGGACTTGCATTCCGTGCTGCCTGCTCTGGCAGTTACCACGATGTCATAACCCTTAGGAAACAGCTCCTCGGTCTCTCTGTAAGCCTGACGGATAACACGTCTTGCACGGCTTCTCAGAACGGCATTGCCTATCTTTTTTCCTGTGGAAATACCCATCCTGTTGAAATTCCTGCCGTTTCTTCTGTAATAAACAGTACACAGCCCGGAAGAAACAAAAGCTCCTTTACCAAAAAGCCTTACAAATTCCTTGTTATCCTTAAGCCTTATAGTGTAAAGCATACATTCATCCCTTTTCCGAGCCAAGGTAGGAAAGCGGGAATTAGTGATACATATTCCACACATATGGGAACATATATCCAAAAAATCCTGCTAAAAAATATGACCACAACAGAATATTGTGGTCATAAGCTCTTTATCGCAAAATCAATAAGAGAGCATCTTTCTGCCCTTTGCACGTCTGCGTGCAAGTACCTTACGGCCATTCTTAGTAGACATTCTCTTCATAAAGCCGTGTTCTTTTTTTCTGTGAAGCTTCTTAGGCTGATATGTTCTTTTCATTATATTCTCCTCCTTCTGACGATAGTATCAATAACAGCATTAGATGATCTCAGATGCTGAAAAAGTGCAGGGAATACCCTATCAATGATATAGTATACCGTAACTACATGGTCAATGTCAAGTGTTTTTTCAAAATTTTTTCATTTTGTAATATTTTCTTTTTACTCATCATTATCCATTAATGCATTATAACCACATTTCGGGATAAACATGCATATTTTTTACCGTAAATTGGATGTTTATTTATTTTCTCCGATGTACTATTAATAATATATGCTATTTCATCAGAAAATTTATAGAATGTTATTGATTTTATTTTATAAATGTGATATAATGTTTAAGATAGAATAGATATCTATGCCATATGACCATAAATACCAAAAATATGCTATTTTTCGCAGCTTACATTCCCCCGAAAGGAACGATCATATAATATGAAATCATTCGATGAGGTCTACAATAAAGTCCTGGATTATCTGAAGGAAAAAATCAGAAATCAGGAACTTACACAAGTTGCCTACGACACCTGGATATGCAAGCTTAGCCCAATTAAGCTTGAGGATAATATTGCTTATTTCAATATCCAGACCGAATTCCAGAAGAAAATCATCCTTCAGAATTATGAAAATTACCTCAAGGAGGGCTTTCTTAATGTTCTGGGCTTTGATGTGAGCATTCAGATAATTCCCGACGAAGACGCTGAACATACTGATTCCTCCGCATCAAAAAAGGACGAGCTTAATAAGACTTTCCTTAATGCAGAATATGATTATACCTTTGATACCTTTATCGTAGGCAGGTCAAACGAGTTCGCTCACGCTGCCTGTGTCGCAGTTTCAAAAAGTCCCGGAGGAGCTTATAATCCTCTGTTTATCCACGGTCCCTCAGGTCTCGGTAAAACTCATCTCATGACTGCTATATCAAACGCTATCAAGGAAAGAGAACCCGACACCAATATTGTTTATGTAACAGGTGAGGTTTTCGCCAACGAGCTTATTACTGCTATCCGTGAAAAGGAGACCATGGATTTCCGGAGAAAATACAGAAGTGCCGATGTTCTTCTGGTTGATGACGTTCACTTTATTTCAGGCAAGGAATCAACTCAGGAGGAATTCTTCCATACATTCAACGAGCTTCATAAGATAGGCAAGCAGATCGTTCTTACCTCCGACCGTCCTCCCAAGGATATCAAAACTCTGGAGGAGCGTATCAGAACACGCTTCGAATGGGGTCTTATTGCGGATATCACTACCCCGGATTTTGAGACTCGAGTAGCTATTATCAAGCGTAAAGCAGATCTGCTTGATCTGACTCTTTCGGATGATGTTGTTGATTGTATCGCAAACAGACTTAAATCCGATATCCGTCAGCTGGAGGGCTGCGTTAAAAAGCTTAAGGCTGCACAGCATCTTATGGGTACACCACCCACAATGACCCAGGCACAGAACGCTATCAGGCAGATACTCAGTGACGAGACCTCCGCTCCTATCACTATTGACAGGATAATCAGCGAGGTAGCCAATGTTTACAGCGTAACTGCCGACGATATCAGATCATCCAAGCGTGCTTCTCAGGTTTCAACAGCAAGAAAGGTCGCTGCCTACGTTATTCAGGAGATAACTCAGATATCTCTCCAGAATATCGGTGCAGAGCTTGGAAAGCGTGACCATTCCACTGTGTCGTTTTACATAAACGATGTTACAAAGAGTATGGCTGCGGATTCACGCACAAGGGACACTATTGAAGATATTATCCGCAATATCCGCAATGATTGATCTAATTATTTTACTTAATGTAATTTATATTATATAATTTACATTAAGTAAAATATTACAATTTGTTATATTCACATCTTTCAACCGAATGTTGAAACCTATGTTAAAAACTACAGTCAACCGAAAATGTATTTATTACAAAGGGGTTACAAATAGTTACAAAGTTTTTATTACTTAACGTATAAACATAGTTTTCAACAGAACTTTGAAAAATAAAAAGATATTTTTCCCCCATGTGTTCTTTCAACCGGATTTTCAAGAAAAATTCAACTTCAACTCCACAGATTTCAACGAATGTAACATTTTGTAATTAAAAAATTACAAGCTGTAACTTTTTTAAACCTTTTAACAAGTTTTTAAATAGTGCAGTGTTGATTGTAAAAACAGGTTAAGAAAATATTTTGAATGGTATTTCAACTATTTCAACCCTACTACTACTGTTACTAATTTGTAATATATACTGTTACTATTCTATTCGTTTCAGCAGATAAAATTAATAAGCGGTTACAATAAATGTCGTTCAAAGTTACATTTTGTAATTTTTGATCTCTATAGAAATATATAAACGATTTTCCCTAAGGAATATAAAGAAAGGATGTTTTTTAATTGAAATTCGTATGTAAGCAGTCTTTACTCAATGAGGCAGTTGTAAATGTATCAAGAGCAGTTCCCTCAAAGTCTCCCGTTACAGCTCTTGAAGGAATAAAGATGTATCTGGACAAAAATACTCTGGAGCTTACCGGATATGATATGGAGCTTGGTATACAGACCAAGATAGAAGTGGATTCCGAGGACCACGGGGAATTTACTGTAAATGCAAAGCTTTTCTCCGAGATCATCAGAAAGATGCCCTCCGAGGAGGTCACTATTGAAATTGATGAAAAGCTCAAGACTACCATCAAGGGAGAGAATGCAGAGTATAATATTCTTGCTCTTTCCGCAGATGATTATCCCTCTATCCCCGATTATGATAAGTCTGATTCCTTTTCAATTTCTCAGGCTATCCTGAAAAATATGATCTCCCAGACAATATTTGCCGTATCTGTTTCGGATAATAAGCCAATACTAACGGGAGAGCTTTTTGATATTTCCGATAAAATATTCAATCTTGTTGCCATTGACGGATTCAGACTTGCTGTAAGAACCGAAAAAATATCCAGCGACGATCACCACAAGTTCGTTGTCAAGGCAAAGGCTCTTGCAGAAGTTGCAAAGCTTCTTAAGGATGACGATGAAAAGAAGGTAAGCATGTATATCACAAAGAAGCATGTTGTTTTCGAGATCAACGGCTACTTTGTATTCAGCAGACTGCTGGAGGGTGAATTCCATAACTACAAGGGTTCTATCCCCGCAAATCATTCCACTGAGATCGTACTTAACACAAAGGATCTCATAGCTTCTCTTGAAAGATGCCTGCTTCTTGTAGTTGAGCAGACCAAGGCTCCCGTTAAGTGCATTTTTGAGGATGGCCAGGTCAAGATATCCTGCTCCTCTTCTCTCGGAAAGCTTTCCGATGTTTTCCCTGTTGAGATATCCGGTCAGAGAGTTGAGATAGGCTTTAACTGCCGATTCCTTCTGGATGCTCTTAAGGCATCCGAATCCGACAAGGTAAAGCTCCTGCTCAACGGAGGTCTTTCACCTATGAAGATAGTTCCCATTGAGGGAGATGATTATACATTCCTGGTTCTTCCCGTAAGACTTAAGTCGGAGTGATCATTTAGAAAATAATTTTGCTGTATTGGAGGAAATATGTTTGGCTGCTCAGAATGAAAGCATTCAGATAACTACAGAGTTTATCAAGCTGGATCAGCTGCTTAAATTCTCGGGAGTTGCTGCAATAGGCTCAGAGGCAAAGTCCATAATCGCTGACGGCATTGTCAGCGTAAACGGCGAGCCCTGCACTATGAGAGGAAAAAAGATACGTCCGGGGGATGTTGTAAGGATAAAGGACGGAGACTATGATGTCTGCCTCACAATAACCGACTGATATGGTTATAACCAATGTCATTGCTGACGGATATAAAAATCTGTCACAGGTCAATATTGAGCTTGACAGCCGCATGAATATTTTCTGCGGTAACAATGCTCAGGGAAAGACAAATCTGATAGAAGCGGTCTGGCTCATGACAGGCTGCCGCTCCTTCCGGGGAACAAGGGACAGGGATTTTATCGGATTCCATAAGGAAAAGGCTGAGATAGATATTTCATTCAGAGACAGCTTCCGCACTCAGCAGATAGTATTTTCTGTCAGGAAAAAAAACATCAAGGATAAGATAATTACCCTTAACGGAGTTAAGGTGCCGCTGCTTTCAAAACTTTTCGGTACGCTTAAGTGTGTTGTTTTTACTCCGGAGGATCTGTTTCTCTCCAAAGGCTCTCCCGATAACAGGAGAAGCTTTATAGATCTTTCCGCCTCACAGCTGAAGCCATCCTTTGTATATGCTCTTAACAAGTATGAAAATCTGCTTTCTCAGAGAAATGCTCTGATAAAGGAAATAGCTCTGGGACGGGCAAGTGCTGAGGACCTTGATATATGGGATGTTCAGCTTGCTAAGACAGGGGCATATATTTCTGTAATTCGTAATACTTACTGTAATAATCTTAATGAATATACAGATAGTATATATGATAAAATTACAAACGGTAAAGAAAAATTAAAATTATACTATCAGTCAACTGTGTATAAGGATCTCGAGGGACGCACCGATCATGAGGGAGAGCTTGCGGATATTTATTACAATAAGCTGAAAAGCAATGTAAACGATGATATCCGTGCAGGATATACTCTTGCGGGTATACACAGAGATGATGTTATTACTGCCATAAACGGTCTCAGCACCCGTGAATTCGGTTCACAGGGTCAGCAGAGAAGCGTTGCTCTTGTTATGAAGATAGCTCAGGCTAAGATAATCAGAGATCAGACAGGAGAAGCTCCCGTTATGCTCCTTGATGATGTTCTCAGCGAGCTTGACACGGCAAGACAAGGATTTATCCTTGAAAATATAGACGATATGCAGGTATTTATAACCTGCTGCGATAAGCGTATGATAGGAAGTTCACTGAAAAACGGCAGGATATTTGCTGTTAAGAGCGGAACTGTCAGCAAGGAGGGCTGAGATGTATCTTCATCTGGGCAGGGACACTACAGTAAGAACGGGAGATATTATAGGTATTTTTGATATTGAAAACACTTCCGTGGGAAAGCTTACAAGAGAATATCTGTCAGCCTCCGAGAAAAGAAAAAGCACGGTGAATGTCAGCTTCGACATGCCTAAATCCTTTGTGGTCTCCACAGATCATGTTGGAAAGGAAAGAGTTTATATTTCACCCGTTGCTCCCGCTACGCTTAAAAAGCGTGCTGAAAGAAAATAAAATCATAAAAAGCATGAACTGAATTATCCGCCTGACTTGCGGATTGAGCCTTATTTTCCTTGTAATAGGGTTCGGAAAGGAATGGTCATAAAAATGTCTGATATGCAGAACACACAGAACAATCAGAGTTACGACGAAAATCAGATACAGGTGCTGGAGGGTCTTGAGGCTGTAAGAAAGCGTCCCGGTATGTACATCGGCTCCACAGGTCCCAGAGGTCTCCATCACCTTGTATATGAGATCGTTGACAATGCGATTGATGAAGCACTGGCAGGCTACTGTTCGGAGATAAAGGTAAATATCCTGAAGGGTGATATCATAGAGGTAACTGATAACGGACGTGGTATCCCTACAGGAATCCATCCCAAGGAGGGTATCTCTGCTGCCACGGTAGTTTATACCATTCTCCACGCAGGCGGAAAGTTCGGCGGCGGCGGATATAAGGTAGCAGGCGGACTTCACGGTGTTGGTGCGTCTGTTGTTAATGCTCTTTCGGAATGGCTGGAGCTGACAGTCAAGGACGGAAAGAATGTCCATTTCCAGAGATTCCATAACGGCGGTCATTATGATGAACCTATTAAGATAATCGGTGAGACCACTGAGACGGGTACCACCGTAAAATTCAAGGCTGACCCTGAGATATTCACAGAAACTACTGTTTACGAATATGAAGTTCTTTTGAAAAGACTGAGAGAACAGGCTTTCCTTAATGCAGGAGTCAGAATTGTATTCTCAGATCTGAGAGATGATGATAATATTCAGTCTGAGGTGCTCCATTATGAAGGCGGTATCAGACAGTTTGTTGAGCATATCCATAAGGTAAAGGGACTTGATCCTCTTTCCAACAACGTAATATATATCAGCGGTGCAAAGGGTGATTCAACAGCGGAGATCGCTCTTCAGTGGAATGATTCCTACAACGAGGATATCAGATCATTCGCTAATAATATCCACACCACCGACGGCGGTACTCATGAGAACGGATTTAAAAATGCTCTTACGAAGGTCATCAATGAGTACGGCAAAAAATTCAATCTTATCAAGGAAAATGCGGACAAGCTTACAGGCGATGATGTTCGTGAGGGTCTGACAGCTGTTATTTCCGTTAAGCTTACAAACTGCGAGTTTGAGGGACAGACAAAGGGACGTCTGGGAAATCCTGAGGTGCGTCCGTTAGTTGAGGGTATCGTTACCGAAAAGCTTATGTGCTATCTTGATGAGAACCCCGAAGCTGCAAAGGCTATTTTTGAAAAGTCAATAAATGCTCAGAAGGCAAGAGAAGCCGCAAAAAAGGCAAGAGAAACAGCAAGAAGAAAGTCCGCTATGGATTCGGCGTCTCTTCCCGGCAAGCTCTCCGACTGCTACGAGCATGACATTAAGCTGACTGAAATATACATCGTAGAGGGAGACTCTGCGGGAGGTTCCGCAAAGCTGGGACGTGACAGCCGTTATCAGGCTATTCTTCCTCTCTGGGGCAAGATGCTCAACGTTGAAAAGGCAAGACTTGACAAGGTATACGGCAATGAAAAGCTTATGCCTGTAGTTGCTGCACTTGGTACCTCCATCGGTGAGGATTTCAACATTGAAAAGCTTCGTTACGGAAAGATCATTATCATGGCCGATGCCGATGTTGACGGTTCTCACATCAGAACCTTGCTTCTGACCTTCTTCTTCCGTTTCATGAAGCCACTTATCACAAACGGAAACATCTTTATTGCACAGCCCCCTCTTTTCAAGGTCTACAAGAAAAAGGGAAAGAAGGAAATATCAAAGTATGCTTTCTCCGATGAAGAGAGAGACAAGTATATAAGCGAGCTTTCTGCTGAAGGTGACAAGGTAAATGTTCAGCGATACAAAGGTCTTGGTGAGATGGACCCCGACCAGCTCTGGGAAACAACTATGGATCCCGAAACAAGAACTATGCTGAGAGTTACTCTTGATGACGCAGCAAAGGCTGACGAGATATTTACTATCCTTATGGGTGACAAGGTTGAGCCGAGACGTGAATTCATCGAAAAGAATGCAAAGTATGTTGAAAATCTTGACATCTGATCAGTATCATTTATTCCTAAGGAGAATCTGATTTATGAATAATATTCTTGACGATGATTTTTACGATGACGGCAGAGGACAGACCGAAGAGCTGCTTGCTGCGGGACAGTATGAAAGCAGCACGGAAAGCATAATGAAGGGATTTAAGATATTCCAGAAGTATTATGTTTATAAAAATGTTGCTTTTCAGATGCTGCTGGTAGTTCTCGGACTTGCTTCACAGGTAATGGCTATTATTTCGGCAGGTGAGAATTCGGATGTTTCAACATCTTATTTTCTCTGTGCTGTATGCGTTGTGCTTGGGATATACATCCTGATGAGACCGAGAAGCACACGGAAAAGACTTGAAAAGGGCATTACGGAGCTTAAAGGCACCGTATATAATGCTGAGATATTTACCGATAAGATCAAGATAACTACAGTTTATGATCCCTATATCGAAAATCAGTCCGAAGAGGAGGAAAAGCCTGAGACCTCCGGGACTGAGGAAATATCCGATGAAACCGGAAGTGAGAATGATGAGGAGGAAAATGTTATCCCCGCAACCATCGTTCATCTGGATAACAGTGCAGTAGAGCTTGTTGATACGGAGGAGCTTTATGTTCTGTACGTAAAAAAGGTCAATTTCTTTGTTATCCCCAAATCTGCCTTCAAGCCATATGAGGTCATTGAGATAAAAAACAGACTTTCAAACATTATGGGAGTAAGATACAGACAGCAGTAAGCTGTGTAAAAAAACATCAACTAATAGATCATGCGGCAATTGCCGGACAGGGAGTTGTTAATTTTGTCAGAAGATAAACAGAATCACACAAGCAATGGCTTTGAACATGCCATTGACAAGGTAATAGATGTTGACATTGAAAAGGAAATGAGAAAATCCTTCCTTGAATACTCAATGTCAGTTATCGTATCCAGAGCTTTGCCTGACGTAAGAGACGGTCTGAAGCCCGTTCACAGACGTATCCTTTATACAATGCATGAAAACGGACTTACACCCGATAAGGAATACCGTAAGTGTGCCGACACGGTAGGTTCGGTGCTGGGTAGATATCATCCTCACGGTGACGCATCGGTTTATGACGCTCTTGTTCGTCTGGCACAGGATTTCTCACTGAGATATCCCCTTGTAAACGGTCACGGAAACTTCGGTTCCATCGACGGCGATCCTCCCGCTGCTTACCGATACACAGAGTCCAAGATGTCAAGGATATCCACAGAAATGCTTACGGATATCAATAAGGAAACTATTGACTATACAACAAACTACGATGATCGTCTCCAGGAACCGGTGGTACTTCCATCAAGATTCCCCAATCTTCTTGTAAACGGTTCAATGGGCATTGCCGTTGGTATGGCTACAAATATCCCTCCTCATAATATGAGAGAGACTATCGGAGCTGTTCAGGCACTTATAAAAAATCCCGACTGCACTCTTGATGAGCTTATGGAGCATATCAAGGGTCCCGATTTTCCTACAGGCGGCATTATTATGGGTCTTTCGGGAATCAGGGCTGCTTATGCTACGGGAAGAGGAAAGATCACTCTCCGGGGAAGCTGCCGTATTGAGGAGATCAGAGGACGAAACTGCATCATAGTTGATGAGATACCATATAATGTTAACAAGAAGCGTCTTATTGAAAATATGGCTGACCTTGTTAAGGAAAAGCGTATTGACGGTGTTCACTATATCCGTGATGAATCGGACAAAAAGCATCCTGTAAGAATAGTTATCGAGCTTAAGAAGGACGCTGCTCCTCAGGTCGTTCTCAGCAGATTGTATCAGTATACACAGCTCCAGGATACTGTTGGTGTTATAATGCTTGCTCTTGTAAGAGGGGAGCCTAAGATACTGAGCCTTAAGCAGATGCTTACGGAATATGTTGATTTCCAGGTGGAGGTCATCAGAAGAAGGACCGAGTTTGATCTTAAGAAGGCAAAGGCAAGAGCTCACATCTTAGAGGGTATGGTCATAGCTGCCGATAACATTGATGAGGTTATCAGGATATGCCGTACATCCGAGAACATCACCGAGATCAAGGAAAGACTTATGGAAAAATTCAGTCTTTCCGAGGTCCAGGCAGACGCTATCGCACAGATGAGAATGTATCAGCTCTCCAATATGGAGCGTCAGAAGATCACTGATGAACTGGCTGAGCTGGTTGCTAAAATAACAGAGTTTGAAGCGATTCTTGCTGATAATGAAAAGGTCCTGCAGATAGTTTCCGATGAGCTTGAGGTAATCAAGGATAAATACGGCGACGACAGAAGAACACGTATCGAGATGGTAAGCGGAGAGGTCGATATCGAGGACCTTATACCCGAGGAGGACTGCGTTGTTACTCTTACCAACATCGGTTATATCAAGAGACAGCCCGTAAACACATATAAGGCTCAGAACCGCGGCGGCAAGGGCGTTCTCGGCATGAAGCAGAGAGAAGAGGATTTCGTTGAGGAAATGTTCGTTTCCTCTACTCATGATAATGTTCTGTTTATTACAAACAAGGGAATCATGTACAAGATGAAGTGCTTTGAGATCGCTGAGGGTTCAAAGCAGTCAAGAGGAATAAATATCATAAATATGCTGCCTCTTGCTGAGGATGAAAGCATAGCTGCTATGATAAAGACCGAGGATTTTGCCGAGGATAAGTTTATTATTATGGTTACAAAGAACGGCAAGATCAAGAGAACTCCTCTTTCCGCATATAAGAATGTCCGCAAAAACGGTCTCAGAGCTATAGGTCTTGACGAGGGTGACGAGATAGCGGGTGTTCGTCTTACAAACGGAGACGCACAGGTGATCGTTGCTACAAGAAACGGTTATGCTATCAGAATAAATGAAACTCAGATGCGTCCTATGAGCAGAACTGCTCACGGTGTAAAGGCTATCAGACTCAGAGAGGGAGACTATGTTGTTTCCATGGCAAGAGTCCGTGAGGGTGCATGCGTTCTGACTGTTACCGAAAAGGGTCTTGGCAGACGTGTAAGTCTGGAGGATTACCGCATCCAGAACAGGGGCGGTTATGGTATGCTCAACTACAAGGTCAGCGATACTAAGGGCTATGTATGCGGTATCAAGGTAGTTGACGAGACAGATGATATCATCATGATCTCCACTGACGGAACAATTATCCGTATCAGAGCCTGCGATATACGTGTAATGAGCAGATATGCAACGGGTGTTCGTCTTATGAGGATATCCGACGAGGATAAGCTTGTTACATTCACAAGAACCGAGCACGATGACAGTGCGGAGATAGAAGAGATCGAACAGCCCAGCGAGGAAGAGATACAGAAGGACATGGCTGCAGCTGCTGCCGAGGAAAAGAATGAAGTCATTGTTGAGGAAGATATTCCCGATGATGATGAAGAGGCAGAGGACAGAGAATAAAGATTATTGACGGAAATATCTCTGTAATTGCGGAGATATTTCCGTTTGTACGTAGTAATACTAATATCAACCTATAGACTTAGTATAAATGAGGTTATTATGAAAGAAAAGATTCTTGCTCTGGCGTTATCCGTTTTTGTGAGCGTTTCAACAGCTTCCGGTGAAGATGTTGAAAACGGAAATACTATTGTTGTTGACGGCAGAAGGTGTGCTCTTACCTTTGAGGATAATTTTGACGGTACTGAGCTTGACCCCGGTAAATGGGAACGCTGTCCCGAACAGAAGCGTCAGGATCTGAATAATTATTGGGATGATGATATGTCCTATCTTGACGGTGAGGGAAATCTCATTATCGGTATGGAGTATGACAGTGAGCTTGACCATTTTAATTCCGGAGCTGTCAGATCAAAGGGTCGTTTTGAGCAGGCATACGGATATTATGAGATAAGATGCACTATCAACACTGTTCCCGGCTACTGGACTGCATTCTGGCTTATGAATGACTGCGTTATGAGTGAGAGTAACGGCGGAAAGGACGGAACGGAGATAGATATTTTTGAATCTCCCTACTGCGACAAGAAGAAAATACAGCATACTCTTAACTGGGATGGATACGGAGTAATGCATAAGGCTCTTGGTAATGTTGTAGATGCGGATGTTTATGACGGGGAATATCATACCTTTGCGTTATTATGGACTGAAGAAGAATACGTTTATTATATTGACGGAAAGGAAACATGGAGGACCGATGCGGAAAAGGCACGGGGAACATGTGAAAAGCCGCTTTTCGTGAAAATATCTGCCGAAACAGGTTCATGGACGGGTAAACCGAGACCCGAAGACCTGCCGGATATTATGAAGGTTGATTATGTAAGGGTATATCAGTTTGTATAAGATATACACTATGTAATAAGTTTTATTTTATTACATAGTGTATATAAGTAATTATTCAGATAACGGAGACAAGTATCTGGGAGCTGTCCTCATTTCTCAGGGCTATCACAGCTCCCCTGATAAGATATGCGATGGGGTCTCCGCAGGCACTTTTATGGAGACATATTACCTTTGTGCCTTCAATAAGACCCATATCCATAAGCCGTCTCCGCATACTGCCTCTGCTGTTCATTGCAGTGACAGTTCCGCAGCAGCCTTCATTAAGGCTGCACATGGAAACAGTGTTCATTTATATAACACTCCTATGTGAATTCTTTGAATAATACTAATCTATAACCAACCTATAGACAAATCCGTCAGCTATAAAGCAGCCACGCGTCGTCAAGCTCCCTTGTCGGGCGACAGCCCGCCTGCGGTCGCTTTCCTAGATTGGCAGCGTTATATCTGCCGCCTTTGTCTATAGAACGATTAAAGATTAGTATAAGAGATACTGATAACAAACCTTATCAGCTCATTAATATTGTATGCCGCAGAATGGGAACAGGTCACAGATCTTTTCAGCGGAGATGAAAGGAATTTTTCTATGCCAAGATTTTTTATTCAGGAATCATCAGTCAGCGAAGATACTGTTACTGTAACAGGTGATGATGCTGTTCACATAGGACGTTCACTGAGAATGAAGATAGGTGACAGTATAACATTCTGCCGTGAGGGAATGGATTATGATACAGTGATCGAAAAAATGACTTCCGATGCTGTTTATTGTCACATTACAGGGAAAAACCCCACATCAAGTGAACCTAAAATGAAGCTGACTGTTTATCAGGCACTCCCGAAGGGTGATAAGCCCGAGCTTATTATTCAGAAAACCACGGAGCTTGGTGCGGCAAGAATAGTTTTTTTTATTTCAAAAAGATGCGTTTCCCGTCCCGATGAAAAGTCAGCTGCAAAAAAGATCGCAAGATACAGGAAGATCGCAGAGGAAGCGGCAAAGCAATCGGGAAGAGGGATCATTCCCGAAATAACGGAAATTATGACATTTGATGAAGCTGTTTCCGATCTTGCGGAAAATGATATCAGACTTATCTGCTATGAAAACGGCGGTGACAGGATATCAGCCATAGATTTCAGTCAGTCATCCTCCTGCGGTATCATGATCGGAGCGGAGGGCGGCTTTGAACGCAGTGAGGTAAACAAGGCTGCGGAAAAGGGAGCTGTTCCTATCTGGCTTGGAAAACGTATACTGAGATGCGAGACCTGTCCTGTTGCTATGACGGCTATTATTATGAATATCTGCGGGGAAATGTGATCTTTGACATCTCTTTTAAAATGTTTTCAATTCAATATCACATATTTTACACATGAGGGTATTATTATATAATCACAGGGTCGGAAATAAAAAAAAGATACGGCGACCTAATAAAAATACCTGTCCGGAAGTAGTAGAAGCTCCGGATGTGACCAATCAGGAAAGGAAAATGCTATATGTATGAGAACAATTATAACTATATAGATGTCCCCGAGGAAAAGACTAAAAACAGCGGAGGCAGTGCTAAGAAAACTGTTGCAATGCTGTTGGCTGTTGCCATCGTCGGCGGTGCATCGGGATTCGGCGGTGCATATCTCCAGAATACAATAAACTCTGAAAAGGCAATTGAGGTTTCGGAGAGTGTTTCCGATAAAAATAAAGACTCGGATAAGGATAACAAGGCTGAAGAAAATCAGATCTCTGCTGTAACCACAGCAGCAAGCGATGATAATTCTGTAAGCAGCCTGCTTAACTCATCCGCTAATAATTCCGGTGAGCTTACAACTCAGCAGATCGTTGAAAAGGTCACTCCCTCTGTTGTCAGTGTTCATTCACAGTTTGAATCAAGCTCAGGCACGTCCTCGGGAACAGGTACAGGTATCATTCTCAGCAGTGACGGATACATCATTACCAACGCACACGTTGTTCAGACAGAGATCAGCGAATACGTAAAGAATGATAACAGAATGAATCCATACGGAAATGATTATGGTGATATTTTCAGCTACTTCTTCGGAAACGGCATTGGCGGAGGCTCTTATCAGACAACCTTAAAGAATGCTACCAGTCTCACCATTGTTCTTTCCACAGATGACCAGAACGAATATGAAGCTGAGATAATCGGTGTTGATACTAATTCAGATCTGGCAGTTATCAAGATCGACAAGGATGATCTTGTTCCTGCAGAATTCGGAAACTCCGATGACCTTACAATGGGAAGCACTGCAATTGCTATCGGATATCCTCTGGGACTTGGGCTTTCCACATCACAGGGAATCATCTCCGGTCTTAACAGAACTATTGACGTTGAACTTTCCGGCGGAGGCTCCGCATCAATGACGCTTATTCAGACAGACGCAGCCATCAACCCCGGCAACTCGGGCGGACCGCTTATCAACGGCAAGGGTCAGGTCATAGGAATAACCTCTTCAAAGCTGGTTGACAGCTCTCTTGAGGGTCTTGGATTTGCTATTCCTATCACAGATGCAATGCCTCTTATCAGCGATCTTATGAACAAGGGATATGTATCTTCTCCTCAGATCGGCATAACAGGCACAAATGTTAACAGTGCGGTAATGAGATACTATGGACTTCCCGTTGACGAGGGTGTTATGGTTGTATCCGTAAACGAAGGTTCCGGAGCGGAGGCTGCGGGTATTTGTGCGGGTGATGTTATCATTGCAGCTAACGGTGAAAAGATCACATCAATGGATGAGCTTACTGCTGCAAAGAAGGGCAAAAATGTGGGTGATATTATAACGGTAACACTTGCACGTGCTCACGGCAGCGAGGATGTTGATATCGTTCTTACCGATGATGAAAGTGCTAAGCCGGAAATGGAAAGCAGAGATTATTGATTCATTTATTAAGCTAATTTCATTCTCCTCTCTTAATATATTGTGGGAAACGGGACCGCTGCAAGTGAAATGCAATGGTCCTGTTTTCTTTATGTTTTTGATGCAAAAAACTTCGCAGGATCTCATACCGGAAATCCTGCGAAGTTAATTCGTTATTTCATAAGCTTATCGTGTACGGAGATTCTGTTAAGTGCTCTTTTCAGCTTCATTTCGGCAAGATCCATATCTCTTGCATTCTTCTTAGCTTCCAGTCGCTGCTTAGCATCTTCCTCGGATCTCTTTGCCCATTCAATGTCGATCTCATCAGCCCATTCAACGGCATCGGCAAAAATGTGTACCTTGTTTCCGCCGACCTTGATGAGTCCCGATGATACTGCTGCTTCACGGTAATTACCGTCCTCCTGCATGATCTTCATAGGTCCTGCAGGAAGGCTTGCAACAAGACTTGTATGGTTTGCGAGAATACCGATATCACCTTCGGTGGTACGAACGATCATCTGCGTGGTCTCACCGTCAAAAAAGGTTTTTTCGGGAGTGATGACTGTTAATTCAAAAGGAGCTGCCATATTTTACTCTCCTTTCGATCATTCCTGTGACTGCTTTGCTTTTTCTACTGCTTCATCAATAGTTCCTACAAAGAGGAAAGCGGACTCGGGCAGATCGTCATGCATGCCTTCAATGATCTCCTTGAAGCCTCTGATTGTTTCCTTAAGAGGTACATACTTACCCTTCATACCTGTGAACTGCTCAGCAACTGTAAATGGCTGAGAAAGGAATCTCTGTATCTTTCTTGCACGGGCAACTGTCAGCTTATCTTCATCGGAAAGCTCATCCATACCCATGATAGCGATGATATCCTGGAGTTCTGTGTAACGCTGGAGTATATTCTGTACCGCTCTTGCAGTTTCGTAATGCTCATTGCCCACAATTTCGGGGGAAAGGATCCTTGATGTGGAATCAAGAGGATCAACTGCAGGGTAGATACCCAGAGAGGAGATTGAACGTGAAAGCGTTGTTGTTGCGTCAAGGTGAGCAAAGGTCGTTGCAGGAGCGGGGTCGGTAAGGTCATCGGCGGGAACGTATACAGCCTGTACGGATGTAATGGAGCCCTTGTTTGTGGATGTGATTCTCTCCTGGAGAGCACCCATTTCTGTTGCCAGTGTAGGCTGATAACCTACGGCTGAGGGCATACGTCCAAGGAGAGCCGAAACCTCGGAACCTGCCTGTGTGAAACGGAAGATATTGTCGATGAAGAGAAGAACGTCCTGTCCTTCAACATCACGGAAATATTCTGCCATTGTAAGACCTGAAAGACCTACTCTCATTCTTGCTCCGGGAGGCTCATTCATCTGACCGTATACAAGAACGGTTTTGTCGATAACTCCCGATTCCATCATTTCGTTATAAAGGTCGTTGCCCTCACGGGTACGTTCACCAACACCTGTGAATACGGAAATACCGTTGTGCTGGTTAGCAATGTTGTTGATAAGCTCCTGGATAAGAACTGTCTTACCAACGCCTGCTCCTCCGAAAAGACCGATCTTACCGCCCTTAAGGTAGGGACAGATAAGGTCGATTACCTTGATGCCTGTTTCAAGTATCTCATTGGAGGCTGCCTGCTCCTCATAGGAGGGTGCCTCACGGTGGATAGGCCATCTTTCCTTTGTTTCGGGAGCGGGCTTGTTGTCAACGGGATCACCCAGCAGGTTAAATATTCTGCCGAGAGTATCCTTGCCGACGGGTACAGTGATAGGTGAGCCTGTATCAATAGCGTCCACACCTCTTACGAGACCGTCGGTTGAGGACATAGCTATACATCTTACAACATCGTCACCGATATGCTGAGCTACCTCACATATCAGCTTCTGATCGTTAAAATTGATTTCTATAGCATTAAGAAGGTTCGGAAGATTGTCTTTTTCAAAGCGGACGTCAACAACGGCACCGATGATCTGTACAACCTTTCCGACATTATTCTGGGGCATTTTTTTCACCTCTCCATATATCAGCGGCAGTGAACTGTACATTATCCTGTACAGCTCCGCGACGCTGTATTATTTGTGGGAACCTTGTAAAAGTGCATTATGACTGTGCAGATGCACCGCCCACGATCTCGGTGATCTCCTGGGTGATGGATGCCTGTCTTGCACGGTTATATTTCAGCGAAAGATCGCTTATCATTGCACTTGCGTTATCGGATGCGTTTTCCATTGCACTTCTTCTTGAAGCCTGTTCGGACGCAAAGCTGTCAACAACTGAACCGAATATCATACCTGTGATATATTTGGGAACGATGCTGTTGAAAACCTCGCCGGCAGATGGTTCATAGATAGGCAGTGACTTTGAAACAGCTATGCTCCTGTCGATCTCAACAGGGAGCATGGGCTTTGATACAGCTACCTGACTGATAGGAGAAACATACTTGGTGTAGAAAAGCTCTACTCTTTCAAATGTTCCCTTGACGTATGGCTTTACGATAGTTTCGGCAATGTAGGAGGCATTGGAATTTCTGATATGCTCGGCAATATTCGGGTAGGAACCCATGATATCATAACCGCGCTTCTCGTAATATTCCACAGCCTTTTTGCCTATAGCGACTATCTCAACCTTATCCATGCCGCCAAGTTCATCTATCCTTGCCTGAGCAAGCTTCAATACGTTTGAATTGAAGCCGCCTGCAAGACCTCTGTCACCTGCGATAACTACCAGCAGGGACTTGCCCTCCTGTCCGTTTTTTGTAAAGGGGGACAGGAATTTCGGGTTTTCCGCTGCTATCTCGCACATTGTTTCATAAAGTGCATTAAAGTACGGCCGTGCCTTATCGGCCTTTTCCTTTGCCTTTCTCAGCTTGGAAGACGCTACCAGCTCCATTGCTTTGGTTATCTGCATTGTGGACTCAACGCTCTTGATACGGCGTTTGATGACCTTCATATTTCCGGAAGCCATTGGTATCATCCTTTCTGATAAATATACTATCTGTATAATATTACATCAAGTATATCTGTCGGTTTAATCAAACTTATTCGGCAAGGAATTTTTCTGTGAACTCATTGAGAGCATCCTTCAGAGCTGCCTCATTTTCCTTTGTCAGATCCTTTGTGGACTTGATGGACTCTATTATTTCGGGATGTGAATTTGCAATGAATTCAAAGAGCTCATCCTGGAATTCAGCTACTCTGCTTACGGGTACCTTTGAAAGATATCCGTTTGTAACAGCATAAATGATAAGAACCTGGTTTTCAACTTCGATGGGTGAGTTTCTGTTCTGCTTGAGGACCTCAACTACACGCTCACCGAGAGCAAGTCTGTCCTTTGTATCCTTATCCAGGTCGGAACCGAACTGGGAGAAGGACTGAAGCTCACGGTACTGTGAATAGGTCAGCTTAAGAGAGCCTGAAACCTTTTTCATAGCCTTGATCTGAGCGGCACCGCCAACTCGTGATACTGAGATACCGGGGTTTACGGCCGGTCTGATACCGCTGTTGAAAAGGTCTGTTTCAAGGAATATCTGACCGTCTGTGATAGAGATAACGTTTGTGGGGATATACGCAGAAACGTCACCTGCCTGGGTCTCGATAATAGGAAGAGCAGTGATGGAGCCTCCGCCGTAATCTTCATTAAGGCAGGCTGCACGCTCTAAAAGTCTTGAATGGAGATAGAATACGTCTCCGGGGTAAGCTTCACGTCCGGGGGGTCTCTTAAGAAGGAGGGAAAGTGTACGGTAAGCTACAGCGTGCTTGGACAGATCATCGTATACGCAGAGAACGTCCTTGCCCTGCTTCATGAAATACTCACCCATTGCAACGCCCGAATAGGGAGCGATGTACTGGAGAGGAGCCAGCTCGGAGGCTGTAGCGGAAACAACGATGGTGTAATCCATTGCACCGTTCTTTTCCAGAGTTTCAACCACGTTTGCTACTGTTGAACGCTTCTGACCGATGGCAACATAGATACAGATAACGTCCTTGCCCTTCTGGTTGATGATAGTATCAAGAGCGATAGCCGTCTTGCCTGTCTGACGGTCGCCGATGATAAGCTCACGCTGACCTCTTCCTACGGGTATCATGGAGTCGATAGCCTTGATACCTGTCTGCAAGGGGCGTGAAACTGATTTTCTTGTAATGATACCGTAAGCGGGCTGCTCGATAGGCAGCTTCTTATCAGTAAGGATAGCACCCTTTCCGTCGATGGGCTGACCAAGAGCATTTACAACTCTGCCAAGCAGCTCTTCACCAACGGGAACGGAAACTACGCTTCCTGTTCTCTTAACAGTATCGCCCTCTTTGATATCGGCGTCGGAGCCAAGCATTACGGCACCAACGAAATCCTGCTCCAGATTGAGGGCCATAGCGTAAACGCCGCCGTCAAATTCAAGGAGCTCACCCGACATACAGTTTTCCAGTCCATGTATCCTTGCAATACCGTCGCCTACTGTTACAACAGTACCGGCATCGGTAAGATGGATCTTGGAGCTGAAATTCTTTATCTGATTTTTGATAATACCTGTAATTTCATCAGGGCGTAAATCCATTTAATAACCACCCTTTCTTCGGTGTTTTCTATGTGAAATATGCGTCACACACGCAAGTAATGTTATGCAATAGTATCCTTGATCTGCTTATGCATCAGGTCAAGACGGGTCTTGACAGAACCGTCAAGCATACTGTCTCCGCAGGTCACAACGAGACCGCCCATGATAGAGGGGTCGATCTTTTCCGCCAGTATGACCTTTTTGCCGTATCGCTTTTCAAGCTTCGCCTTGAGCTTTTCTCTTGCTGCATCTGTAAGGGGACGTGTGGAAGTTACATTTACCTCCACGATTCCGCTTGCGTTATAATAACCCTTACGGAAGGCTTTTGCGATACCGTTCAGATGACGGCTTCTGCCTTTTTCCGCAAGAACGCAGAGAAAGTTGAAGGATGTGTCCGATACCTTGCCCCTGAACACGCTGTCAAGCAGAGAAAGCTTGTCCTCATCGGAAACGGTGGGGGAGCAGAGGATATCTGTAAGCTCGGGGTTTTCGGCAAAGATATCTGCCAGGGCGTTAAGCTCCTCATCAAGCAGGGAGGCAGTATTTTCCTCGGCGGCAATTTCCAGCAGAGCGTCGGAATAAACCTTTTCTACAGAACCGGGCATTTTGTATTACCATCCTTTCCGCAGAAATCAGACGTTCTCATCAAGTCCGTCAATGAACTCGTCGATAAGTCTTGCCTGTTCATCGTCACCGGAAAGCTCCTTGGCGATGACCTTTTCTGCAAGATCTACAGCAATATCGGAGATCTCGTCCTTTATACGGTTTACTGCACGCTTGCGTTCCTTTTCGATATCTGCGTTTGCCTTGACGATAATGCTTGAAGCCTCGTTCTTTGCATCTGCGATGATCTCATCGGAACGCTGCTGAGCCTTCCTGGAAGCAGCCTTTATGATCTCGGCGGATTCTTCCTTTGCGGCGGCCAGCTTTTCGGTGTACTCGGATTCCATGCTCTTAGCTTTTTCGAGGGCAGCGTCGGCATCCTCGTATGTCTTGGAGACCTGAGCCTTTCTTTCTTCGATAATTTTATTTACCGGAGCGAAAAGAAATTTCTTGAAAAGCAGAAACAGGATAAGTGTGTTGCAGAGAACTCCGACTATGGTAGTTGGGTCAATGCTGAAAAACTCAAAATTCATTATTTTTTACCTCACGATCCTGCATTTTCGCTTTTTTCCGTTATCAGCCGAGGTGCTTGAGGAACGGATTTACGAACAGCAGGATAATACCTACGAGAAGTCCGTAGATACCTGTTGATTCGGCAACGGCACAACCGATGAACATTGTTGTTGTAGCGGATGACTTAGCCTCGGGCTGTCTGCCGATCGTTTCGATAGCCTTTCCTACGGCATAGCCTTCACCGATACCGGGGCCGATACCTGCGATAAGTGCCAGACCTGCACCGATTCCCTGTCCTGCGAGAACTATTGCCTTTGCAAGGAGCATGGTCTGCTCATATGTCTGTCCTTCCATGATAATTAACCTCCATAAATTAATTTTGTAAGATAATTATATACAATCTGTATAATATACTATCTGTATATAAGTTGTGGGATCAGTCTTCCTTACCGGAAGCGTCCCCGACGTATGCCATAGTAAGCATGATAAACACGTAAGATTGGATAACACCCGAGAAAAAGTCAAAATAAATTGACAGTACCGCAGGAATACCAATCTGGAAAACGGAGAAATAATTCAGTGCTTCGATCTGCAGTCCTATTGCATTGTATACAGCATGGCTGAGCAGTGTCAGGAATGCGTAAACGATAGAGCTGATGATCATGCCGCTGGAAATATTTCCGAAGATACGTAGAGCCATCGCCGTAGGTGTTGCGACCTCACTCAGGATGTTGATAGGCGTAATGACTGCGACAGGCTGAGCGAAGCTCTTAAGATATCCTCCGAATCCGTTGGATTTGATCTTATAGAACGTTATCAGTATCAGCGTCAGTGCTGCCCACGTTCCCGTACAGTTGATATCAACTGTCATACTTCTGAAGCCAAGCACGCTTATAAGTGAGCCTGTAAGAGCGAATGTGAAGATAGTAGCGATATAGGGTGCGAAATGCACCATTTTCTTACCCATGTTATCCTTGACAAGGTCGTTGAAGAATGTAACGAACCATTCCGCAAGGATCTGCTTCTTGGATGTGGGAACCACCTTCAGGTCGCTTGTGAGCCATTTGATGAGGATAAACAGTACGATGATAAGCAGCCAGCCCGTGACTACAGTTTCGGAAATGGTGAAACCATTGTCAAATGTAATCATTTTCCGGGGACCGAGGACATCGACCTGCAGCTCAGTGCTATAGAACTTGTCAGCGGCTTCAGCCGCCTGAGCGGTATCCATATTAGGTTACCCTCCTTTCGTCAGCACTTTATTGCTCCCCAAAAATTAACTGCCGGATTTTCTGCTTACCCCGCTGACGAAATCCGTCGTAGGCGGTTCTTCGCATAAAGCTTCAGCAGTTCATTGAAGGATCAATATTTCTTAAAGTGCGTGAAAATAGCACTTCCCGAATAGAAGAATTTCGGCCACAGCAGCGGGATAAAGACCGCCGGTGCACAGAAAAGATCGGAATTGAAGCCGATCACAAGAGCGGTTCCCATTATTGCAAGTCTTATCAGATAGAATGAGAACATATACCGCTTTGCCGATGCGGCGGTGGGACGTTCCACGCAGCGTTCAGCCGATCTGCCCAGCAGAATGAAATTCGCTGTCATTGCGGCTGTTCCCAGGAGAAGCCCCAGAGGGACCTGATAATTCAATCCGTAGAACGGGAGTGCAGCTATAAAGATCAGGAGGTCTCCCAGCAGAGCTTTTGGCATAAGAAAACGAAGTTCAGTGGTTATCATATCGCTGAATATACGCATTTCCGTACTCCTTTGGGTTTTTCCGTCGGCAGGGTCGCCTAATACTAATTCTAAATCAACCTATAGACAAATCCTCTTCAGAATAAGTACATTCGTCGTCAAGCTCCCTTGCCTGGCGACAGCCCGCCTGCTGTCGCTTTCCCAGACCGGACTTATTCTGTCTGTCGGCTTTGTCTATAGAACGCTTTAGACTTAGTATCAGAATCTGCCGAGTTTACTGATATTTATACACATAATTTATTATAGCAAATTTACCGGAAAAAAGCAAGAATTTATTGTTATAATTTGAATCAAAAAAGGTTAAATTAACGGGGTTAAATATATGTATATTAAACAAAAAGAAAAAATCTAAAAAAAATCCATTGACAAAAAAATAAATATATGATATCATATAAAAGCTGTCAGGAACGGCGATAAGGATAGCGGGGCGTAACTCAGTTTGGTAGAGTGCTTGGTTTGGGACCAAGATGCCGCAGGTTCAAGTCCTGTCGCCCCGACCATTATCCAATTAATGGTTTGGCAGTATGATACACAGGCTGGTGTAGCTCAGTTGGTAGAGCAGCTGATTTGTAATCAGCAGGTCGGGGGTT